>CAYWWT010000009.1:9826-28676 GCA_964461855.1 uncultured Rhizobium sp. | reverse complement strand
TCCAGACCTTCCTGGAAGGCCCGCATGCGCGTGCCGGAAAGGTGGAGTTCACCTTGGTGGGCCAGGAGACCCAGGCGCTGGGCTATGCCTATGACCGCTGCTATCCGGCTCTGCTCAAGCTGAGCGGCAATGCGCATCTGCAGTGCCTCAACATTTCCTTCACCGACATCCTGCGCGCCAATGGCGGTCTTCAGGCGGTGGCGCCCCAGGACATGATCTATTCGGTCGGCCTGCTCGACTATCTCAGCGACCGGCGCGCGCGGCTTTTGGTGCGCAGGCTTTATGATGCCCTCGTCCCGGGCGGGCTGCTCATCATCGGCAACATGAACGAGACCGCGCTTTCCAATCTCTGGCCGATGGAATTTATCGCCGACTGGACCCTGCAATATCGCGGCGACGCGGAAATGCTGGGCTGGTCGGAAGGCCTGGGTGCGGCGGAATGCTGGACCGAAACCGAGAAGACCGGACGTGTGCGGCTTCTCTATATCCGCAAGCCCTGAGCGAAGACGCGGCTCAGCCCGCCAGCTGGAGATTGCTGCCAGATTGCCCCTGACGCGCGCCCACAAAGCGTTCGCGCGGCAGCACCACCATGACCGAGGTGCCGACATTGACCTGGCTTTCGATCCAGAGCGCGCCGCCATGCAGTTCGGCAAGCTTGACCGCATAGGGCAGGCCCAGGCCGGTGCCGCCATGCGCCCGGGTGCGTGAATCCTCGACCTGCTCGAACGGGCGCAACACCCGCTCAATGTCGCTCGCCGGAATGCCGATGCCCTGATCGCGCACCGCGATGGTCAAGGAACGATCTGCGCCCGGCTCCAGCGCAACTTCGACGATACCGCCTTCATGGCTGAATTTGACGGCATTCGATATCAAATTGAGCAGAATCTGCAGCATCAGCTTGGCGTCGGCGCGCACCATCACCTCTTCGCCGCAACTCTTCGGTACGATCCTGATCCCGCCCTGCTGCGCGCGCGGCTCGCACATGCGGATGCTTTCCGCCACGACATGGTTGAGATCGATCTCCCGCTCGTCGAGCGTGAGCTTGTTCGCCTCAGCCTTGGCGAGATCCAATATGTCGTTGATGATCGAAAGAAGATGGTGGCCGCTGTTGGAAATGTCCTTGACGTAGGACGCATAGCGCGGATTGCCGACCGGCCCGAAGGTCTCCTTGTCCATGATGTCGGAGAAGCCGATGATGGCGTTCAACGGCGTGCGCAGCTCGTGGCTCATATTGGCCAGGAACTCGCTCTTGGAATGATTGGCCTTATTGGATTCGACCAGAAGGATATTGGCGATCTCGTTCTTCTCTTCGATGATCCGATGGGCGATATAGCCCTTGCGGGTCTGGGTCTCCTGAATATAGCTCGACAACAGGCCGACGCCGGTCGCCATCAGGAGAAAGAAATTGTTGGAAATGAGGTCGATGGTCGGCAGCGGATTGAGAAACACCGCCGAGACTTCATAGGCCAGAACCAGCATCAGGGAGATCAGCACCGTGGTGATGAAATTCACCCGGATAAAGCTGCCGCAATAGATCACCACCATGATCACGCCGGCATAATAGTTGCTGTTGAAGGGCGCCGGCATCACCGCCGTCATCGCCACCACGCCCAGGCCCGACGCCGCCATCTGCAGCGCCAGGACATATTGGCCAATCCGCTCGAAATGCCGCGTGAAGGAAAGCGCGAAATTCGTCAGCAGGATCGGACAGCAGATCGCGTAGCGGATGATATAGACGGTGGTGAGCGCTTCGCCGCTGACCTGCGCATCGAGAAAGCCGTACAGAATATAGAGCGCGGTCCCCGCGAGCAGATAAATGCGGATGAACAGCATCGAATCGAGCAGAGCCCGGCGCGCAAAGCGGCGCTCGGTCTCCGGATCGAAGAAACGCAGCCACACCCGCGAATAGGCGAGCGCATCAGCCGCCATGCTGCCATCACTCATGGGTCACTCGGACGGGAAAAGCCCCGGGCCTCCTTTCAAAACACTAGGCCTTGCTGGGTAAACAAACTGGCAAGCGGACAGCGTTAACAAATTCTTTATACTGTGGGTTGAAGCATGAGCATTCGCAGTCTCCGCGGGGAGAGTTTCCGCGTATTGGCCAACGGGGAATGTCATGCGCCGCCCAATTCTTGTAGTGCTCTGTCTGCTACCTACAACGCCTGCGCTCGCGGCAGGCTTCGGCCTGCGCGAACAAAGCACCGAAGCGATGGGCGAAGCCTATGCGGGTGCCGCTGCAACCGCGAGTGATGCCGGCTTTATGGCGTACAACCCTGCCGCGGTCGGCGGGACCAATGGCGGTGATTTCGCGCTGAGCGCGGTGTCGATCATGCCGGGCTCCTCCGCCAATTACACAACCGCGTTGACCGCGGCCGGCACGCCGGCGGGCGGAAATGCGCAGCCCAAGGATTTCATCCGCAACGCCATCATTCCCGACATCGCCATTCGCCAACGCCTCGATGATCGCTGGTCGGTCGGCGTGTCGGTGTCCGTGCCCTGGGGGCTCTCGACGAAATATCCGGACGGCTGGGCCGGACGCTATCACGCGCTGGGCTCCAAGCTCGCGACCGTCAACATCACGCCGGTCATCGGTTATGATCTGGTGCCGGGCTTCACCATCGCGGCCGGCTTGCAGGCGCAATATGCCAAAGGCACGCTCTCCAGCGCCGTCGATATCGGCACCTTGGGCGCGCTCAATGCCATTCCGGGATCAGTTCCTGGCGCGATGGACGGATCGTCCACCATCGGCGCGTCCGGCTGGGGCTACGGTTATACCTTGGGCGCACGTGCAGTTCTGGACGGCGGTTGGACGCTTGGCGTTTCCTATCGCTCGGTCGTGCATCACACGCTTCGCGGCGTCTGGAGTTTCTCGCTCGACAGTTTCGGATTGGGCGCGGGCATTCGCAACGCCACGACGTTGCTGTCGGATACCAGCGCACGCGCGAAACTGGCGACGCCCGCCGAGCTGCAATTCGGCCTGCGCAATCAATTCACGGATCGCTGGACCTTGCTCGCCACCGCCGATTGGACCGACTGGTCAAGCTTCAAGGATCTGACGGCGGTCGCGGGCAATCCGGTTCAGCCCAATGATGTCACCATCACGAACTGGAAAAGCAGCTGGCTGATCTCGGCGGGTGCCGAATATGCCGCCAGCAAAGACATCACCCTGCGCGGCGGTGTCGCGCTGGATCAGACGCCGGTTCCCGGCGGCACCCTGGCGCCGCGCATTCCCGACGCCAATCGCACCTGGGTTTCATTGGGCGCGACGTGGGCTGCCGCGCCGGACATGGATCTGAAACTGTCCTATGGCCATCTCTTCAACGACAGCCGGACCGTAAGCCAGAGCGCTGCCGCCACCGGCAACGCTCTGCGCGGGACCTTGATCGGCAACACCGAATCCAGTGTGGACGTGTTGGGCCTGGCGCTGGCTTATCGCTGGCAATAGCCGCTATCAGACTGCAAGCGCCGCGATCTGCGCATGCAGATCATCGGCGATCTTCAGCCCATCGCGGCTAGCCCGCGCCCGCGCTTCCAGGCGCCGGTCGCCTGGCAGCCGCGCACCGTCCGAAACAATCGCTTGCGTCAGCGCGGTCATCCGGGCCGCAAAGCTTGCGCCCGCGAAATGGTTCGGATCGAGCGCGATCAGGAATTGGCCCGAGCACGGCGGCCCGTCCTTGGCATCCATGAAGCCGCTGGCCTCCCACCCGAAATGAGCACCGGCCAAAGCGCCACAGAGAATTTCCACGATCAAAGCCAGGGCCGCGCCCTTGGCGCCGCCGATCGGCAGCAATGTTCCCGCCAGGGCTGCGCCCGGATCGGTCGTGGCTTGGCCGTTAGCATCCACCGCCCAGCCTTCCGGAATAGGCTCGCCCCTGGCTTTTGCGCCGACGATTTTGCTGCGCGCCACCACCGACAGCGCCATATCGATTACCAGCGGCGCGCGTTCCGGGATGGGCGCGGCGAAAGCGAGCGGATCGGTACCCAGCCTGGGCCGCACGCCACCATGAAAGGCCATCGCGCTTGGCGTGTTGGCGAAAGCGAAGGCGACAAGCCCCTCCTCCGCCAGACGCTCGACATGCCGGCCAGCCTGGCCGCAATGATGGGACGAATAAATACCTACGGACGCGACACCCATTTCGCGCGCCAGCGGCGTCAAAGTCTCCAGCGCCAGATCGATGGCGGGATAGGCGAAGCCGGTTCCCGCATCGATCCGCCGCGCCGCGCCATCGCCGCTGATGCCGGGTTCAGCGAAGCCGTTCACTTTTCCCACCTTGGCCTGCTCGGCATAGGAGGGAACGCGCACCAGACCATGACCCATCTGGCCGTCCGCTTGGGCGGCGACCAGCGCCCTTGCCGTGGCGATGGCATTGGCCTGCGAGGTTCGGCACGCCATCAGCGCGCGCACGACCAACGCCTCGGCATCGGCGAGGGAAAGCGCGACGCTCATGGATCAGGCGCTGCGATACAGCTTGGTCATCACGAATTCGCGGTGGCCCAACGCCTCGGCGGCAGTCAGGCGGCCATTGGCGGTCTTCTCGATCATGTCGATCAGGACATCGCCTGCCTGATCGATGGTCATTTCGCGCCGCACGATACCGGAGACGTCGACATCGATATGCTCGCCCATCAACCGGACAGTACGCGGGTTTCCCGTCACCTTGACCACCGGCATGATGGGATTGCCGATCACATTGCCTTGTCCGGTCGGAAAGATGTGAACCACATAGCCCGCCGCTGCCTGCAGGGTGCAGCATTCCGCCGCCGCCGAAGACGTGTCCATGAAATAAAGACCGTTGCCGCGCGCAGGCGCCTCCGCCGGCTCCAGCACATCGATGAACTTGATCTTTTTGCCGATCTTTTCGAGGTTGCCCAGCGCCTTCTCCTCGATGGTGGTGAGGCCGCCGGCAATATTGCCCTTGGTGGGCTGGCTATCCGACAGATCCGAAGTCTTATGCGCTTCGATCACATCGTCCTGATAGGCCTGCCAGGTTTTGAGAAACTTCTCTTTTATCTCCGGCGAAACGGCACGTGCCGCCGCCAGATGCTCGGCGCCCGTCAGTTCCGAGGTTTCGCCGAAACAGCCGTAGAGACCCAGCGGCACCAGCTTGTCGTACATGTTGCCGACGGTCGGGCATGACGCGAGTCCCGTGGTGGTGTCGCTTTCCCCGCATTTCGCCGCGACCCAGACATCGGTGATCGGGCATTGCTCGCGCACTTTCTCCGAAGCCCAATGCACGAATTCCTTGGCTTTGCGCGAAGCGGCGGCGACGGTTGCGATATCGCCATTGCCTTCGATGGAAAAGCCCGCCACCGGCTTGCCGGTCTTGGCGATACCGGCCACCACTTTCTCGGTCCAGCCGCTCTCGATGCCGATGACAATGCAGGCCGCCACGTTTGGATTGGCGCCGGTGCCGATCATGGTGCGGAAATGCAGATCGAGGTCTTCGCCGAATTGCAGGCGGCCATAGGCATGCGGCAGCGCGATGGTGCCCTGGATATGCGCCGCCACCGCCTCACAAGCGGCGTTGGAGATATCATCAAGCGGCAGGATCGCCACATAATTGCGCACGCCGACGCGCCCATTCTCGCGGCGATAGCCCCAGATTTTCCGGCCTTCCAGATTCATCGGATGCTCCTACCAGCGCTTGGTCTTGAGATTTTGGGTATGGACATGCGCGCCCTTGGCGACCGGCGCGACGATCTTGCCGATGTCCTCGCCATATTTGATCACCGTATCGCCGACCGCGAGATCCTTGAGCGCCACCTTGTGGCCGATGGGAATGGCCTGCCCGGCCTTGAGCCGGAAATCGCTATTGTCTTCGGTGATCACGGCCAGCATCTCGGTGCCGGCAGCCAGATCCTCCACCACCACCACGCCGACATTGTCGCGGCGGTCGTGAACCAGCAAATGCGGTGCGTTCATCTCTCACCCTTTCGGAAAACGCCGCCATTCCACTCCAGGCGGATCGAGAAATCCAACAGATTAATTCACTGGAATCGTTCTGTTCCTGCCGTGCGCGTCCGCCTTACGGCGTCCCGCCAACCCGCGATCAGGCGCGTTCGCGTGGACCCGTCCATGGCCGGATCGAAGCGGTGGTCATGGCGCCAGCTTTTGGCGAAGGCGTCGCGGTCCGGCCAGATCCCGGCACCCGACCCCGCCAGCCAGGCCGCGCCCAATGCCGTGGTTTCCAGCACCGCCGGACGGTCCACCGGCACGTCCAGGATGTCGGCCAGCCGTTGCAGCATCCAGTCGCTGGCGACCATGCCGCCATCGACGCGCAAGACGGCATCCGAAGCGCCGGTCCAATCCGCGCGCATGGCGTCCAGCAGATCCAAGGTCTGAAAGCAAACCGCATCCAGCGCTGCGCGCGCGAATTCCCTGGGCCCGGTATTGCGGGTCAGGCCGAACATCGCGCCGCGGGCATGCGGGTCCCACCACGGCGCGCCCAGGCCCGTAAAAGCAGGCACCAGATAGACCGCCTGTTCGGGGTCGGCCGCGGCGGCCAGCGCGCCGCTTTCTTCCGCGCGCGTAATCATGTGCAAGCTGTCTCTCAGCCATTGCACCGCCGCCCCCGCCACGAAGATCGAGCCTTCCAGGGCATAGGCAGTCTCGCCGCCGATCCGGTAGGCGATGGTCGTGAGAAGCTTGTTTTTGGACGCGATCCGCGCCGGTCCGGTGTTCAGAACGGCGAAGCACCCCGTGCCGTAGGTGGATTTGACCATGCCGGGATCAAAGCAGGCCTGACCGATGGTGGCTGCCTGTTGATCTCCCGCGACGCCGCGCAAGGGAATGGCGACGCCAAGCAGCGCCGGATCGGTCGTCCCAAAGTCATCGCGGCAGGATTTGATTTCGGGAAGAAGCGCGCGCGGCACGCCGAACAGGCGCAGCAACTCGTCATCCCATTCGCCGGTGTCGATGTTGCACAACAACGTGCGCGAGGCGTTGGTGATGTCGGTGGCGTGGACCCTTCCGCCCGTCAGCCGCCACAGAAGAAAAGTATCGATGGTTCCGAACGCGAGTTCACCGCGCTCCGCCCGGGCGCGCGCGCCTTCGACATGATCCAGTATCCACGCCGCTTTGGTGGCCGAGAAATACGGATCGAGCAGCAAACCGGTCTTCGCGGTGACCGCGGCCTCCGCACCGTCCTTGCGCAACCTCGCGCATGTCTCAGCGGTGCGCCGGTCCTGCCAGACAATGGCGTTGTGAAGAGCGCGGCCGGTCTTGCGGTCCCAGATCAGGGTGGTTTCGCGCTGGTTGGTGATACCGATGGCGGCGATAGCGGACGCTTTCAGCTTCGCGCCGGCCAATGCGCCCTGCATGGTGGCGAGCACGGTGCGCCATATGTCTTCCGGATCATGCTCGACCCAGCCGGAACGTGGGAAATGCTGGGGGAACTCTTCTTGCGCCACCCCACGCACACGATAGGTCTTGTCGAAAATCATGGCACGCGACGACGTCGTGCCCTGGTCGATCGCCAATATGAAATCCGCCATCAGCGCGTCTCCAGATAATGCTGCAGCGCCAGCTTTTCCTGCGGCGAAAACCGCAAGCCGAGCTTGCCGCGACGCCAGAGAATATCATCGGCGCTTCGCGCCCACTCCTTCTCGACCAGGAAATCCACTTCGCCGGTGCCCAGATCGGCGCCCAGCATCCGTCCCGGATCGGCGAGAATGGATTTTGCCTCGGTACCATAGGCGCGCGCCAGGCGGCGGACCGCGGCAGATGCGACGATCGGAAATGCATTTCGCAACGCAGCTACCAATGCTTCAAAGCCATCAACGGGAAAATTGCCGCCCGGAAGAGATGAGCCTTTGGTCCAAGCAGGACCGCGCGCACCCAGCACCGTTTCGATCTTCTCCAGCGCCCTTTCCGACAGATGGCGATAGGTGGTGATTTTACCCCCGAACACGTTAAGCAAAGCGCCCGTTCCAGCATCGCCTTCCAGGCGCAGCACATATTCGCGGGTGGTTTCCTGAGCCTTGGAAGCACCATCGTCGAACAGGGGTCGCACGCCCGAATAGCACCAGACGATCTGGTCGTCCGTCACGGGCACGCGGAAATATTCGCTCGCGGCGGCGCAGAGATACGCCCGCTCCTCTGCGCTGATTTTCACATCCGCCGGGTCGCCGGTATAGTCGCGGTCGGTGGTGCCGATAAGCGTAAAGTCATTTTCGTAAGGGATGGCGAAGATCACTCGCCCGTCGCGATTCTGGAAAATATAGCAGCGGTCGTGATCATAGAGTTTGCGCACCACGATATGACTGCCCTGCACCAGGCGGACATGATGGCGCGGCGGCTCATCGGCGACGCGGTTCAGGACATGATCAACCCAGGGACCGGCGGCATTGACCACCATCCGGGCGCGGACCTGCCGTTCGCCGGCTGCATCCTTCAATGTGACGGCAAAACCGCCGTCCCGGCGCGCCAGATGCAACACTTCGGTCTGCGTGCAGATTTCCGCACCCCTCGCCGCGGCGTCGCGGGCGTTCAGCACCACCAGCCGCGAATCCATCACCCAGCAATCGGAATATTCGAAGCCTTTGGTCATCGAAGGTTTCAGCGGCACCCCGGCCGAATCGCGCCTCAGGTCAAGCGCCTGCGTCGGCGGCAGGCGCTTGCGTCCGCCAATATGGTCGTAGAGAAAAAGTCCCAGCCGCAGCAGCCAGGCGGGCCGGGAATCCGCGCTTTCGGGCAAGACAAAGCGCAACGGCCAGATGATGTGCGGCGCCATCGCCCACAGCACTTCGCGCTCCTTCAACGCTTCGCGCACCAGCGAAAATTCGTAGAATTCCAGATAGCGCAGCCCGCCATGGATCAGCTTGGTCGAGGCGGACGATGTGCCGCCGGCCAGATCACCTTTTTCCGCCAGCAGGACCGAATAGCCGCGCCCCGCCGCATCGCGCGCGATGCCGCAACCATTGACGCCGCCCCCTATGACGACAAGGTCGAACTGCTCCAAGCTTAAATTCCGCTCATGCAGACCAGCTTGAGCTCGAGATAGCTTTCGATCCCGTATTTGGAGCCTTCGCGGCCCAGCCCGGATTGCTTGGCACCGCCGAAGGGCGCCATCTCGCCTCCGATCATGGACGTGTTGACGCCCACCATGCCGGTTTCCAACGCTTCGGCGACCCGCCAGACCCGCGACAGGTCGCGGGCATAAAAATAGGCAGCCAGGCCGAATTGCGTGGCATTGGCCATCGCGATCACATCGTCTTCGCTTTTGAAGCGGATGATCGGTGCCAGCGGCGCAAAGGTTTCCTCGCGCGCGACTTTCATCGCCTGAGTCACGCCGGTGACAATGGTGGGCTCGAAGAACGTCCCGCCCAAATCCGGCTGACGGCCGCCTGCCACCAAGGTGCCGCCCTGGGCAAGCGCGTCTTTGAGATGATCCTGCATCTTGGCCAATGCCTTGGCGTCGATCAGCGGGCCCATTTGCACACCGGCTTCGGTGCCCTGGCCCAGTTTCAGCTTGGCGATGCGCGTTTTCAGCTTCTCGACAAAGGCGTCATGAACACCGTCCTGCACATAGATGCGGTTGGCACTGATGCAGGTCTGACCGGCGTTGCGATATTTCGAGGCCACCGCGCCCTCGATCGCCGCGTCCAAATCGGCATCGTCGAATACGATGAAAGGCGCATTGCCGCCCAATTCCAGCGACAGGCGCTTGATCTGGCCCGACGCCTCGCGCATCAGCCAGGCGCCTACCGCCGTGGACCCGGTGAAGGTGATCTTGGCGATTTTCGGGTTGCGGCAGAATTCCTCACCGATCGGCTTTGCTTCGCCGGTCACCACCGAGAAGCAGCCTTTGGGAACGCCAGCGCGCTCGCCCAGTACGGCCAAGGCCAGCGCCGACAACGGCGTCTGGGGCGCGGGCTTCAGCACCATGGTGCAACCGGCCGCCAGGGCGGGCGCTATCTTGCGGGTGATCATGCCGTTGGGAAAATTCCACGGCGTGATGGCGGCGCAGACGCCCAAGGGCTGTTTCAACACCAGCATGCGCTGGTCGCCGCGCGGGCTGGGAATGACGTCGCCGTCGATGCGCTTGGCCTCTTCGGCAAACCATTCCAGATAAGCGGCATTGCCGATGATCTCGCCCTTGGCTTCGGCCAGGGGTTTGCCTTGCTCGCTGGTGAGGATCAGCGCCAGATCGTCGGCGTTGGCGATTACCAGGTCGAACCAGCGGCGCAGCACCTGCGCCCGTTCCTTGACCGTCCTTTTCGCCCATTCCTTCTGGGCACTGTGAGCGGCATCGATGGCGTGGCGCAAAGCCTCCACCCCCAAATCCGGTACCCTGGCAAGCAACGCGCCATCGAAGGGATCGGTGATCGTCATTGTCTTGCCGTCCGGCGCCCCGACCCATTCGCCCGCGACATAGGCCTTGTCGGTAAACAGCGACGGATCCTTCAGATCCAGGCGGCGCGGCGTGTCGGCATGGGGGGCATTCATGGGGCAAGGCTCCGGCGGAAAGCCGGATGCTAGACCAATCTTCGCCCCGGCAAAAACCCTGCTCCGGCCTCAACCAAATACGCCGCCGGACGTTTTCAGAGGCGACAAGGCGCCTCCAGGAACGGATGACGACGGACATCACAGCCACCGACATTGCCTTGCGATTGCTGGCGGCGCTGGCCGCAGGGGGCCTGATCGGCTTCGACCGGTCCACGCGCGGCCGCATCGCAGGCCTTCGCACCACAATCCTGATCTGCCTCGCCGCGGCAGGCGCGATGATCGAAGCCAATTTGATGCTGAACGTCACCGGCAAAACCGCCGAGAGTTTTGCCCGGATGGATGTCTTGCGCTTTCCCTTGGGAATCCTGTCGGGCATCGGTTTCATCGGGGCGGGCGCCATCGTGCGGCGCGGCAGCCTGGTGACCGGCGTCACCACCGCCGCGACCCTGTGGCTGGTCACCGTGGTGGGCCTCATCCTGGGCGCGGGCTATCTCGGTTTCGGAGCGGCGTTGACGATCCTTGCCTTTTTGGTGCTCTCGATCCTGAAGCGGGTGGAGCCGGCTTTGCGGCGCGAGCATCGCGGACAACTTATTGTGCGGCTCGACGGCACCGGGCCATCCAATCGCGATCTGTGTGATCGCATCCGCGCCGCCGGATACACGATTTCGTCCTTCGCCGTCGCCTATGACGGGCCGCGGCGGATCGAATGCCACCTGGAATGGTATAGCCGCCAAGCCCAGGACCAATCGCCGGAACTTGCGGAACGCATTTCGGAACTCGCGGGGGTTTTGGCGGTGGAATGGACGCCGATCAGCGCGGGGCATCTTTTTGAATAAGGCCGGAACGAGGCAACGGTTCCGGCATTCCCTAATGGTGATGCGATGATCTCAAAAGGATCAAAGGTCACAAAAAGAGCGGCGGAGAACAGGCGAAAGCCGTTTCCCGCCGCTCTCGCGTCTCTCAACAGGAAATTTCGATCCCGGCGAAACGCCGGCTCGCAGCATATTCAGGAGGATCACATGACGACCAGCAGCGGTCACACCACCGCCATTCTTGCATCCAAGGTCAAGGGAACGACGGTCTATAACACTGCCGGCGACAAAATCGGCACGGTGGAAGACGTTGTCCTGGACAAGACGTCCAATCAGATCATGTTCGCCGCGCTGGGCTTTGGCGGCCTGATGGGGATCGGCGAGAAATATTACCCGGTGCCCTGGTCGATGCTGAATTACAGCGAGGACAAGGGCGGCTATGTCGTACCCCTCGACAAGGCGCGTGTCGAAAACGCGCCCGCCTATGACCTCAAGGATCTTACCAAGCATGACGGCAGCCTGGGTTCGATCCGGGAAAAGACTTACAATTATTACAAGGTCAGCCGCGATTGGCAGTGAGCCATAGCCGCAAGGATGGATAGGGAGAGCCCGCCTCATGGCCGGGCTTTCCCTTTTTTAATCAGCTTTGAAAGCGCCCTGTGGCGATCGGCAGACGCAACCGATCATTCGCTGTGGTGGGCGGCGCGCAACTCTGCCCGCGCCGCTGCCATCTGGGCCTTGAAGGCGGGCTTTTCCATCAGCCGCAGCGCCAGCGCGGTGCCGAATTGCTGGCCCGCCACGATATCGCTGCGAAAATGCATGCCGCAGATCAGCCGGTTTTCCGCCGCCTGTGCGGCGCGCGCCAGGATGATCTGCGCTTTCTCCGGCATTAGAGCCGCCAGAACCACGCCCAGGGAAAAGGCTGTGGTCGAATGCCCGCTGGGATAAGTATTGGCGGCGGGGCCGGGCGGTTGCTTGGTGCAGGTCCGGATCGTCGGGTCGACGATCCAAGGCCGGTCGCGATGGAAAAAATCTTTGGCGGGTTTGCCCGCTGCCGCCTGTTCTTCAAATACCTCGGTCAAAAGCCTGGCCGTGGCGGGAAGCGCCATCGCGTCAAATCCCAGGACACCGTTGAACATGTCGGGCTTCTGATCCATGGCGTCGCGGGCAGCCGCGGCCACCATGTCCGGTGCGCTGCGGACAGCGATGGCATGAAGCTCTGCGACCTCCGCCTTCGCCGCAGGCGAACCCGGCTTGGGCGGCGGCGGCAGCAGACGCGCGGCATCGCTTTCGGCCGGTGTGAGCAGGAGCGCGTGGGCCTGCCCGGCCAGACAGAGCGTGATGAAAAGAGCCGATGCGATAAGATGGCCAGCGCCGCGAATGCTCGACATGACATCCCCTCCAAACCACAACCGGCGCCAAGCCCGTAGCGGCGACCTTACCCCGGCTGACGGCCCCTGCCGAGCCGGCACTCCTCCTGCAACGGGTCATGCACAACCGGCAAGCCCCCCGCGCGCGCCGGTTTGCCCCGCAGACGGGCTTTCGAAGATGCGCTATGACCTCAGCCGGATGGGCCGTGCTGAGGCCGGTCTTTGAGGAGGGAGAGGGCAATGACGGCCAATACACGAAATCTCGAAAATTTCTGGATGCCCTTCACCGCCAATCGGCAGTTCAAGCAGACGCCGCGCCTGCTCGAGAGTGCGCAGGGCATGTATTATCGTGACGTTGACGGCAACCAGATCCTGGATGGCACGGCGGGCCTGTGGTGCGTCAATGCCGGGCATGGGCGGCAGGAAATCACCCAGGCCGTGGCGCGGCAGCTGGAAAAGCTCGATTACGCACCCGCCTTCCAGATGGGCCATCCCATCGCCTTCGAATTCGCCGAGAAGCTGGCCGAGATCGCACCGGCGGGACTGGACCGGGTCTTTTTCGCCGGTTCGGGATCGGAAGCAGTCGACACCGCTCTCAAGATCGCCCTCGCCTACCAGCGCGCCATCGGCCAGGGTACCCGCGCGCGGCTGATCGGGCGGGAGCGCGGCTATCATGGCGTGGGCTTTGGGGGCATTTCGGTCGGCGGGCTGGTCAATAATCGCCGCGTCTTTCCGCTTCTCCCAGGCGCCGAACATCTGCGCCATACCCACGACCTGGCACGCAATGCCTTCTCGCCGGACTTGCCCGAACATGGCGCGGAGCTGGCCGATGACCTTGAGCGCATGGTGGCGCTGCATGGCGCCGAAACCATCGCCGCCGTGATCGTGGAGCCGGTGGCAGGCTCGACCGGTGTGCTGCTGCCGCCGAAAGGCTATCTGGAGCGGCTGCGCGCCATCACCAAAAAATACGGAATTCTGCTTATCTTCGACGAGGTCATCACCGGCTTTGGCCGCATGGGCACGCCTTTCGCGGTGGATTATTTCGGCGTGGTGCCCGATCTGGTCACCACCGCCAAGGGCCTTACCAACGGCGCGATCCCGATGGGCGCGGTCTTTGCCAGCCGTGCCGTGCACGATGCTTTGATGCAAGGACCGGTCGAACAGATTGAGTTGTTCCACGGTTATACCTATTCGGGCCATCCAGCTGCTTGCGCAGCCGGTCTGGCGGCGCTGGACATCTATAAGCGCGAAGGACTTCTTACGCGCGGCGCGTCACTCGCCGCGGCCTGGCGCTCAGCGATGCGGGGGCTCAAGGATCTGCCCAACGTCATCGACATTCGCACCATCGGGCTGATTGCCGGTATCGAGCTCGCCTCCCGCCCGGGCGCCCCGGGAACACGGGCTTACGATGTTTTCGTCAAATGCTTTGGCGACGGGCTTTTGATCCGCGTCACCGGCGACATCATCGCCCTGTCGCCGCCCCTGATCCTTTCTCAAAGCGATATCGAAACCATCGCGGGCAAATTGTCGGAGGTCATCCGCAAGATCGCCTGAGGAACCAGTCGGCCGCTCCGCTTGCGGCGAAATTTGTGCGAGCGGTTTTCGCCCCTCGGCGCTTGTTGCCCCGCGCGCGATATCGCCCTAAGTTTTCGCGCGGCACGGACAAGTGTGGGGGCACCTTGATTCCACGGATGACGGAACTGGACATTCCGCACCTTTTGTCCGGTATCGCACCCAGCTGGGCCAGCAAAGCGGGCTGCGCCGTTCTGGGCATCGGCCTGGCTGTCGTCCTTCGCCTGATCGTCGATCACATTGTGCCGGGCGCAGCGCCCTACGCCTTCGTCTATCCTGCCGCGCTGCTGGCGACTCTTTTGGGCGGATGGCAGGCGGGACTGGGCACGCTCCTGGGTACCGCGCTTCTGGCCTGGACCTTCGTGGTTCCGAAGACGAGCCCCCTGGGCGGCCATACCGATCAGCAAATCGCAGCAGCCATTCTGGTGGCGCTGACCGTGATGGCAGTCATCGCGGTCGGCGAAGCGTTCCGCGTCGCGGCCCGCAATGCCGTGGCCGAACGCAGCGCCAAGCTTGCGGAGCGCGAATTGCTGTTCCGCGAATTGCAGCACCGGGTGAACAATGATTTCACCATCGTCAACAGTCTGCTCGATTTGCAGCGGCGGCGAAGCAGCGATCCGGAGACCCGCCGGACGCTGGAACAGGCGATGGGCCGCATCCGCTCGGTCGCGCGCGTCCATCATCATCTCTATACCCTGCCCGACATCGGCGCGATCGATTTCCGTCAATATATCGCCGATCTTTGCGGCGCATTGGCGGAAGCGGCGCTTCCTCCCACCGGACTTCATCTTCGCTGCCATTGCGACGAAGCCTATATGCCGCGCAGCCGGGCGATCGCGGTCGGCCTGGTGACGAATGAACTCATCACCAATGCCGTCAAGCACGCCTTTCCCGACGATCGCGAAGGCAATATCGATGTCCGGTTTCAAGCCAGCGCGACAGGGTGGACCCTCAGCGTTGGCGACAATGGCGTCGGCCTGTCTCAAACACCGTCAAAGTCCGGCCTGGGCACCAGCCTGATCGAGGAATTTGCCAGGCAAGCCGGAGGCATTCTGACGATAGAGAGCAAGGACGGCACCTTCGCCCGGTTGGATTTACCGGCGTCCGCCGCCAGCGCTTCGGCGGACAATTTGGAAAATATTTGAAGGAACTTTCTCCGACGACATGCGTTTTTAGTCGTCATCCCGGGGATTGCGTTGCAGACAGATCGATTTGAGGCGTCCCGCACCGACGAAGGCCGCTACCGGCTGCTCGTCGAGAGCATCACCGATTACGCCATTTATATGCTGGATGCCGACGGCGTGGTGACGAGCTGGAATCCCGGCGCACGCCGCTTCAAGGGCTACGAGCCGGCGGAAATCATCGGCCAGCATTTTTCGCGATTTTACACGCCTGAAGACATCGAAGCCGGCTTGCCGAAGATTGCGCTGAACACCGCGGCCAGCGAAGGCAAGTTCGAAAACGAAGGCTGGCGGGTCCGCAAAGACGGCACCCGCTTCTGGGCGCACGTTGTCATCGATCCTGTCCGGGAGCCCGATGGCACGCTGACCGGGTTTGCGGAAATCAGCCGCGACCTGACGGAGCGGCGCAAGGCCGAGGACGCGCTGAGGAGCAGCGAAGAGCAGTTCCGCCTGCTTGTCCAGGGCGTCACCGACTATGCCATCTACATGCTCGATGCAAAGGGCCATATCTCAAACTGGAATTCGGGCGCGCAGCGCATCAAGGGCTATTCGCCCCAAGAGGTCATCGGGCAGCATTTCTCCAAATTTTATACGCCGGAGGACCAAGCGCGCGGCGAGCCTCAACGCGCATTGGAAACTGCCGCGCGCGAAGGGCGATATGAAAAGGAAGGCTTCAGGGTCCGCAAGGACGGCAGTGTCTTCAATGCCCATGTCGTGATCGATCCGATCCGCGATCACGCCGGCCGGATCATCGGCTTTGCAAAAATCACGCGCGATATCAGCGAGCGGGTAAAAGCCGAGCGCGCGCTGGAATTGGCCCGGGAAGAGTTGTTCCAGTCGCAGAAAATGGATGCGATTGGCCAGCTCACCGGCGGAGTGGCGCATGATTTCAACAATCTTCTGATGGCGATCATGGCGAGCATGGAGCTCGCGAAGAAACGTCTGCCGGATGATCCGCAGGTCCGCAAGCTTCTGGACAATGCCATTCAGGCGGCGCAGCGCGGCACGTCGCTGACCCAGCGCATGCTGTCCTTCGCCCGGCGCCAGTCACTCAACCCCAAACCCGTGAGCATATCGGCGCTGGCGGACAACATGATCGATCTGCTGCAACGCTCGATCGGTCCGGGTGTCGCCATCACGACAAAGATCGCTGAACCCCTTCCGCCCGCGCAAGCCGACCAGAATCAACTGGAACTGGCGCTGCTCAACCTGACCGTAAACGCGCGGGACGCATCGCCCGAAGGCTCAACAATCGAAATTTCGGCCCGCGAAGAGACACTGGGAGCCGGCCACGCCACCGGCCTTCGGCCCGGCCGCTACATCTGCCTCACCGTTGCGGACCAGGGCGAAGGCATGGATGCGGCAACCTTGGCCCGCGCCACCGAGCCTTTCTTCACGACCAAAGGCGTGGGCAAAGGCACGGGCCTCGGGCTTCCCATGGTGCACGGCATGACGGAGCAGATCGGCGGACGGTTCGTCCTGAAAAGCCAGGTTGGAAAGGGCACGGTGGCGGAAATCTGGCTGCCGGCTGCAACAACCGGCGTGCAGGCCGACGAAAATATTGCCGCTACGGAAGTACCCCAATCGCCCTGCCTGAACGTGCTTGCCGTCGATGACGACGGGCTGGTGCTGTTCAACACCACCGCCATGCTGGAGGATTTGGGGCATGTTCCGCTCGAGGCTCGCTCGGGCCAGGAGGCCCTGGAAATCCTTGAAAAACACGCTGTCGATCTGGTCATCACGGATCAAGCCATGCCGCAAATGGCGGGCCTGCAACTGATCTCCGCCATCCGGGAGCGCTGGCCCGATCTTCCGGTCATTCTGGCCACCGGCTATGCCGAATTGCCGGCGGGCACAGCCGGCAATTTGCAGAAGCTGGACAAGCCCTTCACCGAAAAGGAGCTTGCGAGTGCGATCGCGAAATCCTTCTCGGGCGCCCGATTTGCCGGCTGAAGCGCGTCCGGCGCACAGGACACGAGTGTTGGGGATGTTCAAGGTTAAGCCGGCTGGCGCCATATGGACAAGGACGTGCAACACGCCATATCGTGCAAACGACGCCGTGTATTGGGCGTTGTAAATATCGAGGGCGTATCGTGCCGAAGGCCAATACTTATTCCATAGATAAAGCGATTGGTGGCCGCCTTAAAATGTATCGTCAGCGTGCAAATATCTCGCAGACGGCATTGGGCAAATCTCTTGGGGTCTCCTTTCAGCAAGTCCAGAAATACGAGAACGGGACCAATCGGGTGTCCGCTGCGACCCTGATCAAAATCTCCAAATTCCTGAATGTCACGGTCGGCGAACTGATGGTCGTCGAGGCGCCATCACAGGCATCATCAGGGTCGAGCAAGGATATCGCGCGTTTTGCGAAATCCACGGAAGGGCACAGCCATACTCACGGCTTCATGGCGATCAACGACCCGCTTCTGCGCCGCCATATTGTTGGTCTGGTGAAGGCGCTGGGAAGCTGACCCACCCAGCCGCCCAATTGACGGGCGGCCACGCGCCTCATAGGTTCGGCCCGATAGTTCCCGAAAGGGATTAATAGGGAATCCGGTGTGAAGCCGGAGCTGCCCCCGCAACTGTCAGCGGCGAGCCGAGGGCCGATACACCGTCACTGAACGCATGTCGCGTTCGGGAAGACAGCCCAAAGCGACGACCCGCGAGCCAGGAGACCTGCTATCGGGTGTCACGCTGTGGCCAGGGGACGGTGGGTTTCCCAAGGCAACGATTGCTTCGTCATGCGGTGACACGTGCACGGCCACTCTTCGACAGGGGTGGGCGATGCGCCTTGCCAACCCATGTCTCAACGGAGTGTATCTGATGCCCCCCTCATCCGGGATCTTGTCCGCCAGTCTTGGCTTTCCCCGCATTGGCCGCCACCGCGAACTCAAACAGGCGCTGGAAGATTTCTGGTCCGGCGCGAGCGAGCTTGGTGATCTGCAAAAGACCGCCGCCGCGCTTCGCGCCCGCCATTGGTTCGTTCAGCAACAGGCGGGGCTCGACCACATCCCTTCCAACGATTTTTCGCTGTACGACCAGATGCTGGACACGATTGCCATGCTGGGTGCGGTGCCGGACCGTTTCCGTCATCCCGGCGGCATGGTCGGGACGGATTTGTATTTCGCCATGGCGCGCGGGCGCCAGGACGCGCATGCGATGGAGATGACCAAATGGTTCGACACCAATTATCACTATATCGTGCCCGAGCTTTCCGCGGACACGCGCTTGTCGGCCGGCAGCGACAAAGCGCTGACCGAATATAAGGAAGCGAAATTCCTGGGTGTCGCCACCCGCCCTGTCCTGATCGGGCCGGTGACGTTTCTCAAACTCGCGCGGATGACCGACGCATCGGATCGTTGGAAGCTGCTGCCGCAGATATTGCCGCTTTACGCCGATATCATTTCCGCGCTTGGCGAAGCCGGGGCGGAATGGATTCAGATCGACGAACCCGTTCTGGTCGCAGAT
>CAYWWT010000009.1:0-9726 GCA_964461855.1 uncultured Rhizobium sp. | reverse complement strand
TTGATGATCGCGCCAAGCTGCTCGCTTCTGCATGTGCCCGTCGATCTCGGCACGGAGACCAAGCTGGATGCAGAACTAAAGAGTTGGCTGTCCTTCGCCACCCAGAAGCTCGGCGAGATCACGGCACTGACCGCAGCGGCCAACAACCGGCGCGATGGCGATTATTTCCGCAAGAATGCGCAGGCCGCCGGAAGCCGCGTCACCTCCACGCGTATCCACGATCCCGTTGTCAGGCAGCGGCTTGCCGCGGTAACAGCGGGTATGGCGGACCGCCAACCGGGCTTCCGCGAGCGGATTGCCCGCCAGCAGGCCGTGCTCAAAT
Source organism: uncultured Rhizobium sp. (assembly GCA_964461855.1). GTDB lineage: Bacteria > Pseudomonadota > Alphaproteobacteria > Micropepsales > Micropepsaceae > Rhizomicrobium. Next base: position 9,404 of record CAYWWT010000009.1, on the reverse strand, counting down.
TGCCGCTGCTCCCAACCACCAGCATCGGCTCCCTGCCCCAGACCAAGGCCTTGCGGGAAATTCGCGCGCAATTCCGCAAAGGCCGGATCGACGAGGCTGCGTATGACGGGCTTCTGGAAGAGCGGGTCGCCGAAGCGATGCGCTGGCAGGATGAGATCGGGATCGACGTTCCGGTGCATGGCGAATTCGAGCGCAACGACATGGTGGAATATTTCGGCGAGCGCCTGACCGGCTTCGCCTTCACCGAACGCGCCTGGGTCCAGAGCTATGGCTCGCGCTGCGTCAAGCCGCCCATCATTTTCGGCGATGTCAGCCGGCCTTCGCCGATGACGCTTCATTGGACCCTGACCGCCCAGCGCTACACGCAAAAGCCGGTCAAGGGCATGCTCACCGGCCCGGTGACGATCCTGCAATGGAGCTTTGTGCGCGACGACCAACCACGGCGGGAGACCTGTCGCCAGATCGCGCTCGCCATCCGTGACGAGGTTCTGGATCTGGAGCGGGCGGGCGTGAAGATCATCCAGATCGACGAGGCGGCGTTGCGCGAAGGATTGCCGATCCGAAAATCCGAATGGCAGGCCTATCTCGATTGGGCCGTGGAAACGTTCCGCCTTACCGCATCCGGGGTCAGGCCGCAGACCCAGATTCACACCCATATGTGCTATTCGCAGTTCAGCGACATCATCACCGCCGTGGCGGCGATGGACGCCGATGTCATCTCGATCGAAACCTCACGGTCGGCGATGACTTTGCTGGACGCTTTTGTGGACTTCGCCTATCCCAACGATATCGGGCCGGGCATCTACGACATCCATTCGCCGCGCGTGCCCAGCCAGCAGGAAATGGAAGCTCTTCTCGAGAAAGCGTTGAAGGTGTTGCGGCCCGAACAGCTTTGGGTCAATCCGGATTGCGGGCTGAAGACGCGCGGCTGGGCGGAAGTGAAGCCGGCGATGTCGGCGATGGTGGCGGCGGCAAACGCCGTGCGCAGCCGGCTGGAAAAGACCCAAGCCTAGAAGGACAAGGCCCATCCGGCGCAATCCCGGATGGGCCTTCGCACTAAGATGCTCTGGCGTAGCGGGCCGCGATCCCTTTGCGGTTCAGCTTCATGTTGGGCCGGAGCATGCCGTTTTCGCGCGAGAAGGCTTCTTCCGCGAAAGCGATCTCGCCGATCTTGACCTTCTTTCCGGCCGTCGCGCCCTCCACATGCCTGCGGATGCGCCGGGCGGCCTCTTCCGAGCGATCGGAGCCTCGCACCACGACACAGCTCAAATGCGAAGTCCCCGGCTTCTGAAAAACCACCGACTGCACGACGTCTTCGCAGGCATTCAGCGTACTCTCCAGCACCTCCGGATGAATTTTGTATCCGGCCGATGTCACGATCAGTTCCTTTTTGCGCCCCAGCAGATGAAGGTTTCCGTCGGCATCAAGGCGGCCGATATCGCCCGTGGCGACGGCGCCATTCCCCAGGAACGTCGCCTCATTCTCGCCGGCTGCGCATTGGAAATAGCGGCGCGTGAGAAACGCTTCACGGTGAACGATGATTTCTCCATCCGGCTCGAAGCTGACATCGACCCCTGCCAATAGCTTTCCAACCGAACCATAAGCGCCGGCATGCGGGGTGCGGAAGGTCAAGGAACCGGCTTCCGCGAGACCATAAGATTCGCACAAGGGCAACATCACACGGTCAAAGAAGCGGCTGACATGCGGACTGATGGGCGCCATCCCGGTGGCCAGAAGCCGCATCCGGCCCCCGAAAAGCGCATGAACGTCTCGATAGGCGAAGCTGGCGATCTTCTGCCGCAAGACCTTGCCCAAAGGAAAATTCAGCAATCTCTCCCCTATCCTGTGCCGCCAAGTTCGGCTTCCGGGTGCGGAAAAACGCGTGTGTATCAGTTGATAGAGAATCGGCGGTGCGATCAGAACAGTGGGTCGAAGCACCTTCATCGCCGGATAAAGCTGCGTATAATCCGTGACGATAAGGTCGAAATCGTACCAGATGGATGCGTAATACATCATTCGTTGCTGGAAATTGGACATGGGCAAAAACAGCAAAAGGCGATCGCCGGGCGATAGCCCCAGCGCTTCGGCGATAGGGGGCAACGTAAGTTCAGCTCCTCTTCGGCTTATGACCAAGCCCTTCAGACCGCCCGCGGAGCCGGACGAGAAGGCAAGACTCAGATCGCCGGGCTGATCGCCCTGCGAATAGGGCGCGCGCGGCAGAGCCTGAACATCGCCATTGTTTCCGTCGATGAGCGCGACGAAATTGTCGTCCTGCTTGAAGCCGTGAGAAGTGCCCTTGGCCACCAGCATGAGGGCAATGTCATAGCGGTCGACCAGTGCCCGATCGACGCTTCCGGCGAAGTCATCGGTGAAGGCGACCGAGATTGCGCCCGCAGAGATCAGCGCCAGGTCGTGAACGACATAAGCGTAAGAATTGGGAGCAAAAATCCCGACCCGCATACCGGGAATGATTCCCCAGCGTTCCAGATCCTGGCGCGTTCGCGTGACATCCATGGCCAGCGTGGCATAGTCGTGGCGCGTCGCCTTTCCCTGCGCAAAGGTGACAATGGCTCCGCTCTTGCCGGAAAGATCGTTCAGAAACCGGTCAAATTGCATAACGGCCTTCCCCCTTCGGTTTTTCGGCTATCAAACCCGCGCGTGCCGAAGCTGTTCGGTGGCGGCGATCAGATCGCCGACCGTGTGGCAATTGGCGACGAGGTCTCCCATCTGATCGGTCCCGATGTGAAACGCTTCATCGAGAGAGAAGATCAAAGACACCATCGCCATCGAATCCAAATCCAGATCGCTGACAAGATCAGTGGCGGGCCCGATGGTGTCGGTATCCGGAAAACTGCTTCGGAGCCAGGCAAGAATGTGATCTTCGACCGAGCGCTTTTTCATTTTCCACCTCTGTCTATTCGCTGCGCCGAACAGCTCGGCTGCTTGGGTCTGCGGCGACAGGATCAGCGCCCGCCTCGCTTTCCAATCTTTGCTTAACCCGAAAAATTTGGAGAGCCTCTTCGCGATAGCCGAAATCGTCCAGCGCCCGCGCGATTCCGGCCAAAGATGCCGCAAAATATTGCAACGAATGCACGATATGAGGGTCCGTCATCTCGCCTCGCGCCTGAGTTGGAGGAAGCTGGCCCACTTCTCCCGCCCCATAACGTCTCCGTATACCGATATCACTTGCGAAATCGCGTCATGAAACAAGGACGCTGGTATCGGACCGTTATTCGCGCAGCCGGAGGCATCGGAGAGATAGGTGAAGCGATGCCCGCGATGGTGCGCATCGATGGCGGTGGAAAGACAAGTGGTTTCGCCGAAGAGCCCCGCGATGGTGAAATTGCCGTCATTATGCGCCATGGCCTGCGCGAATTCGCTGTTGGAATAGCAGGACGCCTGCGTGACATCGAACACCATGTCGTTGCGCGTCGGCTCACACCCCCGGTACCAGGCGGGATAGGTTTGAGGCTCGGTCAGGGACGATTGCTGCGGCATACATCGTACAAAAGCGATGCCGCAGCCGGAAAATCGCGCCCGACCAAGAACGGCACGGCAATTTTCCAAAACCAGGTCCAACTGGCTCGCTTCCAACGTCACTTTGTCGGAACGATGAAGGCCGACCAGTACGAGGAGCGGTCGCTCCACACGCACCCTGTGGTGCATCAAACTGATTACTGACGCCAAAGCACACTATCCCTCAACAGACGGTCTGGTCACATCGCGAGTCGCAGAGCGTTCCAATATTCCCGGAAGATGCCAACGGCCTTCGGGCCGGATCACCTTGTAGGGATCTGTACCAATCCGCACGGCTTCGGGATGCGGCTGAATATCGGCAACCATCTCCACATAATCGAAATCGGAGAAGACAAGCTCCTGGCCACCCTCGAAGAGATGAAAACCGAACCGGCTCCAGAAATTGACCAGACGCTTCTGGGCATGGCCATAAAGGCGCCGGTAACCCTTCATCTGGCAAAGCTCCATCGCCGCCCGCACCAGTTGGAAGGAAAGCCGGGTATTTCGATATTCCTTTCGCACCGCCAATCTCTCGACTTTCGCGAAATCGGCGAAATAGCGTACGCGGATGCATCCCGCCGGCTCACGTCCGATATACCCGATAAGGTGAGTGGCGGAAGCGTCGTTTCCGTCGAATTCTTCTTCGTAAGGACACTCCTGCTCGCCGATATAGACGGCGCTGCGGATGCTCACCACACGCATAAGATCGTCGAAAGAGCGAGCAACCGAGACACTGAGCTCACGCGCGCTCTTTCCCGCGCCATAGCTATCATAGAGCGGCGGACTTTTCGGCTTGCGGGAAAATTCATACACATGCGGAGCAACAATCCCGCTGACGGTGGGTCCTTTGCGGAAGCCCAATGCTTCATTGTAGCGGACGCCGGCCGGCGTATTCGGACGGGAATAAAAATTCACGCCATCATAGGGTTCTGAGACCATTGCATCTCTGAATAGGCTTATCCCGCCTGCCATCTGACCTGGTGCAAAGGCGGCCCACACATAAATCCCGGCGGGCCGCTCCCCCGGCTTTGAAATCAGAGCAACGTCAGGGTCGGCACCATTGAACGTCTTTATTGCGAGGCTATAGAGCCCTTGTGCGGTCAGGGGGAGCATCGCGATGAACCCATCGCCAACCGGTGCGTCCGGATTGTATCCGTCCCTATAAGCCAAACCCCATAGGCAGTCTGGGTTGCGCTCCCATACCCTACGGACTGTTTCCAGCGTCGCCATTCCGGGAATATGCGGCCGGCCAAGCTCGACCAACTGCTCCAAAGTGGAGGGCGACGCCCGGAATAAAACTAAGTGTTTGGCATATCTCGCCGAATCCATCTCGCCAAGATCGTGCCTGGCTTTTTCCTGCTTGACTGTGCCGGCGTTTTCACGAACCAATCGCAACGGATGTGCAGTCATGTTCCACCTCTCGGCCAAGATGGCCGTCATCGAGTAATTATGGGCGTTAAGTGGGAGCGATTATTTCTTGAGTAACAATCTGCGTATGCAGCCTATGGAGGAACAGGGTGTTCTTCAGGGCGAACATGCTCTCGCGTTAAAACCCAGGCGGGTTCCTGACTGGGAAACAGTAAGAATTTTTCTTGAGGTCCTTCGCAGCGGAAGTTTTCGCGCTGCTTCGGAGAGATTGAATCAGTCCATCAATGCACTGAGACGCAAAGTCGACGAACTCGAGCATACGCTCGGCGTCATTCTTCTGACGCGGCATGTGGACGGTGTGCGCGCGACCGCGGAAGGCGAAAAGATTTATAGCGCCGCCTTGCGAATGGAAGCTGCATCCTTTGATCTTATCCAGGCGCGCAATTCCGCGAAAAAGGAAGTCGAAGGAGAGGTGCGCCTGGCTGTAACGGAAGGGCTCGGCACCTTCTGGCTGGCACCGCGGCTGGTCGAATTCCAGCGCGCCAATCCCAAATTGATGGTCAGTCTCAGCTGCGCCATGAAATCGGCCGACGTTTTGCGGCTTGAAGCGGACGTCTCGATCCAGCTGGAACGTCCCGCCGCGCCCGATCTCAGAATGGCAAAACTTGGCCGGCTGCACCTGATGTTCTTCGGCGCACAATCTTACATGGATACCTATGGGCAGCCGAAATCGGTGGCGGATCTGCAGCACCACCGGCTGGTGCTGCAATCCGACGATCACAAGCGGCCGCAGGAATTATACGACAAACTTTTTCCAGGTGTCGCGCCGGTTGGATTCGTTTCCCTGCGCACCAATTTCGCCAGTGCCCATTATTGGTCGATCGCCAAGGGCGCCGGTATCGGCATGCTGCCGACCTATGCGCAGGCGATCGGCACCCAGCTTATCCCGTTGGATCTCGGTGTCGTGCACCCCATCGACATCTGGATGACCTACCACCCGGATGCCAAACGCATCGCGCGGGTCAAGCGCACGATCGACTGGCTTGTCCAATCTTTCGATCCGCAGCGTTTTCCCTGGTTCCGGGACGAATTCATTCACCCCGAAAAGCTCAACGAAACCTACAAGGGCGAACCCTTGGCGAATCTTTTTGCTGGGTATTTGGGCAAGTAACAGTTCAGCGCACGATCAGGTCTTTGAGCCTGGCGGTGGGATCCCGCGCGATGTCATCGATCACGCTCCGGAAGCTCTCGATGAAGCCTGCCATCGCTTCGAGGGAAAACCGGCCTGCATTGTAGAAGACTTTGCCCAATATGCCATTGGGATGCTGCGACAGGCCGAGATAGATTTCCCGGTAGATGGCCGGCCGCGATGCATCGGGCGAGGTCACGACCCCTTCGAAGGCGGGCACAGCAAAGGGATCGTTATCCGCGGCATTTTTCTGCAGCGGCACGAAATTGAAAACGGTGGCGCAAAAAGCCGGCGGTGGCGCGAAAATCGCCTCATACAATTCGCATGACAATTCGCGATGGGCATAATTGCCGTAATAATCGCGGGCCAGATCGCGCAGGAAGACATCCAGGTCGGCATCGCCGTCGATCCGGGAACGGACGGGCATGTTTGTGACCAGCATGCCCACCGTGTTGTGGAATTCAGGCTTCACCCTGTCGGCGGTGTACGCCGCGGAGAGAATGTCGCGCTCCCCGCTCCAGCGCGCCTGGGCGAGTTGGCAGGCAGCCTGAAGCAGGATCATCAGCGAAACGCGGCGCTGGCGCGCGATGGTCGAAAGCCTTTCGGCGACATCCTGTTTCAGGAAGAAAAAGGCCCGGCCCCGGCGTGTCGTATCGCCATCGCGGTCGTAAGGAAGCCTGGCAGGCGGCGCGTCCTGAAGCGCATCCCGCCAATGGGCGAGATGCGGTTTCAGTCCGCTGGCGAGCGAAGCCAGAACCGCCCGGGCATAATCGGCGTATTGCACAGCCGGCGGCAAGGATAGGGCGGTTCTGTTTTCGAGCGCCGTATAGGCCGCACGGATCTCGCGCAGCAAAATCTGCGCCGACCACGCGTCCGCAAAGAAGCCATGCGCCAGGAAGCCCAGAGTCACGTTCCCGGTCTCATCCCGGAAGCCCCGGCAGCGAAAGCCATCCTGGGCGTAGAGATCCATCGTGCCTTGCGCGAAGTCTGTAACGGGCGAAGAGCGGCCGGGCCGGCTGTCCGTCAGATCGTCACGCCGCACCTGGCTTATGTCCAGGCGCGTAGTTTTCCAGGCTTCCGCGATCTGCACTGCCCGGCCGTCCTGCACCGCCAGCCGGGTACGCAATATCTCGTGCCGGGCGACGACCGCGGCAACCGCCTCATAAAGCATCCCGATATCGGCGGAGCCCATGGGGATGAGCATCGCGTTGGTGAAAGGGATATCCGCCGCGAACCGATCCAGCCGCCACAATTGTTCCACCCGGGGCGGAAGCGGCGCCGCGGGCAAAGCATCCAAGCCCAACAGAGCATGAGCTCGTGCGACCGTCGCCGCATCCATCTTGCCGGGAACGGAAACAAGTTGCGGGGGGCCCTCCGTCACGCGGACATCCACCCCGGACGCGTCTTTCATCGGATTTCTTCCTGCACCCCGCGGGTCCGGCCGACCTAAAGCCTAGGTCCAGCAAAGGCATACTGGCACTGGCGTCAAGCTAGCGTTCCGATTTTGGAACGCCCCGTCCCTTCTGCGGAACAGACAGGCCCAGCCGCAAATCCTACCCTTGCCATAGTTTAATTGTGGTTCGCGTAAAAACGTGATTCAGGCCCGGCGATCCGGGAGGCAGGCAATGTTGCACCATACCCATTCCGTGATTTCAGAAAGCCAAATCCCCCCTCTTGGAGGCGCCGCAGCGGCCCCCAGCCGGGTGGCAGGCCAAGTGAAATGGTTCGATTTCATAAAGGGTTACGGCTTCATCACCTCGCCGGAAAAAGGTGACGATATCCTGCTGCACCAGGTCTGCGTGCGGCAGTCCGGCTTCCGGACAGTTCAGGAAGGCGCCACGGTCGTCTGCGAGACGATCATGGGGACGCGCGGCTGGCAGGCGGTCAAACTGATCTCGGTGGACAATTCCACCGCCCGGGCCATGCCCGCGCCCCCCGACCAGGCGCAGCGCTATGTCGCCGTGCCAACCGGCCCCGCCTTTGAGGGCGTGGTCAAATGGTTCAACCGGTCCAAGGGCTATGGCTTCATTTCGCGCGGAACCGGTACGCCGGATGTGTTCGTGCATATGGAGACCCTGCGGCGCTGCGAGATCGGTGAATTGCGCGAAGGACAGCGCGTCCGCGTACGGATCGGCCACGGCCCCAAAGGCGAAATGGCGGCGGAAGTCCTGCTGCTGGCGGACTGAGAAAGCCGATATCGGGCCGGCATGAGAGGCGCTAAGCTTCTCGCCAAACCGGACCTCGCTATGGCTGTCGACGACCTCGCGGCACCTCTACCCTTGCGTTACACCGATGGCCGCAACCGGCGATCGCGCTGGCGCCTGGTTTTGCCGGCGGCGGTTTGCGCCACCGCCCTTTTTCTTCTGTTCAACGGCCAACTCCGGCGTTCCGACGATATCGAACTCCGCGCCTGTCTGGAACCGGTCTATTCAGGACTGTTCGGCGGCGGCGTGGGTGCCATGGAGCGTTGTCTGGCGAACCGTGCCCGGCTGTTCGGCGACGATAATGCGCGCTGGCTCCGCTATGTCCGCCATCTCGAGGCTTCCTGCCCCATAAGTGTCGGCATGCAAGGCCAGGCCATCTGCGAATTCAACGTCAAGGCCAAGGAAGACCGGGCCGGCAAGGGCTGGCGCAGGGTGGACTATTGAACCGCCAGTTCGACGTCAGACGGTCTTGCTATCGGAAAAAGAAGCGTCGCAACCAACAGGGTCGCCAGAAGCACGAAAAAGCCCAAAAAGGCGACGTGATAGCCGCCGAAGATATCGTACATCTTCCCAATGATCAGCGTTGCGGCAATGGCGAAGCCGGCGACGAACACATAGGTCCAACCCATCACCGCGCCGAATTTGTCGGCGCCGAAACTGGCGGCAATCAGCCCTGCCGTGGTGGGAAGCGCGCAGCCCAGCGCGATGCCGCCCAGACAGGCACTGGCGAACAGAGCTTCGTAGCTGGCGAAAAGGCCCAGGGTTAGCCAGGACAGGGTCATGAAAAGCGCAGCCGCGATCAGCAGGAAGCGCTGATTGATGTGATCCGCCAGAACGCCTGCGCCGATCTTGGTGATCGCCGCGGCGATCGAGAAACCGGAAATCAGCACGGCGGCCGAAGCCGGCGTGACACGCAGCGAGATGGCATAGGGCACCAGGGTCACAACCAAGGCCTGGGAGGTGCCGGACGTCAGCGCCAGAACCATACTGGGAATCCAGAAGGCCCGCTTGGTGAGAAAATCCCGCCAACGAAAGGGTTGCGCCGGGCCACTGACCGTGTTTTCACGCAAAGCGGCGGCTTCCTTGCGCCCCCGATTCTCGGGATGGTCATCCAGCCCCATGGACGC
>CAYWWT010000008.1:12231-29407 GCA_964461855.1 uncultured Rhizobium sp. | reverse complement strand
TCGGCCGACCGGTGCGAAGGCCGGAGGGGAAATCAACGCGTGAAACTTCCGACCAGCTCGATATGGTCGGAATAGAGAAATTGATCGACGGGCAGGACGGGGCCTGCATGAAATCCCGCTTTGACCAGGATGGCGGCATCGCGGGCGAAGCTTGCCGCGTCGCAGGAAACATAGGCGACACGCTTCAGTTTCGATGCCGCCAAATTCCGAATTTGCGCCTCGGCGCCCGCGCGGGGCGGGTCCAGCACCACGGCGTCGAAACGGTTCAATTCCAACGGTGTCAGGGGAAGCTTGAACAGGTCCCGCTTTTCTGTCGTGACCGGTTTCAAGCCCTTGGTCTTGCGCGCGCCTTCGGCCAGGGCGGCCAGCGCCTCCGCGTCGTGCTCGACCGCATGCACGCGCACGCGCCGCGCCAAGGGCAGCGTGAAGGTGCCCAGCCCGGCGAAGAGATCGGCAACCATCTTCGCGCCGTCCAGCGCGGTTTGCACCCGCTCGGCCAACACCGCCTCGCCCTCCCTGGTGGCCTGCAGGAAGGCATGCGGCGGCAATGTCACCTCTGCGTCGCCGAAACGCATAACCGGCGCGCCCTGCCCGAACAGCATTTCGCCGTTGAAGACGATCCGCGTCACAGGAGCGCCCGAAAACGCTTTCGCGAGGGAAGCCGTCAAAGTGGAATTCAGCTTGCGGGGCGAGCGGAAGGCCAGATCGAATCCGCTTTCGGTTTCCGTGACATGGACCTCGCCTTTTTCACCGTCTGCCAGAATCGGCGCGAGCGCGTTCCGAAGCACCCTGGCAAGGCCGAACAGCGCCGGTGCCAGCACCCGGCATTCCTGCATATCCACGATGGCGTGGCTCCTGGCGGCATGGAAGCCGACAACCACTCCGTCCCGCGCCTTGCCGAATTTCAGAACCGCGCGCCTGCGGCTGTGATCCGCGACCACAAAAGGTTCTTCCACCACCATGTCGAGAAGGTTCAAGTGCGCCAATGCCGCGAGCACGGCATCGCGTTTATGCTTTTGGTAGTCGGCCGGCGTTAAATCCTGCAGGCTGCAGCCGCCACACGTCCCGAAATGCATGCAGACGGATGTCATCGGGCTGCGCTTTTGCGGGCCGCCACCAGAAATTCCTGGTTGCCGTCTCCCCCCAAGACCGGACTGTCGACGAATGCCGGATCAAGCGCGCGCCAGCCTGTCTGATTACCCAGCCACTGCAAGAATTCGCGCAGCGCTTCGGTGCGCGCCGCATCGTCCTTGACGATGCCGCCTTTGCCGATCTTGTCCCGCCCGACTTCGAATTGCGGCTTGAAAAGCGCGACCAGCCAGGCATTCGGCACAGCCATGTCCATGGCTGGCGGCAATGCCAGTTTCAGACTGATGAAGCTCAAATCCGCGACGATGGCCTGCGGAGCGGAGACAATTTCGTTCGGCTGAAGCTCCCGCGCGTTGCGATGTTCCAACACAGCCACCCGTGCATCCTGCGCCAGTTCCGCATCGAGCTGGCCATGCCCGACATCCACGGCAAATACCTTTCGGGCGCCACGCTGCAGCAGCACCTGGGTGAAACCGCCGGTCGACGCGCCCAGATCCAGGCATACGAGGTCCGCAGGCGAAAGCCCGAAGGCGTCCAGTGCCGCCGCCAGCTTCAGTCCGCCACGAGACACATAGGGATGCGCAGGCCTGTATTCGATCCGCGCGGCGGCTGTCAGCGTCTGGGAAGGCTTGCTAACAGGCTTGCCGTCCGCCAGGACGCTGCCGGCCGAGATTGCAGCCTGTGCTTCGCTGCGGCTCTTGGCGTAGCCCTGTTCGACCAGAAAAACGTCGGCGCGCATCGCGCTTCAGGCGATCTTGCCCACGGCGGTCGGAACTTCGTTGCTGCGACCGAGCGCGGAAAGCGCCACCTTTACGATGCCGTCCGCATCCAGACCCGCCTGGGCATATTGGCGCTCGGGCGTATCGTGATCCTGGAAGATATCCGGCAAGGTCATGGGCCGCACTTTCAGGCCCTTGTCCATCAAGCCTTCCCAGGCCAGGAACTGCATCACATGGCTGCCGAAGCCACCGGCGGCGCCTTCCTCGATGGTGATGAGGACTTCGTGCTCGCGCGCCAGCTTGGCAATCAGATCGGTGTCGAGCGGCTTGGCGAAACGCGCATCCGCGATGGTGGGCGACAAGCCATAGGCCTGCAGCCGATCCGCCGCCAGCAGCACCTCTTGCAGGCGCGTGCCGAAGGACAGAATGGCGATGGAGGTGCCTTCCTTGATCATGCGGCCCTTGCCGATCGCTAGCGGAACGCCCTGTGCCGGACGCTCCACGCCCGTGCCCTCGCCGCGCGGATAGCGGATGGCGCTGGGGCGGTCGTTGATCTGGACGGCGGTGGCGACCATGTGGGTCAGTTCCGCCTCGTCCGCCGCCGCCATGATCACGAAATTGGGCAAGGTGGCGAGATACGCGATATCGAACGACCCCGCATGGGTGCAGCCATCCGAGCCGACCAGGCCGGCGCGGTCCATGGCGAAGCGCACGGGCAGCGACTGGATCGCCACGTCATGCACCACCTGGTCATAGGCGCGCTGCAGGAAGGTGGAATAGATCGCGCAGAAAGGCTTCATGCCCTCGGCCGCAAGACCCGCGGCAAACGTCACCGCATGCTGCTCGGCGATGCCGACATCGAAGCTGCGTTTGGGGAATGCCTTTTCGAACAGATCGACACCGGTGCCCGACGGCATCGCCGCCGTGATCGCAACGATGCGGCTGTCCTTCTTGGCTTCTTCGATGAGGCTTTCGCCGAACACTTTCTGATAGGTCGGCGCCTTGGCGACCGTTTTTTTCTGCTCGCCCGTAAGGACGGTGAATTTCGACACGGCGTGATATTTGTCGGCGCTGGCTTCCGCCGGGGCGTAACCGTGCCCCTTCTTGGTCACGACATGAATCAGCACCGGGCCGGTCATGGTGTCGCGCACATTTTCCAGAACCGGGATCAGGTGATCGAGATTGTGGCCGTCGATGGGGCCGACATAGAAAAAGCCCATTTCCTCGAACAGCGTGCCGCCCATCGCCATGCCCCGGGCATATTCCTCGGTGCGGCGCGCGACATTGAACAGCATGCGCGGCAAAAGCCGCTTGGCGGTGCGCTTGGCCCAGTTGCGCAGGCCCGTATAGGGCCGGCTCGATACCAGCCGCGCCAGATAGGCGCTCATCGCACCCACCGGCGGCGCGATCGACATATCGTTGTCGTTGAGGATGACGATCAGCCGGTTCTTGTTGGCGCCCGCATTGTTCATGGCCTCATAGGCCATGCCCGCACTCATCGAACCATCGCCGATCACCGCGATGACATTGTTGTTTCCACCCTTGAGATCGCGCGCCACCGCCATGCCAAGGCCCGCCGAGATCGAGGTCGAGGAATGGGCCGCGCCGAACGGGTCATATTCGCTCTCGCTGCGCTTGGTGAAGCCTGAAAGGCCGGCGCCCTGACGCAGAGAGCGCATCCGGTCGCGCCGTCCGGTTATGATCTTGTGCGGATAGGCTTGATGGCCCACGTCCCAGATGATGCGATCATCCGGCGTGTCGAAGACATAGTGCAAAGCGACCGTGAGTTCGACCACGCCAAGGCCGGCGCCGAAATGACCGCCCGTGACCGAAACAATGTCGATCAGATCGTTGCGCAATTCCGACGCGAACTGGCGCAGCGCGCTCTTGGGCAGCTTGCGCAGATCGGCGGGAATTTGGACCTGGTCGAGAAGCGGCGTTTTGGTCGGTAAGCTCATGGGGAAACCGGAGTGAAATTGATGGAGAGGCGCGCGCACCGCCCGCGGCGCAGGCGATCAGGACAATTTGGAATTCTGACGGCACAAATCAAGCTCATGCCACATCGAGCCTTTCGCCGACCGAGGGGCCGGACGCGCCCTGGACGATCTTTTCCAACCGGCTCTCGGCCGATTTGAGCTTGGCCTCGCAATGGGTCTTCAAAGCCTGGCCGCGCTCGTACAAGGCAATGGAATCTTCCAGATCGACCTCCCCCTGCTCCAACCGGCTCACAATGGTTTCGAGCTCTTTCAAAGCAGCTTCGAAACTCATGTCGCGAACGGGCTGTGCTTCGTTTTGTGATTTTGCCGGCGCGGGAATGGCAGGTCTCCAAAAAAAGCGTTCGCGGGATGTCCTAAGGGCCCTGCCCTGAACGCATACCGTCACAATTTCGCAGGTTTGGCGGGCAGGCGCCATCCGCGAATCCGGACGCAATTATATGTCCCAACCCACGGAATAAAAAGGCTTTATCCTATCCCTACGGAAGCGCGGACTCCCGGGGCAGATTGACCGCCCGAAGTTCCACACGGCCCCGGGGCGCCGAGGCCAGAGCGTCAAGGGCCAGATGTACCCCCGGAAGCGCCATCAGGGTCTGAAGCCCCTCCAGTGCCTTCAGGCTCGCCTGGCTCCGCCCCATCAGATTGCCCAGGCCTTCCAACAAGCCCTTTCGCCGGGGGTAGATTTTGATTGCGATCTGGCCCGCAGGAATTTTGCCCAAGCCCGCCGCCATATGAGCGGCGGTCCAGAAGCCACCCAGCCCATCCACCAATCCCCGGTCCTTGGCGTCCGCGCCCGTCCAAACCCTCCCCTTGGCCACGGCCTGGACCTGCTCGAAAGACAGTTTGCGGCCGCTGGCGACCTTGCGGAGAAAGTCCTCGTAAATGACATCGGCTTCGTGGTTGAGCAGCGCCCACTGCTCGGGCGTGTAAGGCTCGATCGAAGAATCCATCATCGTGTTCTTGCCGGATGCCACCTGCTCCAATGCAACGCCGGCAAGGGCGAGCGATTTTCCCACCGCCACTTTTCCGGTGAGCACGCCGATGGACCCGGTCAAGGTGCCCGGCTGCGCCACGATCTTGTTCGCGCTGGCGGAGATGTAATAGCCGCCGGAAGCGCCCAATCCGCCCATGCTCACCACCACCGGCTTGCCCTTGGCCTGGGCCTTCTTCACGGCATCGAGAATCTGATCCGAGGCGGTGACCGAACCGCCGGGGGAATCCACGCGCAGGACAATCGCCTTGATCCCAGGCTCGCGTGCCGCCTGCCGGATCGCCTCCGACATGTCGTCGCTTGCGATGCCGGCCTGGGCGTTGAAAATATCTCCCTTGGCGGTGCCGTCCACGATCTCGCCTGCCGCTTCGATCACCGCCAGATTGGCGCCATAGGCGACGCTGAAATCCATGTCCTTGATGTAGTCGGTGATCTTGACCGGCTTGGCGCCCTTGCCTGCCCGTCCCAATCCCGCGCCCAATGCGTCGTCGTCATAGCCGATGCGGTCCACCAGTCCTTTGGCTTTGGCGTCCTCGGCGAATTGGGGACTGTCGTCGAAGGCCGCGCTGATCTTGGCGGGATCCAGGCGGCGGTCCTTGGCCACATGCGCTATCGCGGCATCGCGCCAGGATCTCGTCAGCGCGGTGAGCTGCTCGCGGTCCGCATCCGTCATGGATTTTTCCATGTACATGTCGGCGGCGCTTTTATATTCGGCGCGCTTGGCCATTTGCGGTACGGCCTGGACTTTGTCGAACAGGCCCTTCAGGAAAAGCCCGCCCGCCGCGCCACCGGACACCTTGAAATCGCTGTGCGGCTGGACCCAGATCTGATCGGCAGCCGCGGCGGCGACATAGTCCCCAAGCCCGGAAGAAAGAAAGCCCGTCGCCTGCGCGATGACGAATTTCTTGGCGTCCCGGAAGCGGTGCAGCGCCTCGGCAATCTCTTCCGCTTCGGCCAGCGACAAGGCGCCATTGCCCAGACGCATCACCACGCCCTTGATGCGGGCATCGCGCGAAGCTTTGTCGAGCGCCAAGACCAGATTCATCACGGTCTGTTGCTGACCGCTGATCGAAAGTCCGGAGGTCGCAGAATCCGGCACGGATTGCCTGAGATCCATGGTCAGCACGGTGTTGCCCGGCAGGCCATCGCCCTGCGCCAGCCCGATCACCAAGAGCACCGCAAAAATGAGAACGAGCAGGAACGCGAATTTCGCGATGCCGTTCAGCACCGCCGCCATGATCGAGCGGAGCCATCTCAGAAAGCCAATCATGGAAAGATCCCTTGCGCGCGAGTTCCCTTATATCGCGCCATGCCACCGCAAAACAGTCAAAGAGACATGGAAAAGCCCGGCCTCCAAGGAGGGCCGGGCTTTTTCGCAAAATTGGCGATCAATCGTGCGAGATGTCGCGCAGCGCGTCCTTGGCCCCGCCAACCGCGTTTTGCACCTTGCCCTTGGCCTTGTCGGCGGCGCCTTCCGCCTGGAGCTTGGCATCGCCAGTCACCTTGCCGGCCGCCTCTTTGATCGCGCCCTTGGCCTGATTTGCGGAACCCGCAACTCTGTCCTTGTCCATCCTGTAATCTCCGTTTGGGGAAGCATGGAGATAACGGCAGCCGAACACGCCCGTTCCCGTAACTTTTTAACATCCGCGCCGAAATGAATGGCGTATAATCCCCCTACCCCCGGGGCGATGGAGAAACGGATGCACAGACGCGATCTTCTGAGTTTGCTGCTAACGGCAAGCGCCGGCATGGTCCTGGGAAGCCAGGCCGCCTGGGCAGGCTATCCCGTTACGCGCAGCGATGCGGACTGGAAAAAGGCGCTTTCGCCGGCGGCGTATGACGTGCTGCGTCACCAGGGAACTGAGATGCCCTATTCCAGCCCGCTGGATATGAATACCAAGAAGGGCACTTATTCCTGCGCCGGGTGCGATACCGCGCTGTTCTCGTCCGATACCAAATATGACAGCCGCACCGGCTGGCCCAGCTTCTGGAAGCCTTTGCCAAAAGCGGTCGCGACCCGCACCGACACCAGCGAGATGATGATGCGCACCGAGGTTCTTTGCAGCGGTTGCGGCGGGCATCTGGGCCATGTCTTCACGGACGGTCCCAAGCCCACGGGCCTGCGCTATTGCATGAACGGCGTGGCGATGCGCTTCAAGGCGGCCTAAGGGATCGCCGGAAACAAAAAAGCCGCCGGTCGCCCGGCGGCTTTTTTCGTCCGGTGTCGGATTATTGCGCGGGCGGCGTTGCCGGCGGCGCCTTGGCTTTCTGCTTGGCCTCTGCCTGCATGGCGTCATGCGCGCCCGAAAAACCGTTCAACGACAATTTCAGGTCGTAATTCTTGCCGTCATCGGCCTTGATCTTCACCATCGCGCTGTCGCCGGCATGGGCGAGCTGGTCGATGACGGCATTGTCGATCAAGGTCTCGACATAGCAGCCGCCGCGGTCGCAGCGACGATACGGCATCATCTTGCCCTGGAAGCTGGCGGCATGCAGCGTCACGCCCGCCTGTATCCCCACGCCGAGCGGCACGGAAATCTGAATCGCGTGCCGGTCGAGATGGGGGATATAAGCAATGGACAAAGCGACCACGCGCTGCTGGCTATCCTTGTCATTCTGCTGCTGAAACATGTCGCAGGGCGAGGCGCTCTGCATCGGAAAGCAGCGCACCGTCCAGTCGCCGACCTGCTTGATCTCGGGCTGGCCGCCCTGGGGGGGCGTCCCGGCGGGAGCCTGCGCCAGCGCGGCGCCCGAAACGAGCGCCGTCAGCGCCAATCCGCCCAACAGATGGGAAAACTTCATGACCACATTCTCCAGAACCAGGAACTACGCTTGGCTTCATTGCTGTAGTAGGCGCGCTTGGCTGCGGCATAGCCCTTCAGCGAAAGCGGGATCGCAATCGGCTTGGTGTCGTTGGCGCTGACAAACACCAGACGTCCGTCCTTGTCGCCATCCAGCTGCGCCTGCAGCTTGTCATCAATGGGGATGTCCACGATGCAGCCCTGCTGGGTGCAGGTGCGATATTTCGCGGTGATCATCGCCTGTTTCGCTTTCGGATCCTTCGCGTCCTTGGCATCGGCGTCGGTATCGAAAGTCAGGCCGACGCCCGGCTCCAGCGCCACGCCGAGCGGCATGGTCAGGTTCAAGGTCAGCTTGCCGCCCGGCGGATGCACGACCGCGATACGGCTGATTTCGGAATGACTCTGGCTATCGAGCACGTCTTGAATCATCTCGCAGCTGACTTCTTTCTGGTTCGCCGCCGGACAGGCGACGCGCCAGGATTCGTAGCTGGTCATCGATTGGGTGGCCGGGTTGTACATCGCCGCCCCGCGAACGGCCCAGCCCAGGACCAAGCCCACCGCCAAGGTGGCAGCGCCCAGAGCCAGTTTTTGGGTCAGATTTGTCATGGAAACTCTCGCCTCGGAAAACCGGGGAGACACCGCCAATGACGGTGCTTCGCCCTAAATCGGGGCAGGAGTTAGCAGATCGCCTTCGCAAAGGAAACCGGCGTCGAACCCTCCCCCGGCCCAGAATGACAGCTTTTTAAGCTTCAGCGGCTCGCCAGGCGGACAGGATCGGGCCGGTAGAATTCCGGCCAAACGCGTTCCAGCGCCGCCAGCTTGGGCAAATCGTTGATCACGATATAGGGCTGGGTCGGATTATGGAGCAGATAATCCTGGTGATAGGCCTCGGCGGCGTAGAAGCCTTTGAGCGCGCCGACTTTGGTGACGATGGGCTCGCGAAAGACATGGGCGGTGCCCAGCTGGGTGATATAGGCGCGCGCCGTCTTTTCCTGCGCCGGGGTGGCGAAGAAGATTTCCGAACGGTAGCTGGTGCCTTCATCCGGTCCCTGGAAATTCAGCTGGGTGGGATCATGCGCCACGGAAAAGTAAACCTGCAGCAAGCGCCCGAACGTAACGATGCGCGGATCGAAAGTGATCTGGATTGCTTCGGCATGACCGGTGGTCTCGGTAATGACCTGAGGATAGGTCGCCGTTTCCTTGGCGCCGCCCGAATAGCCGGCTACGACTTTGGTTACGCCTTTGACATGTTCGAAAACCGCTTGCTGTCCCCAGAAGCAGCCGCCGGCCAGAACCACGGTCTCCGTTCTGGCGGTCCCGACGGGATCAAGCGCGGGCGCCGGGATCCGCGCGCCGAGATCTTCGCTCCGGGCGCTGGCGGAAAGCATCAGCAAACTGGAGGCGGCAATCAGGAGGGCGGCTTTCATGGGCAAGGTCCTTTCCAGCGAGCATAGACCATTTCGTCCATATTCGCGCCGCCCGGACACCGGTTACAGCCCAGGCCCGAGGAACTTTCCCCTCTCACCCCGTCCACTCCCTCTTCTGAGCCTCAGCGGTTGGTGTGATAGGCCGTCTCGCCGTGAGAGGCGAAGTCCAGGCCCTGGATTTCATGCTCGCGGTCCACGCGCAGACCAACAACCATATCCGCGAATTTGGTGATTGCGACGGTGGCAAGAGCCGACCAGATCGCTGCCGCGGCAACGCCCTGCGCCTGAACCAGAAACTGCGCGCCGACGGCATGATGCAGCGGCGCTCCGCCCACGCCCAATTGCGCCAGAAACGGCAGCAGCAGCGTTCCCAACGCGCCGCCGACACCATGCACGCCCAGAACGTCCAGCGCGTCGTCCACCACCATGACGCGTTTGACCACATGCACCGCGCCGTAACAGACCAGGCTGGCGGATGTTCCGATCACCACGGCGCCCAGCGGCCCGACAGTGCCCGCCGCCGGGGTAATGGTGGCTAGCCCGGCAATGGTGCCGGTGACCGCGCCGACCAGGCTGGGCTTGCCGAAGGATATCCACTCGATTGCCATCCAGGTCAGGGTCGCCGCAGCGGCAGAAAGGTGTGTGGTCAGCATCGCCATTCCGGCATCGGCATTGGCGGCCAGTGCGCTGCCGGCGTTGAAGCCGAACCAGCCCACCCAGAGCAGCGAGGCGCCCACCATCACCATCCAGGGCGCATGCGGCGGACGGATCGACTTTGGGAATTCCGTGCGCGGTTTCAGCATCCAGGCGATCACCAGCGCCGAAACACCGGCGGTGACATGGACCACAATGCCGCCTGCAAAATCAATCACGCCGGCCTTTGCCAGCCAACCGCCGCCCCAGACCCAATGCGCCACCGGCACATAGACGATGAGAAGCCACAAAGCGGAAACCAGAAGCACGGCGCTGAAGCGGATGCGTTCGACATAGGCGCCAATGATCAGCGCCGGGGTGATGATGGCGAACGTCATCTGAAACATCACATAGACGCTTTCGGGAACGCCGGTGCCCGGATGCACCATGCTGCGCCCGCCGTTCTGCAAAAAGACCGCAGAAAGATCTCCCAGCCAGGCGCCGTCGCCGGAGTAAGCCAGGCTATAGCCGCAAGCCAGCCAGACCAGCGAGGAAACGCAGGCCACCGCGCAGCATTGCACCAGTACCGAAAGGATATTCTTGGCCTGCACGAGCCCGCCATAGAACAATGCCAGCGCCGGCAAGGTCATCAGCAACACCAACACGGTGGCGATCATCAGCCATGCGGTATCGGATCCATTAATCACGGTCATCGCCCCTTGTTGCCGTTCCCGCGGACGCTATCCGCCCGCAACCGACGGCAAGACTGAGGGCGTCGCAAATCGGTGGCAACGCGGCGCTCCGACGCGCAGCACGAAAATCGCCGGACCAGCCATCCCGCGTCGCATTTTGGATCAGGGAAAACCCAAAGGGCGGGCCGGGCTTCGGCTGATTTTGCTGATTATTCTGACACTTGCGATCCTGGGCGCGATGCCGCTCCGGCCTTACAGCACGGCCTGGGCTCACGGGCCGTTCGGCGGATTGAGCGCAATGCTTGTTATTCTTCTGATACTTATTTTAGCGGGTCGCCTATAAAGGAGGCGGTATGGCGGAAAAACATTCAGCTATCGCATCCATCGGCGGCCTCGGCGCCTGAGCGAGTCGCATCATGGCCGCGCGCAAATCCACGAAAGACAAACGGAAGAAAACGAAACCGGGCAAACCGAAATGGTCGGGCCGGGTCACGGCCAAGTCCAATGCGCTCGATCTGAAGGACGGCATCTTTCGTCAGCGCGATCCTGGAAAGATAGCAGCCTCGCTGAAACGTTCGGCAGAAAGAAGCAAGCGGCGGAAATCCGATCCGTACCGCTCCGCGATGTCGATGCTCACTTTCTACATCAATCGCGCCGGCAAATCCCTGCCGGCATCGCGCAAGCGCACTCTGGAGCGCGCCAAGGATGCGCTCCGCGAATTGTTCGGAAAGAACAAATCACGCTGAGGCCGCCAGGCCTTCTCAGAGCAAAAGATCTAGAAATTTTCCCGGTCGAACCCGTGAATGCGGCAGACACGGACCGCAATCCGCTCGAATTCGGAATTGTGGTGACTGCGGCTGCAGCTTCCCTTCTCATGCTGATAGAGATGGATCATTTCGTGCGCCATCGTCGCCATCAGCAGGTCGGTCGATTTGACCACCCGGATCGAGACCCCGATTTCATTCAATTCCGGCTTGGTTTTGATGCGCCCCCGGAAATGGCCGAAACGATCGCGTGCGCCCATAACCCGAAAAACGAGATTGTCCGCATGCGGAAGGTTCATCCGGCGAAAGGGCAAGGTGGCGCGCAAATATTCATAGGCGGTTTCCAGGCTTTCGGGGGTCAGGTGCAGCCTCCCCCCGGCGCCATCCACGGCGTGCCCATCTGTCGTTCGCTTGCGCATGGGCAAATTTAGGCACACCGGGCCAAGGCTCGCCAAGCGCCTTTATGAGCAAAAAATTATAAAGTTTTTGTTGGGCAACCCTTTGGGGGAAACCCCATTTGGGCTAGAATTCCCGCGGAAACCGAGGTGTTTATGGTTACCCTCCGCCGTTTGCTGCCACTGCTGCTGCTTTTGCCCCTGGCGGGGTGCTTTTCCAGCCAAAAAGCGCAATTGGCCCAATGCGAAGCATCGGCCCCCCGGGCCGGCGAGGGCCAGCCTCTCAAGTCAATCCAGAGTTGCATGGAAACCGCTGGCTACCGCTTTATCGGCTGGGACAGCGGCGCGGCCTGCAGCCTGGCCGCTGTCGTCAGGGGCCAGCCTCTCAAGGATGGCACCGACGCACTTTGCTTCGAGCCCAAGGGCTGGCTGGCGCTCAAGCTCTATCGCATCGAAGTGCCGAGCCGGCATCTGCCCCAGCCCGCAAGCTGATCTTCCGCCGCGCCTGAGCCGTGCAAAAAATCGCGCTCAAGAAATCAGAAATTGAAGCGCACGCCGACGCGATATTGCCGCCCGATCGCGTCATAGATGTCGTCGCGGACCGCCGCGTCATAAGGGGTGGTGGAATAGGTCGTGCCGGGCACGATCGGCGGCGCCGTGTTGAAGACATTGTCCATTGCGGCATAAAGCTCCATGCCCGCGGCCCAACGATAGGACGAGCGCAGATCGAGATATGCCATGGCGGGCACATCGTTATCGTCCACATTGAGCGGACCCCAGCCATGGTTCAATTTTGCGGTCCCGATAAAACGCCCCTGGAGCGTTCCCTGCCAACTGTCGCGGCTGAAGGTGGCGGCCAGCGTGCCTTTGAATTTCGGTACCCCGCGGACGGGGGAGTCGGGGCCAATGGAGCCGGCATACTGGACGGTCTGGCCTTGGGCGGTCTGCGTCTGTGTGTCGATATAGTTGGCGACCAGATGCAAATCGAGCGTGCCGTTCTCGATTGGCATTCGGTAATCGGTTTGAAAATCCAACCCTGAAACAGCCTGGCGATTGGCGTTGATGGGTTGGGTATTGATCTGCGACAGCGCTCCATCGGGACCGCCAAAGACCAATTGCCCGCAAAAGAGTTGATTGCCGGCGGCACATTGGGCCACGACATTGTTGAATCCGATGGTCGCGATCGCCTTGTTGATGCTGATCGAATACCAGTCGGCCGAAACGTTCAGCCCTTCCACCCAGCGCGGCGTGAGGATGACGCCGCCCGAAAGCGTGGTCGATTGTTCCGGCTTCAGGTTCGGATTGGCCTGGGACAGGTTGTAGATCTGCACATTCGCGCCGGTACGTGGATCGGTGGCGTTGCCCAGCACGGAGAAGCCGCCGCTGTAAAGCTCCTGAAGGTCCGGCGCGCGAATATCGAACGACCAGGTGGCGCGGAGCCGGATATTCTCATCGACCTGGCTGGTAAGGCCCAGTTTCCAGGTCTCTACCAGCCCGCTGGTGGAATAGCTGGTGATGCGCCCCGCGGAATTGAACTCCAGCGATTGCACGATGCCATCGCGAATAAGCGGGGCCTCAACTTCAATGAAGCCTTCCTCGACATTATACTGGCCATGGAAGCCCGAGAAGTTTCCGACTGAAAACAGTTTGGCCTGCGCCAGGGGATCGACCGTTACGCGCCCGCCTTCCTTGCGATATTCCCCGCCGAACGCCAGCGAGACCGGCCCTGCTCCCAGCGACAAGGGCAAATGCCCCTGCATCGCAACGGATGCGACGTCCTGGTTGAGAACGGCAAGCTGATAATCACGTCCCGCCCGCGCCGGACCGTTAATATAAGAAATCGCATCAGCCGAGGCCACGCCCGTGCCGAACACGTTCAACGGACGGCATCCATTGGACGGATCGCTCAGGCTCGACCGGCACGCGAGGGAGCCGATCTCGAGACCGGAATTTCCCACATTGGCGCCGGTGACGCGCACCGCATCGACCGCACGGTTATAGTTCGGCGTGAAGACATTGTTTAACACCAGCGTCATCACCCGCGAGGTGCCGTGCTGGTAATAAGCACTCCATGACCAGTTCTCGCCCAGGCTGCCTTCGAAATTGACCACGCCGCGGAAAAGCTGGCGGCGATTGGTGGAAACGGGAACGCCCAGGCTCTGCGCTTCGGCTACCAGGCTGTTGCCGACAAGGTGAGCGCCTGTGGTGCCGATGTTGTTCAGATTGCTCGTGCCCAGCGAGAAGCTGGAGATTCCCAGCATATCCATCCGTGCCCCGATTGACGGATCGAGATAGGCGTTGTCCCGCTGAATTGTCAGCGTGCCGAATTTGTTGGCCGCATAGCTGTTGTTCCGCGAAAAAGACTTGCCGTAATTCAATTCCAGCGACGCTGTTATGTTGTCACTTAGCGCGTATCTGCCGTAACCGAAGAAGGTAAAGGTCCTGATCGGGATGGTGAGATGGTCGAGATCGCCTTCGGACCCCTCTCCGCTCCCGCCGGTCGAATAGACCCCCGAAATGTTACCGAAATCGAAGGCCGCGGGCCTTCCCGCCGGCCCGACGAATTGGATGCCGCGCAGCGCGTCGGCGTTTGCGCCGCTCGCATTGGCCGGGCTCGCCGTGATCAAGCCGCCCTGAGTCGCTTGCGACAGCCCGACATGATCGGCATGGACATATTGCGGCTGGCCGGAGCCGGGCGCGTAAACCGGATTGTTCACCAGCCTCGTGTTCTTGTACCAGGATCGCTGGTTGACGAAGAGTGCGTCAGGGCTGCTCATATAAGAGACGCTTGCGATTACATGACCGCGGTCGCCGTCGAAATTGGTGCCGTAGGATAGCTCGCCTTTGTAGAAGCGCTGATCGTTCCACCAGGAATTGCCACCTTCGATATTGGCCGCAAGCCCTTCGAAATTCCGGTTGAGAATGACATTGACGACACCCGCCACCGCATCGGAGCCCCAGGCCGCGGACGCGCCTCCCGTCACCACATCGACACGCTGCACCAGGCTGGTCGGCATGGTGGAAAGATCCACGCCGCCGCTGAGCGCGGACGTCACCACACGCTGCCCGTTGAACAGAACCAGCGTGCGCAGCACCCCCAGATTGCGCAGATTGACCACATCGATCCCGGGCGTGCCGCTGACGATGTAGTTCGCCGCGATGGAATTGTTGGGACTGGAAGATGCACCAAAGGCCGGCAACTGGCGGATCGCGTCGCCGATATTGCTGTACGCGTCGCGCCGCAGCTGCTCGCCACTGACCATGGTGACCGGAGTCGGCTGCTGATAACCGCCGATCGAAATGCGCGAGGCGCTGACGATGACCTGCTCGATCAGGTTTTCGGTAGACGGAAAGGACGCCGGTTTCTCAAAAGGCGCGACAGGAGATGGGGGCGCCATAGGCTCCAGGGCAGGCGTCGCGGGCGCAGAGCCTGACCTTGCCGGGCGCGATGGCATACCCCGCCCTGCCGCTCCGACGGCATGGATGATCAGCCCGCCATTGCCATCCAGATCGGCGCCAAGGCCGGTGCCCGCAAGCAGCGCGTTGACCGCATCGCGTCCCGACATCCGGCCTTGCAATTCCGGCGCGGTGAAGCCGGCAACGGCCTGGGGCGTGAAAAGAATGTTCTGCCCGGTCTGCTGGGCGACGGCTTTAAGGGAATCCGATAACGGCTGCGAGGGAAGCGAAAATACCACGGCCTGCGCCGAGGCCGACCCGGCCGTCAGAATCAGGATGGCCATGCTGCGAAGAAACTTCGCGCGGATATCCCTCAAACCGGGCATCCTGCCCCTCTCGAACGGCGGTCATGCATCCCCACGTCTTTAAAAAGTGTGAGATGTCCCCGGCTTTCTCTATCCCTGCAGGATACGGGTGTCATCACCCACAAGCTGTATGCGATCGTCCACGACATGTATCTCCACCGGGAGCAAACGCGATAATGAACGGGCAAAATTTGCATTGTCGCCGACCCGGTACACGCCGCTGACCTTCATGCGGGCAATACGGCTGTCATCCACCTCCAATTTGATCGTGGAATAGCGGTTCATTTCCAGCACAACATCGACCAACGGAGAATTCTCGAAGATCGCCTGGCCGGAATGCCACGCCAGAAGCGGAAGCAGATTGGGCTTGTCGAACCTGGGCGATTGACCGGCGACGAAGCTCAGCCGCTCTCCGTCGCTCAAGAGGCGCCCGGCATCGATATCGGCGGTACTTTTGACCGTGGCGCGGCCGTGAATCAGCAACACGGAAACATCGTCACCATAACGGCGCACATCGAAGGTCGAACGGGTTCCAATGACCAGCTTGCGCGCCGCCTCGACGGCAAAGCTGCGCCTTGCATCCGGCGCGACCCTGAAATTCGCGCGGCCATAGCGCAGATCGACCTTGCGCGCGGTTTCCGTGAAATCGACGGTCAGCTTGGTATCGGTGTCCAGGAACACCCCGGTGCCATCCGCAAGGGTGACATGCCGCTGTTCGCCGACATCGGTTTTATAAACCTGCGCCGCCGCCGATTGGACGAAGGCGAACGTGCCGCCGGCGGCGACTGCCAGTCCCACCCCGCCGCCCAACAGCGCGCGGCGGCTGTAACGCGCTTCCCGCGGAACCTGGCCGCTGCGCAAATCGCGCGACAGGGCGCCGACACTGTCCCACACGCCGTTCACGGCTTCGAAAGCGGTGGCATGGCGCGGATCGGCCATTAGCCAGGCCCGGAACGCGCGTTCGTCTTCGGGCGAGCGATCGTCCGCGCGCAAACGCGCCAGCCAGATCGCAGCTTCCCTGACTTGCGGCACGCCGGGAGAAAGTTGCTTCATCTCACCAGCCTTCAGTCCATTCCGTCAGGAAAAGTACAGCTTTTGCTATGTGTTTTTCAACAGCGCTTTGGCTGATTCCAAGCCTGTCCGCGATCTCGTGGTATTTGAGGTTATCCAACCGATGCATCAGAAATACTTCGCGCGTTCGGGGCGTCAGCTCATCAAGTCCTGCCCTTACCCTGGCAAGACGAGCTCGCGCGGCGATTACCTCATCCTGAAGAGGTGCGCCATCTTCGATTTCCGGGATTTCGGCCCGGTCCTGCTGGATCCGGGCATGACGATAATTGTCGATGCTGATATTGAACGCCGTGCGCACAAGAAAAGCGGCGGGATCGTTGACGGTATTTTGAGTCCGGTAGCGCTCAAGACGCAGATAGGCGGAATGCAAAAGATCTTCGGCATCGTGACGGTTACGGGTGCGCCGAACGATCTGGCGTAGCAGATCGCTCCAAAGCTCCCGACCGACTGGGATGTCGGTCATCTTTCCGTGCCCGTCATCTTTCCCCCTGACCATAACACCTTAAAGACGCTATCAATCATCGCCACAAAAATATTTTATGGGCCGGCAGTGAGGAAATTTTCCGGTGAAACGTCACCCTGCGTGAAGATTGCCGCGACGGCGGCTATTGGAAGTTCCAGGAGATTGCGCCCGGCCATGACGGGAAAGTATTTCCTTCCCATCGCCTTTGTCTGTCTGGGATTTGCATCGTCGCTTCCCGCGGCGGGGTCGCAGGATGCCGCGCCCGCCGCGCCGCCACCGCCGGCCGCGCGCCAAGCCGATCTGCCGCCGCCTGCGCCTGTGGCGGTTCCTCATGAACTTTCACACGAGGAGATGGTCCGCGAGCAGGAACGGCGTG
>CAYWWT010000008.1:5012-12131 GCA_964461855.1 uncultured Rhizobium sp. | reverse complement strand
GCGGTTCCTCATGAACTTTCACACGAGGAGATGGTCCGCGAGCAGGAACGGCGTGACCGTGAAGCAGAGGATGAACGCGACCGGGACGATCTGTAACGCGCCTCAGACCGTCACGTGATGATGGACTTCTGCCCTGCCCGTGATCCGCTTCTCCAACCCGCGCAGCAGAACATAGAAGACCGGCGTCAGGAACAGACCGAAAAAGGTCACACCCAGCATTCCGAAGAACACCGCCACGCCCATGGCATGGCGCATCTCCGCGCCCGCACCGGAAGACGTTACCAGCGGCACCACACCCATGATGAAGGCAAAGCTGGTCATCAGGATCGGGCGAAGCCTGAGACGCGCGGCTTCAATCGCCGCGGCCATCGTGGAGCTGCCCTGAATTTCCAGCTCTCGCGCAAATTCCACGATCAGAATCGCGTTCTTGCAGGCAAGGCCTATCAACACGAACAGACCGATCTGGGTGAAGATGTTGTTGTCGCCGCCCGTCAGCCAGACGCCGGTGATCGCGGAAAACAAGCACATCGGCACAATCAGGATGATGGCGAGCGGCAGGAACAGGCTTTCATACTGCGCCGCCAAAACCAGGAAGACCAGCAGCACGCAGATCGGGAACACCAGCATGGCCGTGTTGCCAGCCAAAATCTGCTGATAGGTCAGGTCGGTCCACTCGTAGCTCATGCCTTTGGGCAGGGTCTCGTCCAGGATCTTGCTGATCTCGGCCTGGGCCTGACCGGTCGAATAGCCCGGCGCTGGACCACCATTGAGATCGGCGGCGCGGAATCCGTTATATTTGCTGGCGCTATCGGGGCCGGTGATCTCTTTCACGCTCACCATCGCGCCCAGCGGCACCATTTCGCCGGCCTGGTTGCGCACCTGAAGACGCAGAATATCGTCCGGCCTGGCGCGGAATGGCGTATCGGCCTGGGCGATCACTTCATAGGTGCGGCCGAAGCGGTTGAAGTCGTTGACATAGGTCGAGCCCAGATAAGTCTGCATCGTGTCGAACACATCCTGCACGCTGACCCCCAGCTGCATCGCCTTGGTGCGGTCGAGATGGGCGAAAAGCTGCGGCATGCCGGTGTTGAAATTCGAGAAGACGCCCTGCAGGGCCGGATTCTTTGCCGCCTTGGCCTGAACCTGTGCCATCACCTGGTTGAGCACGGCATCGCCTTGATCTGTGCGGTCTTCCACTTCCAGCTTGAAGCCGCCAATGGTGCCCAGGCCCTGGACGGGTGGCGGCGGAAAGATCGCGATGATGGCATCGTTGATGCCCGCGAACTTGGCCTGCAACCGCTGCGCAATGGCGTTGCCCGACAGATCGGCGGACCGGCGCTCCTCGAACGGCTTCAAGGTCACGAAGACGATGCCCGCCGAAGGACTGTTGATGAAGCCGTTGATGGAGAGGCCCGGAAAGGCGACGGCGTGATCGACGCCCGGCTCCTTGGCGGCGATGTCCGACATTTTCCGGATCACCGCTTCGGTACGATCCAGGGTTGCACCTTGCGGGAGCTGCGCGAAGCTCACCAGATACATCTTGTCCTGCAGCGGCACGAAGCCCGGCGGCACGGCTTGGAAGCCCACCACGGTTGCCACCAGCAGGACGCCATAGATCAGCACTGCGCGCGATTTGCGGACCAGAATGCCGCCCACGCCTTTGCCATAATGCCGCGAGCCGGAATGGAAGAGCCGGTTGAAGCGATTGAAGAACGGCCCCAGCACCTTCTCCATGCCGCGTGCTAACGCGTCTTTGGGCGCGCCATGTCCTCTCAACAACAGCGCCGCCAGCGCCGGCGACAAGGTCAGGGAGTTGAATGCCGAGATGATGGTTGAGAAGGCGATGGTCAGGGCGAACTGGCGATAGAATTCACCCGTCAGGCCGGTTATGAAAGCGATCGGCACGAAGACGGCGCACAGAACCAGCGCGATCGCGATGATCGGCCCGGTCACTTCGCGCATCGCTTTCAAGGTGGCATCGCGCGGCGACAGCCCGGCTTCGATGTTGCGCTCGACATTCTCCACCACCACGATGGCATCATCGACCACGATGCCGATGGCCAGAACCAATCCGAACAGCGAAAGATCATTGACGGAAAAGCCGCAGGCCAGCATCGCCGCAAACGTGCCGACGATGGAAACCGGGACCGCCAGAAGCGGGATGATGGATGCCCGCCAGGTCTGCAGGAACAGGATCACCACCAGCACCACCAGCAGGACCGCTTCCAGTAGGGTGTGGACCACCGCCGTGATCGAATCCCGAACGAAGCTGGTCGGGTCATAGACGATGCGGTAATCGAGCCCTTGCGGAAAATTCTTCTTCAGTTCCGCCATCCTGGCATGGACCTGATCGGAGATCTGAAGCGCATTGGAGCCGGGTGACTGAAAGATCGGGAGCGCGATCGCCTGCTGATTGTCGAGAAGCGCGCGCAAGCCATATTGCGACGCGTCCATTTCCACCCGCGCGACATCGCCCAGCCGCGTGACCACACCATTGTCGCGCTTGATCACGATCTGGGAGAATTGCTCGGGATCCGAAAGCCGGCCTTCGACCGTGATCGGCAGTTGCAAAGTGCCTTTCTGGCTGTAGGGCGGACCGTTGATCACGCCGGCCGCGACCTGAACATTCTGCTGGCGCACGGCCGCGACCACTTCGTCGGCCGTCATGTTGCGCTCGGCGATCTTCTGCGGGTTGAGCCAGATGCGCATGGCATAATCGCCCGAGCCGAACATCTGAACGCTGCCGACACCCTCGATCTTGGCGAGTTGGTCCTTGACGTTGAGGGTAGCGTAATTACGCAGATAGAGCGTGTCGTAACGATTGTCCGGCGAGATCAAATGGACCACGACCGCGAAGTCCGGCGATGCCTTGACCGTGGTGACGCCAAGCGCGCGGGTCACGTCCGGCAAACGCGGGAGAGCCTGGTTGACGCGGTTCTGCACCAACTGCTGCGCCAGGTTGGCGTCGGTGCCCAGTTTGAAGGTCACCGTCAATGTCAGCGTGCCGTCGCTGGCGGCCTGCGAGGACATATAAAGCATATTCTCGGTGCCGTTGATCTGCTCTTCCAGCGGCGTCGCCACCGTGTCGGCAATCGTGCCCGGATTGGCGCCCGGGAAACGGGCCGTGACCACGACCGAAGGCGGCACCACCTCGGGATATTCCGAGATCGGCAATTGCAGCATCGCGATCAGGCCTGCCAGAAAGATGGCGACCGAGATCACGCCGGCAAAGATCGGCCGGTCGATGAAGAATTTCGACAGATTCACGGTATTTTCTCCCCGGGCCAAGCCGGCGTTTTCGTTTAATTGCTGGCGGTCTGTTGGTTCGCCGTGCGCACCGCGACCGGCACGCCGGGTCCCAGCCGTTGCAGGCCGTCCAGGATCACGCGGTCTCCCGCCTTCACGCCCTTGGTGACGACGCGCTCGCCATCCACTTCGGCACCCAAGCCGACTTCGCGATATTCTGCTTTGGAATCACGATCGACGACGAAGACGAAGCGCTTGCTCTGGTCGTTGCCGATGGCGCTCTCCGGCACCAGGATTGCATCGGCCAGCGTGCCCGCCCCCATCCGGACCGACACGAACATGCCCGGTACCAAACTGTTGTCGTCATTGGCGAAGCGCGCGCGGGCGCGGATCGTCCCCGACCCGGTGTCGATGTGGTTGTCGAAGCTTTCGACGGTGCCGTGATAAACATGGCCGCTATCGCCTTCGACCTGCAGGTCCACGGGAATTTTCTGCTGCTGGTCCTGGGTCTGGGCGTGATTGCGCACATTGTTCAGATAAGTCTGCTCGTCCACCTCGAAATCGGCATAAACGCCGTTGTCGGAAACAATGGACGCCAGAAGCGCCGGATTGGCCCCGCCGGCGCCGACCAGATTGCCCAGGGTGATTTCGGCGCGGCTGATGCGGCCGGAGATCGGGGCTTTCACATAGGCGTAATCGACATTGAGCTGCGCCGCCGCCAAGGCCGCGCGAGCGGACTGCACCGACGCTTCGGCAACACCGTCGGCGTTGACGCGCTGGTCATAGGATTCGCGGGCGAGCGCACCTTCCTTCATCAGCCGGTCGCCACGTTCATGCTCGATTTTCGCCAGCTTGGCGTTGTTGATGGCGCTGGCGAGATCGCCCGCCGCCTTGCTCACCGCCGCCTGATAGGGGCGCGGATCGATCACGAAAAGAATGTCCCCGGCCTTCACTTTCTGGCCGTCCTTGAAACGGATCTCGGTGATGCGTCCGGAGACCTGGGGCCGGATCTCGGCGTAATCGACTGCCGTGATGCGCCCCGAAAACTGGGCGAAGGGACGGACCGTGCTGGGTTTGAGGGCCGCAACCGACACCGGCATGGCCTGGGCTGCGGGAACGGCCGCATCGCCGGTTTTGGCATGAAGGAAGAAAAAGCCGCCCCCCGCGAGCAGGACCAGCGCCGCAGCGCCAAGAAAAGCATGCCTTTTCAAACGCTTGGTTGGACCCAGGGGCTGGCCGATGAATTTTTCGGCACGGGCGAGTTCTGCGATGTTGGTCATGACGGTCCCCTATTTCTGTAACGCTCGGCACAGATATGGGTCTGGACCCGGGGCTTCAAGGTACTTATGTAATAAACGATACAATAATTTCGGGAGGCACCCATGCGGACGGGACGTCCCAGGGCTTTCTGTGTAGAGGACACGCTCGACAGGGCGATGACGGTTTTCTGGCGCCACGGTTATGAGGGCGCTTCGATGAACGAGTTGACCGCCGCGATGGGCATCAACTCGCCGAGCCTTTATGCCTGTTTCGGCAGCAAGGAAGGCCTCTTCCGCGCGGTGCTGGAACGCTATGACGACCGGCGCAAAACCTTCATGGATCATGTGCTGGCCGCGCCGAGTTCTGCCGAAGTGGCTGAACTTTATCTGCTGGGCGCTGCGGAATTCGCGGTCGATACGGGTGGCCAGAATCCGCCGGGATGCCTTTTGCTGCAGAGCGGGCTTTCCTGCGGCGATACCGAGATACCGGACGAACTCGCCCGCCACCGCGCGGAAAAAGAAACCGCCTTGCGCAAACGTTTTGAACGCGCGTGCGAACAAGACGATCTGCCGCAAAGCGCAGACCCTGCCGCCCTCGCCCGCTACCTGATGACGGTCTCCAATGGCATTTGCGTCCAGGCGGCGTCGGGCGCCAGCGCACAGGAATTGCAGGACATCGCTCGAATGGCCCTGAAGGCGTGGCCGAGCGCGAAGCCCAAAGCCCGCAAGGCGAAAGCCAAGGCGCCCGCCTGATCGTCCTTTAAAGGTCGACGATCAGCCGTGTCTCGAGCAGACGGCCGCTGCGCCCGTAGAGATTGTAGGCGCCCGAACCCGCCAGGTCGTAACTGCGGATATTGAAAATGTTGGTCGCCGCCAAGCGCAGCGATGCTGGCTGATTGTGCAGGTTGAACCGGTAACGCGCCCCCAGATCCACCATGGTGCGGTCGGGAATGGAGACCAGGTTGTTCCGGGTCGACACCACGCTGCCGGAATGACGCACGCCCATATCCAGCGAACCATCCTCGAAGCCGGGCGGCCGCCACTCCAGATGCAGATCGATCTTGCGTCCCGCGATCCCGACCGGGCGCTTGCCTACCACTCCCAGATCCACGGCTTTGCCGGTGACTTCCGGTTGCGAAAACACGGCGCCGGCGACGATGTCCAATCGCGGCGTGATATTTCCCGACAAAGAGAATTCCACACCCCTGTTCTGCGTGTCGCCGAGCGGGCCGAACCGGTTGGAAGCATCGAGATTGAAATAAGGCTTCTGGATATCGAACAGCGCCACCACCAGCTTGGCGCCGTCATACAGATTGTAGCGGATGCCCAGATCCTTCTGGCTGGTCTTGATCGCGGGCAAGGCTTCATTGCGGTTGGCGGCATTCTGCGGCGCCACGCCGCTTTCCTCCAGCCCGCGCGTAAAGCTTCCGAAGACGGCGAGATCGTCAGAGACAAATCCGGTCAACGCGGCATTGAACAGCCAGGGATCGTCCTTGGAAATAACGGCGGTCTGGCCGGGAATGACGGTCTTTTTGTTGTAGCGGGACTTCTGAATGCCGAGCCCCAACTGCCCCACATTCCGCCACAAGCCTTCATACGCCAGACCGATGGTGGTCTGGGTCACATGGTCTGTCGTCTGAGGCCCATAGTGAAAATCCGGCCTGGTGCCGTGAAGACGCTGATTGATGGCGACAGGTCCCAGATCGACGGAATCGAAGCCGTCATAAAGACTGTTGCGATCCCGCATACGCAGCGACAGGATCGCGCGGTGCGAGCGCACGCCCTCGCTGAAGGTACGCGCCAGCTGGATTTCGCCGCTGGTCGAACGGCGACTGGTGGGCGGATCGGAATAGATCATCATATCGCCGACGCCCTGGCGATCGAGGTTCGTCAGCAGCGTGTAATACTGGGCGATCTTTCTCTCTTCCGAGCGGAAGAGGCCTATATTCAGGTTCAGGCCGGCGGGGAGCTGTGCCCGGACGATGCTGCCATAATTGACAAGGAAGCGGCGATTGAGCGCCCAATCCGGGCCAGTGAATCGTCCGTTGGGAAAAGGCTCCGGCAGGAACGAGCCGTTGGGAATATAGGACGGCCAGCTTTTACCGACATATACGTCGGACCGCGACCAGAAGGGCATGATCTCGAAACCGGATGCCGGACGCCAGCGCGCGGTCACGCCTTCATTGTGCTCGTAATTGCTGCCACCGGCGACGAAGATGTTGCGATTGAGGCCGATGCCGGCACCGATGCTGAGTTCATCACCCATCAGCGGCGCCGCACCGTCCAACTCCAATGTCACCGCGCCGTGATTGCTGACATTGGTGAGGCTGGTCAGCTGAACCGTGTCGCCAGGCTTGCGCAGCAGATAATCGACCACGCCTGTCGGTGCGGGAAAGGCATAGCCCTGCCCCGCGATTCCGACACGTATCCTGGACGATTCCTGCAGCCGCGGATTCAGTTCTGCGACCTGGTCGAAATAAAGTCCCTCGATGCGGACATTGCCCGCGTCGGTCGGCGAGAAACCGCGCACATTGGAAGACGAGTAAAGCCCGATTTCCTCATTGCCCACGCTGGTTCCGAACGCGTCGTCGGCCTGGGCGACCGCATTTTCACT
>CAYWWT010000008.1:0-4912 GCA_964461855.1 uncultured Rhizobium sp. | reverse complement strand
CGCTCCTCGAAACTATCAGCGAAAAGCCAATTCTCCTGACTATCCAGCCCCGCCTTCTTCAAGGCCGCCGTCACCTCGCCCGGCTCGTCGCCAAAAGGACTGGCATCGACCAGAACCAGCTTGAGATCGGCGCGCTTCTTCAATGCATTTGTCCAGTTCGGCAATTCTACCAGGCATGGCCCGCAGGTCAGGCCCCAGAAATGCACAACGATGGGCTTTCCCGCATGCGCCTGACGCAAGATTTTCCAACTGCCGCGCACGAAGGGATGAAGATCGGCCGCGATAGTGGCCCCGCCGGAAAGCATCAGCAATGCAATGGCGCCAGCCAGGATTCTCGTCTTCATGATTTATCCTCGAGTGGAATGAGGCGATACCCATCCATCTTGGTCATCCAAGACAGATAAACTTTATGCCCATCATTGACCAGCATGGGATGGTCGGAGGCGTCTTCAGTCTTGGCGGCAACACGGACCGCGGACCAGCTCGCGCCATCGTCATGCGAGACCCTGGCGTTCACGACAGAGTTTTCGCCATCGAACTCTTTCCAGACAATCCAGACCGCGCCCGGCACGGCCGCCACATAGGGCCGCGAGCGTTCATGATCCGGATTACCCAGTGTCATCGGCGCAGAGAAATGCACGCCCTTGTCGGTCGAGCGAGCGTAGAACAAGCCTTTGCGCGCATCACCCTGGGTGGACCAGACCACATGATAGGTGCCCGCCTTCGAGATCGACAGGCTGGGGCCCTGATGCGGGCAACCATTCAAATGCCAATTGTCCACCGCGACCCGCCGCATCGGCCCGGGCGTATCCGCATTCTGGAAACTCAAAATGGCGTGATCGCGCACGGTGCCGCCGAAGACATTGCGGAACACCACCACCGGCTGGTCCGGCCCGTTGAAGCCGACGCCGATGCGGCAGCATTCGCAGGTATTGTCGAGCGCGATGCGCGACGGCGTGAAATGCGCGCCGCCATCCTTCGACCAGGCATAGCCCAGCGCGGCCCCTACATAAGTCTTGCCCTGCTTGGCCGCCGCCACGACCCCACGCTTGTCGAGCCAGGTCGCGAAAAGATCGCCATTGGGACTGACGGCCAGCGCCGCAAAACGCTGACTGGCCGTATTGTCCACCAGCGGCGTCGGCGTGCTGAAACTTCGGCCTTTATCGGTCGAGCGGCTGAAAAAGACTTCCGCGTTGTAGTTGTTGTCCTTGAAGATCGCATAGCTCACGAACACGCGGCCCTTGCCATCCACCGCAATAGAGGAGCGCGCATCCGGACCATTATCCAGATGCACTTTCTCCGGCGTGATCGCGACCGGGGCGGAGAAATTATGGCCGCGGTCCGTCGAGTGGGTCACATACACCTTGTTGTCGACATCGAAAGCGAGCCACAGGCTTCCATCGGGTGCCACAGTGGGCGTGACGGTGCTGGCGCAGGCCAGCTTCGCGTCCTTGCAGGCCCCGCCCGTCCCATGGGACATGCCGGCCATCGGCATGCCCCCCATCGGCGCTTCGGGCGCGGCGGCCCACGCACCACCGGTTGCGAAACCCATCGCAGCCGTCAGAAATGCAGCCTGCAACCGTGAGCGCCGGATCATCGCTGGCCTCTCTTTACCTGTTCTCATAGTGCCACTCTCACACCGGCTGTGACGTTGAAGGGAATGCCCAAGGCAGGAATGGTCGAACCCGAAACGGTGGATCCGTTGGTCGTGGTCAGAGCCAAGCCCTGGTCGTAATAGTTCCGGCCGAAGATGTTCTGCGCCACGAAATACAGGTCATAGCCTTCCTTGAAGCGATATGTGCCGCCCAGGTCGAACAAGGTCGCCGCGTCGTTGAACTGGGTGTGCGACGTGTTGTTCCAGAAGCCGGGAAAGCTCTTTCCGGTGAGCGAGAATGTCAGATCCGGTGTCGCTCGCCAGTCGAGGCCGCCGGTTATGGTCCAGCGCGGCACCTGCCCCAATTGCTGGCGGGTCGGATCGGGAATGATCCCGGCCGATGCGGTGGTGTAGTTCGAGCTGGTGAGATAGGCGTCGGTCATCGAGACGCCGCCATTGAACGACAGGCTGTCCAGGATCGCCCAATCTCCCAGTATCTCGAAGCCCTTCAAGGTGGCATCGCCGGCGTTCACATATTGCCGGAGCGAGCCGCCCGCGATGCCGATAATGCCGGTGCCGCAGTAATTGTTCGATGCCGCGCATCCGCTTTGCACCGTGGCATAGTCGATGAAACGCTTCAGGCTGTTGGCATAGGCCGTCACCGAGACGTGGAAAGCGTCCTGGTTCCAGTCGATGCCGATCTCGCGGCCGAAATTGGTCTGAGGTTTCAGGTCCGCGCTGAAGGTCGTGTAGTTGGTTCCCGATATGAAACTGCGATACATCTGGTTCATGCCGGGCGCGGCGAAATTGCTGTAGACTGCCGCGCGCAGATTGAAGCCGTTGGGGAGAAAATATTTCACACCCAGCCGCGGCGAGAAATGATCGTAATCCGCATCCGGGACAACGGCACCGATCGGCGAACCGCGGAAATTGCCCGTGATCGATCCGTTCACCGCCTGCCAGAAATCTTCACGCACACCTGCTGTGACTTGCAGCGGAATGCTGTCGGGCTTCCAGGTCGCCTGGGCGTAAAGGCCCTGGAACTGATGCTTGGCGTCGGCGACCAGAACGCCGGTCTGTGCCGTGGCCGAGAACAGATTGAGCGGATCGTGGGCCCACACATTGCGGGCATCGACGCCGATATTGATGTCCTTGAACACACCCCAATCTGCCTGAAGGAATACCGAACCGCCAAGATGGTGATAGGTCACCTTCTCGGTCTGTGAAACGAAGGGCGTGCCTGCCTGCGGATTGAAGATGGTGTAA
The DNA here is from genome assembly GCA_964461855.1 of uncultured Rhizobium sp. Taxonomy (GTDB): domain Bacteria; phylum Pseudomonadota; class Alphaproteobacteria; order Micropepsales; family Micropepsaceae; genus Rhizomicrobium. Next base: position 2,052 of record CAYWWT010000008.1, on the reverse strand, counting down.
GCGGTGTTGGATGCGTTCTGGGTGTACATCTGCCCCTGGCCGTACCAGCCCGTGAAATTCAGGCTGGCATCTTCGGACAGCGCATGCGATCCGCCGCCCGCAATGCGGTCGGTTTCCCAGGCATTGCGGGTATTCTCCCAAACCAACCCATGTTCGCCGATCCGGTGATGCGTGGCGGAAAGATAGAAGGCGGTTCCATTGTCCGGCGCATAAACCGCCGACAGACGATAGTTCTCGTTCTGCGAGGACGTCGGCGTCATATGCGGGTTGCGGTATTGCGCCGGCGTCTGAAAATAACCGTCGGTAAGGTTGAAGCTGACATCGGCGCCCACCACCAGACCGCCGCCAAGATCCTTGCCGCCCGTCGCCTGACCGTTGAAGCTGCCGAAGGAGCCGCCGCTGAGATCCAAGGTCACGCCATCGCCGGGCTGCTTGGTGACGACATCGACGATGCCGCCCATCGCCAGATTGCCCCAGGAACTGGACGCGCCGCCGCCGCGGATGACCTGCAGGGATTGAACCGAGCCCTTGGGCACCTGCGCCCAATCCACGGTGCGGAAAAAGGGATCGTTGGCGGGAATGCCGTCGATCAGGAGCAAAGTATTGATGTTGGTCGAAGTGCCGAAGCCCCGGATCGAAAAGGGCTGTCCGGTGGGATGAAGCTGGGAACCCGGTTGCTGCGAGGTGAAGATGCCGGGGATCTTGTTGACCACCTGGTCGATGCTGATCTGCGGCGCCTTGAGGAGTTGGTCGCTGGACAGAACGGTGGCGCTGACATCGAGATTTTCCTGCGCGGTGCCGCGGGTCGCGGTCACCGTCACAAATTCGACGTTACGGGCAACATCTTGCGCCTCAGCCGGGATAAACACGGACGGCGCGACCAAAAGCGCTGCCGCAAGGGAAAAAGACGCGGCGCCGCCGCGTAAAATGCACGAATGACTGAACATGATATCCTCTGAAAGATCTGAACGGCCGCTGCGGCGTCAACCACGCGGCTTTGCGAATAGGCAGGTCAGATCACAGAGAGCGGGGGTGCCCGTGGGGAATGCGGTTGATAGCGCGCGACAACCAGAACAGCCGGCGCTTTGGAAGACGGCTGGATAAGGTGGACGGTAAGCCAAGGCGTGACAGGCGCGGAATCGATCGCGGGGGTGCCGCCATGTGAGGCAGCCGCGTAAGGACATTCCTGGTGATGATGTTCATTCGCAGGCGCCTTGCCGTCATCGCCCGCCCCGTGATGCATGGACGACATGTCCATGCCCGGCATCATCATGGCCATATCCGCATCCGACATGGCCACGTCGCAAGGGATCAAAGCGGTTTGGCCGAAGCCCTCTGGATTGGGCATCCAGCCCAATGGCAGAAGAGCCCGGAAAACCATCGCAGCGACGGCCAGGCTCAGTGCGGCCTTGCGCGCCACCGAGAACATGGACGGAGAGTCCACGTGATCCCCGGTCAGGTCAAGTTCCCCGCCTGAAAAACGCGCTCAAAGCTTACCGGAAGGGACAAATTCCCGGCGAGATCGACCCAAATCGGACAGCAATGCCATATAGGCAGCATTGCTCCGATTTGCTGCGACGGGCAGTCGCGCCCGCCCAAGGCGGAAGCCTCAGTTTCAGATCAAGTAGAGCTTGCGCAAATGAGCGACCTTTTCATCGTCAAGGCCGAAGCGCGCCTTGGCCAATTCGACCGGACCGCCATATTTGCGATCCATCTCGGCCAGCGCCATTTCCATCACCGCCGGATCGGATCCCATCAGGACCTGCAGAACATCCTTGGGCATGCGCGCGAAAGCCTCGGCTTGTTCGCGCGACAGGCCGGGGGTCTTTCCGGTCTTGGCGATCTGATTCATATAGAGCGATGGGGGCGTGTAAGTTTGCGTCAGGGCATAATCGGCAACGACAGAGGCGCGCGGCACGCCCAGGACCGACAAGATCAACGCGGCGCCGACGCCGGTACGATCCTTGCCTGCGGAGCAATTGAAAGCGAGCGGGATCTGGTGCCGCACCAGGCGCGCGAACATGTCGGTGTATTGCGGCGTCAGGAATTCGG
>CAYWWT010000007.1:0-29707 GCA_964461855.1 uncultured Rhizobium sp. | reverse complement strand
CTCATGGGCTCGTCCGAGTTGCCTCGGTAATTTCAGTCGCACGGCCGAACGGAAAAGCGGGATCCACTTTTCCTGGCCGATGCTCCGAGGCGTGGACGAGTTCCTGATGGGCAGCTCGGAACTCCCTCGGTAATTTTCTCAAGACAGCTCAGGCCCGCCTCCCCTGCGCGCGCGTAGCGCGCTGGCGGGGGAGGTGCCGTAGCAGCGCTTATCGCGCGCCGGCATGGGCCGGCGTGCAAAAGTAAGCTGCGAAGGCGGAGGGGTTATCTTGTAACAACCAAACCCAGCGGCGCGGCTTTGGCAGTGCTGAGCAGATGCACCGCGCGTGACAGCGCGGGCGTGTTGAGCACGTTCCGGCGCGAGACCAGCAGGGTCGCGTCGGAAAGCTGGCCCAGCGGCCAGGTTTCGGGCATGCCCGCCTCGCCGCAATCGATCACCACCATGTCGCAATTGTCGCGCAAGAGCCGGATCAGCTTCTTCATCTGCACCGATCCGAACATGGTCGCAATGTTGGGCGGTTGGCGCAGCATCGAGAGCACAAAGACTTCGCTGCGCGGGTCGCGGGTCAGGACCCGGTTGAGCGGAATGGCGCCGGTCAGGACGTCATAGATGCCGCCCGCATCCGCGATCCGCATGGCGCGCCCTGCCTTTTGCGCGGGGTCGCAGTCCAGCAGCACGACTTTGCGTCCCATGGCCGAGGCGGCTCGGGCCAGCGAAATGCCGACAGCGCTTTTGCCATCGCCGGCGGCTGCCGACGTCATCGCCACCACAACGGCGCCGTCTCGGGATTTGAGGCGGCGCACCAGCGCGGCCATGCGATAGGCAAAAGGACTGGCCGGCTGATCCACAATCGCGTCGCCGCTTTTCAACGATACGATGTCGGGAAAATCGGCAATGACGGGCGGCGGTGTCCAGGCCGGTGAAACCGGAACGATCTGGGCGGCGGGAAAGACCGGATCGGCTTTCGCGCGCCGCGGCGCGGATCGCAGAGGCGCGGGCAAGGCCGGCGCGAGAGCTACGAGGTTGAATTTTTCGCTCAGGAGCGCCGCCAACGCACCCAGCAGCAGTCCCAGCGGAATCGAGGCCAGCACGATCAGCTTGCGCTTGGGCGCGGTGGGCGCGGTCGGCGCCGAGGCAGTGGAGATCACCCGGCTGTCCGCCATGACGGCCGCGCCCTGATCCTGGGTCTGGCGCAGGCGTCCGACGAAGCTTTCATATTGCGTGCGGGTCGATGCGGCATTGGCCTGGAGCGCATCGAGCTGCACCCGCGACATGTTCTGCGAGGTCTGCTGCTGCACCGCGCTTTTCAGGCTTGCTTCCAGCGAGTTCAGATGTGCGCGCGCCACCGTCACATCGCCGGCGATAGCGCCGGCCAGCCGGCTGACTTCCTGCGCGATCTTCTGGTCGAGGTCGGATTTTTCGGACTGCAGCGCCTTCATCTTGGGATGCAGCGGGCCATATTGCGGCGTCAATTCGCCCAGCTGGCGAACCAGGTCGGCCTGCTGGGTGCGCAATTGCACGATCAAGGGCGACGACACGATCTGCGCGACATCGGCGCCATTGCCCGCGCGCATCATCGCCTGAACACGATCATTCTGGGCTTGTTTCTCGGCCAGTTCCGAGCGGGCCAGGACGATCTGGGCGTTGATGCCGGCCATCTGCTGATCGACCAGCGAGGAGCCGGGGGCAGAATCGCTGAGACCGTGCACGGCCTTGTAGGCGGCGATGGACGATTGCTGTTGCTGCAATTGTTCGCCCAGTTCGCGGATCTTCTGGTTGAGCCAGTCGGTGGCCCCGCCCGCGGCATTGCGCTTGGCCGCGACCTGATCGGCGATATAGGTCCGCACCATCTCATTGGCGATCTGCGCCGCTTTGTTCGGATCGCGCGAGGTTGCCGTCACGGTGATGGCAGTGGAAAGGCCGTTGGCGCCTGCCCCGACATGCTTGGCGAAATTGTCCAGGATGCGGTCTTTGATGCGCTGGCTGCCGCTATCCTGATCCGCAAACCAGTTGCGCGGGTTGAAGATGGCGGCGAGGTCGTTCAGCAATTGCCCCGCGCCCGGGCGCGCCAGGGTGGGATTGAATTCCGGATCTTCGTCGAGCTTGAGGCGGGTGATGACTTTCGCGGCGAGATCGCGCGAGGACAGAATCTGGATCTGGTTTTGCAGCGATGCGGGATCGCCTTCGATCTGCGCGAGCACGGCGGAGGGATCGGTGACGCTGTTCTTGCGCGGATCGAGCATCACCACTGCCGAGGCCGAATAGACGGTGGGCAGCAACAGCGCGATCACAATAGCGGCGGCGACCACGCCAGCAGCGACGCGCACAATCAGGCGTCGGCGCGCCCAGAGCAGGCGGGCGAAATCCTCCGGCTCGAAAGCAGGGGCCGCCGGAGCAAAACCTGTCATGGGCCGGTAATAGGTCATGAACCTTAAGACGCCTTCCCCACGGGCACGCTGCGGGCCGGGCGCACCCCCCGCAAATCAGGGGAAAGTTAAGACCGAATGGTTAACGAGACACTTCTCTTAACGGTTGCGGGCGGCCTGGAAGGCCTGGACCAGGGCAGCGCGCAAGGGTTTGGGCCTGAGTTCGGCGTCATACGGCAGGCGGCGGTCCCGCCAGCCGGAGAGCCGCAATCGCCAGGATTGGGGCGGGTCGAGATAGCGGTCGGTCAGGCCCCAGGTCAGGACGGTCCGGACGGCGGAATTGTCCAGGACCACGTCCAGGAAGCGCCGGGCTTCATCCGCGGCGGCCCGGTCGCGGGCGGCGACATGGCGCGGTCCGCCTTGATCATCCACGTCCAGTTCGGTGATCGACAGCGTGAGGTTCCGGGCCGCGACATCGGCCAGGAAATCGCGCAGCTTGCGCTGATCGACCTTCGGTCCGAAGGCGGTGAGATGACCCTGAATACCCAGGCCTTGGACCGGGGCGCCGCGCTTCAACAGGCCGTCCAGCAGGTCCAGCGTGTGCTTGCGGAAACGGTCATTGGCGGGCAGCCCGGCCTCGCAGCCGAAGTCATTATAGATAAGGAGCGTGTCCGGATCGGCCTGCCGCGCCGCATGAAACGCCATATCCAGATAGTCGGGGCCGAAGACGTCCAGCCAGAAAGAAGGTCGCAATCCGGTTGCGCCTTGGTCGGGCGGCACCAGCGCTTCATTGACCACGTCATAGGAGTGCATGCGCCCGCGATAGCGCCGCAGGATCCTGGTTATGTGATCGGTGAGAAGGCGGGCATCGCGCGTCTGGCGCACCATGGCTTCCAGCCAGGGCGGATTGGATTCATGCCAGACCAGGGGGTGGCCGCGCATCTTCAGGCCACGCTTCCGCGCGAAGTCCATCAAGGCATCGCAGCCGGAGAAATCATAGGAATCGCGCGCGGGCTCCAGAACGTCGCGCTTCATTTCATATTCGGGAACCAGGATTGCAGCTTCGCGCGCCAGAAGCGGCGGGAAATCCGGGTCCCGCCATTCATAGGAGGCGGCTGCGCTGCCGAAGAGAATGCCCTTGGAAGCGGCCAGCGCGCGCAGGCTTTCTTCGCGCGCCCGGGCGGGCGTCGCCAGCGCCGCTGCGCCAAGCGCCAGCGCCGCGCGCCGCGTGATCATGCGGCTTTGAAGGGATTGCTCGTGGAATGCGATGTCCGGCGCAGGCCGGCGCGGAGGCGCCCGATGGCGATATCCGCCAGCGCGCGGTAACTGCGCGCATTCAGGAATATCTGCAGGAAAATGAGCAGCGCCAACCGGGGGCGATAGCAGCCATGCCGGATGGCGCGCAGATAAAGTTTCAGGGCTTCCAGCTTGTGCCCATTATGCGCCAGCAATTTCGCGTAAGGCCAGCCGCGTCCGCCATGATAGGCGCGCGGTGTGAGGAGCAGGCGCATCTGGGTCAGCCAGGCGCCCAATTGTTCTGCCTGGTTTCGGGCCGAAGCACGCGCCGGATCGTCGCGATCGTTCCAGACCGCGCCGGGTTCCTCCAGCATCTCGAAACGGCAACCTTCCAGCGCCAGACGAAGCGTGAAATCCAGATCCTCCGCCGCGCGCAGTTGGGGATGGTAGCGGACGCGCTGGGCCATCTCGCGTTCCACCACAATGGTGATGGTGGGAACGAAGCCGCGATCGCAGAGAAGATATTCGCCCATATTTTCCAGCGGGCGGATCGCGCGCGGCGGGCGCAGGAACCGGTTGCCGTCGCCGCGGTCGCAAAGGATGCGGGCATAGCCGACCAGATTTTCGCTTCCGTCCAGAAGCGCTTTCATGCTTTCCAGATGGTGGGGCAAAAAGATGTCGTCGGAATCCAATGGTGCGATGAAGCGGCCCTGGGCGGCGTTGATGCCGGTGTTGCGCGCCATGCCGCCGCCCTGATTGTCCTGGCGCAGAAAACGGATGCGGGGATCGCCAATCTTTTCCACCACGCCGCGCGGATTGTCGGTCGAGCCGTCATCCACCACGATGATCTCAAAATCCTGGCAGGTCTGGGTCAGCACCGACCGGAGCGCGGCTTCCAGGCTGGAAGCGCGATTGAACACCGGCACGATCACAGAGAAGAAAGGCGTGGCCATGGCTGCGATGATTCTAGGAGCGCAGGGTTAAGGAATTGTCTTGAACGTTCAGGCTGGCCAGCATGACCAGGAAGGCGAACCAGGCGCTGCTGTCGCTTTCCAGGAAGTCGGTTTCCATGAAATTGTGCGCCAGCACGAAAACGAAGATCGCAAAAAGCAGCGCTCTGAAGCTCACGCGCGCGGGATCGAGCCGCCAGAAGCGCCGGATGGGATCGGCCACCAGGGCGAGCAGGGCCAGGCTCAGGCCGACGGCGCCGGTGGCAGCCAGGATCTGCAGATAACCGCTATGGCTATCGGCGATGGTTTCGACCCAATTTCCGCGCGCATAATCGTGCAGCGGCGACGGCGCACCGGTATGGGCCATGGTGCCGAAGCCCGCGCCCAGAAAAAGATGATCGCGCATATAGGCGAAGATCGCCTGCCAGATTTCGGCGCGGCCGGTGAAGCTTGCCGGATCGTCCAAGAGGCGGACGACGCCTTCCCAATTGCCCAGCAAAAGCGCAGCCGCTGCCGTGACCGCCAGCAAGGTGGCGCAAAGGAAAATCGCGCGGCTGAGGCCGTCGCGCCAGGCGGCGCGGTAGGCCAGGCCCGCGACCAGCGCCAACGGAAACAGGGCCAGCGCGGTCTTGGAGCGGGTCATGACCAGAAAGCCCAGCGACGCCGCCGCGACCAGCCAGCCGATCCAATTGCCCCGCCCGTTGCGGGTGAAAAGAAACAGCAGCGCCGTCAAGGCACAAACCGCGCCCGCGCTGTTCTTCTGGGCATAGAGGCCGCGCCAGTCGCCGATCAGGCTGGGATCGACTTCGCCGGGCAGATGCACGGCGGTTTCGATCAAAGGAATGGAAAGCCAATTCACGGCCAGAATGATCGCCAGCGTCACCCGCCACAGAAGAAAGGCGCGTGACGCGCCGATCAGATCGACGCTCACCATGGTGGAGATCACCACGATGGCGGCTAGCATCGCGCGCCGCAAAGTCACATCGGGAACGGCCGACCAGAAGATCGAGAGGAAGCACCAGGCCAGGAGCGCCGCCAGCAGCGGCGGGACGGCGCGAAACAGCGCGAAGCCGCGCCGGGTCACACCCGCGATCAGAACCAGACCGAAGGTGGAGAGAAAAAGAATTTGCCGGAGCAGATCGCCGGGCGCGGGCGCGGCCGCGTTCACGGTGGTGGGTGAGTGCGGCGGGGCGAAGGGCGAAAGCCCCACGAACATGATCAGCAGCAGGAGAACAAAGGCGATTTCGGCGGTGATGCAGCGCGCGGCGTCGCGCGGGGAAGACCAGCTTAGGGCAAAACCGTCATTCGCCATGGACCGCGGCATACTCGTTGTAGCGCAGACCCGCCATCGCCGCCGCTTTGCCCAGCGCCCTGCTGAAGGTGACGAGAGGGCCGCGCCGATGATTCGGGCTGAACGCGAGGATGAAGGCCAGGAACGGCGACAACAAGAGCGCGCCGGCGATTTTCAGGCATTCGGTGCAGAGTTGGACAAGGCTGGGGTGATATTTGAGCAGCACACGCATGTCCGAATTGCCGTTGGAATAGGCGCGCCGCATCACCCAGCCCCAATCGTTGCGGAGGGCGGGAACATCGCCCAGGGCACGCGCCTTGTCGGCCCAGCCGAAGCGCCAGCCGGCGTGCTTGAGGCGCACAAAGAAATCCAGATCTTCGCCACCCGTCAGCGCGAAAGCGGGATCGAACCAGGGCGATGCGGTATTTTCGAGGACGGGCCTGTGGATCAGAAGATTGCCCGCGCCTTCCGGCAATTCGATCGGGCCGGTGGCATGACGTATGTCGGGAACGGGGTTGGGATCGTCCCCCTTGTGCGTGAACAGGATCGAACCCTGCAGCACATCGGCGCCGGTGATGCGCTGTGCCTTGAGAAATTCGCGAATCCAGCCAGGCTCGGGCCATTCATCGTCATCGATCATCGCCAGGAATTGCGCATCGCTTTTCAGCGCCTCGGCCACCAGACGATTGCGCACCTGGGCGATGCCGCGCTGTTCTTCGATCACGGCATGCAGCGGCCAGCGATAGGACGGCGCCAGCCTCTCGCAAAGATCGAAGCCCTGATGATCCTGGACATCATTGTCCGCGACCAGAACCGAAATCTGCGCGCCTTCGTCCAACCGCGCGATGGCGTCCAGCAACCGCGCCAGGCTTTTGGGCCGCTTGTAGGTGGGAATGGCGATGACCACGCGCTCAGCCATGACGCACCTTCCGGGCTCGCATCAGGCGGTACAGCATCAGCACGATGACGATTTCCCCTGTCAGGATGCCGAGCAGGGACGCGATCGGGCCAAGGGCGAGCAGAAAGCCCAAGGTCAGGAGAATGGAGATCGGGCTGGTGTAAAGGCCGATCCCCGCCAGCGCCTTGAACTGTCCCGCGGCTTGCAGCGCAGTCGCCAGTGGCGTGCGCACGCAGCGCACCAGCATGATTGCGGCCGTTATCAGCGTGACCAGGAGGATGTCGGACAGGGCATAACCTTTGCGCAGCAAAAGTTCCGGAGCGAAGGTCAGGATCGCGGCTGCCAGGCTCACGGTCGCAAGCCAGACCCCCATCAGCGCAAAGCGGAAATCCCGCATCATGCGCGGCAGATGCCTTTCTTTTCCGGCCGCCAGCGCGCGGGTCATGCGCGGCAACTCCATGTCGGGCAGGGCGCTTTGCACCAGCGAAGCGGGCCGCATCAAAATTTGCCCCACCGCCAGAAGCGCGAAGGGGCCCGGTCCGGAGATGAACGTCACCAGATAGGCATGGGCGTTGACGGTCAGCTCGGTGAAGATGACGCCGATCAGCGACCAGCGCGTCAGGTCGCGGAAGATGGCGCGATAATCGCCAAGACGGCCTTTTGCGATCGCGGCGCATTGATCGCGAAAGAAACCTGCGCCGAAGGGTAGAAGGCCGGCCAATGCGGCGAGCAGAAGCAGGCCCATGCCGGGAAGAAATTCCACGCGGTGGAGGATCTGCACCGTACCCAATCCCACCACCAGAACCCCCGCATAGGCGAGGTCCGAGCCGATGGCCGCCCTGGCGCGGCCATGCACAAAAGCGAAATTGCGCGCGAACCAGCGAAAGGTGAATGTCGCGCCGAACGCCGCCAGCAGAAGTGCGGGCAGAAGCGCTGCGCGTGCAATCGTCAGGAATGCGAAGACGGCCAGGCCCGCCAGCGCGGTCAAGACCAGGTTCATCTTCAGGCAGCTTGCCTCTATGCGCGCGCGTGCCGCGGCAGGCTCGCCCAGCGCGGCATTGACCGGCAACACCAGCAAGGCGCCGGCCATGCTCATCGCGAAGGGCACGATGACCAGGACGAAGGAGAAAAGTCCGAATTCGGACGCCGGCAGATTGCGCACGAAAACCAGCGAAGCGAGGAAATGGGCGCCTGACGTCGCCACCGGGCCCGCGGTCGAAAGGCCATAGCGCCAGGCACTGGCAAGCCAGGATGGCGCTTGCGCAGACGGCGCAAGCGTGGGGTTCAAGGGGCGGGTCATCGTCAGGCGGCCGAGCGCGCGGGGGTCAGGCCGGCCGGCACAGGCGGCGCGGGCGGCATCACCCTGGTGCGCGTCAACAAAAGGAAAAAGGCGCGCGGGTTGGTCGTGGCATAGCGCCAGAACAATCTTCTCGGGCTGCACCACAAACGATGCAGCCATTCCAGGCCGATCTTCTGCATCCAGCGCGGCGCGCGCCGGTAATCGCCGATGACATAATTGAAGCAGCCGCCACAGGTCACCAGCCAGCCGGCCCGCAGCCGGCTTCGGTTGCGCACCGCGAATTCATATTCCAGCGGCACCGACAGCCCTGCCCAGATCACGTCGGGCTGGGTGATGTTGATCTCGTCGCAGATATCGTCTTCGTCCAGGAGCGAGAAATAGCCATGGCGGCGGCCCACGATCAGAAGTCCGGGATAGGCCTGGGTGAGGATGTGCGCGGCCCGCTCATTCGCTTCCTCTGTGGCGCCCAGAAGATAGAATCGCAGGCCATGCTCGGCTGCGATCTCCGCGGCGTCATGAATGAAATCGGTGGTGGCGCTGCGTTCCGGGATCGGCGTCGCGGTCAAAAGCCGTGACGCGAAGACCGCCGCTTGCCCGTCGGCATGGATGAGGTCCGCGCTTTCAAAGGTGCGGCGGAATTTTTCGTCCTGCGACGCGAGCGCGATCGCATGGCCATTGACCGCGAAAACCAGCTTGGGATGCACGGGGCCGGAGCGGCGCGCTTCCAGGCAATCAGCCAGCATCATGCGGGCAAGGCTGGCGCGTGACAGGCAAGCGGTCTTGATTCCGCCCACGATCACTTCGTCATAGGCGTCATTGGCATGGCTATGGGGCGGCTGATGCGCTTCGAAAGCCGCCGGAATGGGGAGAATCGAGCGCATCAAACCGCATTCCGGCGGCGCAGCACTTCGAAAGGCGTGCGCAGAAGAATGAGGCAGTCCAGCCAGAGGCTTTCGCGCGCGACATAGGCGAGATCGAAATCGATCCGGGCCTGCATGTCCGACAGTCTTGGCGTGGCGCCGCGCGCACCATTGACTTGCGCCCAGCCGGTGATGCCGGGCCTGACAAGCTGGCGCCGCCGATAATTTGCGATCCGGCTGCCATAATATTCGTCATGGGCGAGCGCATGGGGGCGCGGACCCACCAACGCCATGTCGCCCGCGATCACGTTCAGAAGCTGAGGCAGTTCATCCAGGCTGGAGCGACGCAGGACGCGGCCGATGCGCGTGATACGCGCATCACCGGTCTTTGCCTGAACCACATCGGCGCCATCCTCCAGCACATGCATGGAGCGGAATTTGAAGATGCTGAAAATCCTGCCATGGCGGCCGGCGCGGCGCTGGCGGAAGAAAATCGGACCGGGCGAATCCAGCTTTATCGCTGCGGCGACCAAAGCCATGACCGGCAACAGCATTCCCAGCGCCAGGAACGCCAGAACCAGATCGAGAAGCCGTTTGACGGAAGCGCCGGAAGCGGATGTCGAGGTCAAGCCGACATTTTCCGAAGCGGAAAATGCTGCGCTCAGGGCGGAAAAGGACTCGTTCTGAATGCTCACGGCGGTCCGGAAAACCAAGACTACAGGCCGTGGGCTGCAGGAACGGGGCCAGCGCGCCGGCTGGATTCCACCATTTTCCAGCGTGGGATGTGCGTTTATGGGTCAGGCTGATCCCGTTCTGGGATTAACCCTGTGCAATCTGTTTGGAAAGTTCCGGAAGTTCAGGCTGCTTTTCAGCTGACCATCAGGTGATGAATGAACGTGCTCGCTTGGCCAAACAGGGCGGCTCCCCAGACCCCCAGCATCAGGAGCGCCAGAGCCCAAATGACGGCCGACGCGGCATTGGCGATCTGGAACGGCCAGAACTCCAATTCGCTCATGCCGGCCACCAGCGGCACGGTCGCCCGGAACGGACCCAGGAACCGGCCCAAAAAGATCGCCCAGGTCCCGAAGCGATGAAAGAAATGCAATCCTTTTTCCAACTGCGCTTCATAGCGGCGGAACGGCCACATGTGCAGAATCTGGTGGTGGTAATGAAAGCCCAGCCAATAGGAAATCCAGTCGCCCAGAACCGAGCCCATCACCGCGCCGGCCCAGGCCGGAATGATGCTGATCTCGCTGGCGCCGATGACCACACCAAGCGACCACAGAAGAGACGTGCCTGGAATGATGAAGGAAACGCCGACAAAGGATTCGGAAAACGCTACGAAGAAAGCGATCGGAAAACACCAGATCGGATGCGCTTGCGCGACGCCGGTGATCCATGGCGTCAGGTCATGCGAGAACCAATGGAAGAACTGATGCAGCACGCGCTCTTGCCTTTTGTTCGCAACAGGCTCCGGGTTGATGGCAAAGCGATGACGGCCTGGCGGGAGATGCGGTTCATACAGGGAGCCGATGCCTGAGGCCAGTGGGCCTCAGACCGTGACATTTTCGACAAATTTACAATTTAGGTCCCTGCTAATGGATCGCCTCGAGCGTAGAGTGCCGGTCAAGCCTTGGAGCGGGCACCATAGCAGCGGGTTTTTCGCCGGTCAGTCCGGAGCCGTCATTTATGGATTTTTGGACAGATGAGCATTGAAGGCACCAACAAGGATTTGCCCCGCGACGCGTATGCGGCAGGCGATGCAACGGCATGGCAGCGCATCAAGCGCTGGAGCCGCAATAATCCCCGCCTGTCGCGGATTGTGTGGATCGCGCTCGGCCTCGCGCTTCTGGCGCTGTTGATCTGGGCGATCTATCCCAAGCCCGCCGTCAACAACCGGTTCAACCAGGGCGCGCAGCCGGTCGGCGTCGCCACGGCGGCGGAAGGTCCCATCAATATCACGCTGAATGCGCTGGGCACGGTGACGCCGCTGGCCACCGCCACGGTTCGTCCGCAGGTCGGCGGATTGCTGGTCAAGATCAATTTCACCGAAGGTCAGATGGTGAAGGCCGGTGACCTGCTCGCCCAGATCGATCCGCGGCCCTATCAGGCGGCGCTGGATCAGGCCAAAGGACAATTGGCGCGCGACCAGGCCAACCTCGCCAATGCCAAGGTCGACCTTGCGCGTTACGAAGCGCTGGCGGCGCAGAACGCGATCTCCAACCAGCAATTGTCGACGCAGGGATCGTTGGTGCGTTCCAACGCCGGCATCGTGGAATCCGACAAGGCCAATGTCGAAACCGCCGCCATCAATCTGGGCTATACCAATATCGTTTCGCCGGTTACCGGACGCGTGGGTCTGCGGCAAGTCGATATCGGCAATGTCCTGCAGGCGGGCCAGGCGACCGGTGTTGTGGTGGTGACGCAATTGTCGCCCATGTCGGTGGTATTCACCGTGCCGGAAGACAATGTCTCCCAGATCATGGGACGCGTGTCGCAGGGCGCGGTGCTGGAAGTCGATGCCTGGGACCGCAGCCAGACCAAACAGATCGCGGCCGGCAAGCTCGCCACGGTGGACAATGTGGTCGATCCCACCACCGGCACGGTCAAGCTGCGCGCCATGTTCGACAATACCGACAACAAGTTGTTCCCCAGCCAGTTCGTCAATATCCGTCTTCTGGTGGATACGCTGCGGAATCAGACCGTGGTGCCGGTGGCGTCGATTCAGCGCGGTGCGGGCGGCACCTTTGTCTTCATCGTCAATCCCGACAAGACCGTGAACCAGCGCAGCGTCAAGCTTGGCATTCAGGACGGCGACAAGGTCGCCATTCTGGAAGGCCTCAAGCCCGGCGATACGGTTGTCGTGGACGGCGCGGACCGCCTGCGCGACGGATCGGAGATCGCCATTCCCGATCCCTCGAAACAGAAGATCAACGCGCCTTCCGCGGGCGGGGATGCCGATGCGCAGCGCACCGCCCAGCGCGCCAAGGCCCAGGCCGCAATCGCCAAATCCTGCAGCGCCGACATCAAGAAGCTGTGCGGCACCGAGACCGGCCGTGGCCAGATGCGGTGCCTGGCGCAGAACCGCGCCTCGCTGTCGGACGATTGCAAAACGGCGATGGCGTCGCTGCGCAGGGGCGCGCGCGCGGGCGGCGGCTCTGGCGGCCCGCGCTGACCGGCCGGTGAAGCGCCCATGAACCCTTCAGCACCCTTTATCCTAAGGCCGGTAGCGACCTCGCTGCTGATGATCGCCATCATGTTGGTGGGCCTGGCCGGCTATCGCTTCCTGCCTTTGTCGGCGCTGCCGCAGGTGGATTATCCCACCATCCAGGTGCAGAGCTTTTATCCCGGCGCCAGCCCGGACGTGATGACCACATCGGTCACCGCCATTCTGGAACGCCAGTTCGGCCAGATGCCGGGCCTGAAGGAAATGTCGTCGGTTTCCTCGGCGGGCTCGTCGGTCGTCACCTTGCAGTTCGATCTCGATCTCAGCCTGGATGTGGCCGAGCAGGAAGTGCAGGCGGCGATCAATGCGGGCGGCAGCCTGTTGCCGCAACTGCCGGTGCCACCGGTTTATGCCAAGGTCAATCCGGCCGACGCGCCGGTGATCACCCTGGCGATCACCTCCTCCAGTCTGCCGATCACCACGGTCGAGAATATCGCCGATACCCGCATCGCCCAGAAGATCTCGCAATTGTCGGGCGTCGGTCTGGTGAGCATCTCAGGCGCCCAGCGTCCCGCCGTCCGGGTGCAGGCCAACCTGCAGCAGCTCGCCTCCTACGGCCTCAACATCGACGATCTGCGCACCACCATCAACAACAACAATTCCAACGCGCCCAAAGGCAGTTTCGACGGCGCGTCCCAGTCCTACACCATCAACGCCAACGACCAGCTGCAGAGCGCCGCGGACTACGCCAACATCATCATCGCCTATCGCAATGGATCGCCGGTGCGGTTGTCGGATGTGGCCAAGGTCATTCAGGGCGCGGAGAACGACAAACTGTCGAGCTGGGCCAACATGACGCCCGCCGTGCTTCTCAATGTGCAGCGCCAGCCGGGCGCCAACGTCATTGCGGTGGTGGATTCCGTCAAGCGCCTTCTGCCGCAGATCGAATCCGGCTTGCCCGGTTCGGTAAAGGTGGAAGTTCTCACCGACCGCACCAACACCATCCGCGCCTCGGTCGCCGATGTGCAGTTCGAACTGATCCTGGCGGTCATCCTGGTGGTGCTGGTGATCTATGTCTTCCTGCGCAATCTCCCCGCCACCTTTATTCCCAGCTTGTCGGTACCGCTCTCCATCGTGGGGACTTTCGCGGCGATGTATCTTCTGGGCTATTCGCTCAACAATCTGTCCCTGATGGCGCTCACCATCTCGGCGGGCTTTGTGGTCGATGACGCCATTGTGATGATCGAGAACATCACGCGCTATCTGGAAGAGGGCGATACGCCCTTCGAAGCGGCGATGAAGGGCTCCGGCGAAATCGCCTTCACCATCGTGTCCTTGACCATTTCCCTGATCGCGGTGCTGATCCCGCTGCTGTTCATGCAGGAAGTGGTGGGGCGGCTGTTCCGCGAATTCGCGGTGACGCTCTCGATCACGATTCTGATTTCCGCGGTGGTGTCGCTGACCCTGGTGCCGATGCTGTGCGCCAAGCTGCTGCGCAGCCACGCCCAGGAGGAAAAAAAGCAGGGCAAGTTCCGCAAGCAGACGGAAGCCTATTACGAACGTTTCGTCGCCGAATATGACCGGCTGCTGAAATGGGTGCTGGTGCACCAACCTTTGACCATGGCGGTTGCGGTTGGAACCCTTGTCCTCACCATCCTGCTTTATATCGTGATTCCCAAAGGCTTCTTCCCGCTCCAGGATACCGGCTTCATCCAGGCGATCACCACCGCGGGCCCGACCGTTTCCTTCGAGGAAATGTCGCGGCGCCAGCGCCTGGTGGCGCAGAACATCCTGAAGGACAAGGATGTCGCCAGTCTTTCCTCCTTCATCGGCGTGGACGGGACCAACGCCACCCTCAACAGCGGGCGCTTTCTGATCAATCTGAAGGACAAGGACGACCGCGACAGCGTCACCGAGATCATGGACCGGCTGGTGGCGGACGCTCACGCCGTTCCCGGCATCACCTTTTATCTGCAGCCGGTGCAGGACCTGACCATCGATTCCACCGTCAGCCGGGCGCAATATCAGTTCGTGCTGCAGTCGGCGACGTCGGCTGCGCTCAACGATTTCGTGCCCAAGCTGATCGCCGAGTTGCAGAAATCCAAAGCGCTGCGAAATGTTTCGACCGACTTCCTGGATAAGGGATTGTCGGCCTACCTGACCGTGGACCGCGACACCGCCGCGCGTTTCGGCATTTCGGCCGCCACCATCGACAATGCGCTGTATGACAGTTTCGGCCAGCGCATCATCTCGACCATCTTCACGGAATCCACCCAGCACCGGGTGATCATGGAAGCCGATCCGGCGCTGCAGAATTCCGTGGCGTCGCTGAACGACATCTATCTGCCGTCAACGGGCGGCGGCCAGGTGCCGCTGTCGGCCATCGCCAAAGTCGATCAGCGCATGGTGCCGTTGCAGGTCAGTCATCTCAGCCAGTTCCCGGCCGCGACCATTTCCTTCGATGTGGCGCCGGGCTATGCGCTGGGGACGGCAGTCGAAGCGGTGAAGGATGCCGAGGCCACAGCCGGGCTGCCGCCGGGCATCACCTCCCAGTTCGAAGGCTCTGCCGTCGCCTTCCAGAATACATTGGGCAATGAAGTTCTCCTGATCATCGCCGCGCTGGTCACGGTCTATATCGTGCTGGGGGTGCTCTATGAGAGCTTCATCCATCCGGTGACGATCCTTTCCACCTTGCCATCGGCGGGCGTCGGCGCGCTCCTGGCCCTGATCGTTACCGGCCACGACCTCAACATCGTTTCCATCATCGGCATCATCCTGTTGATCGGCATCGTCAAAAAGAACGCCATCATGATGATCGACTTCGCGCTGGAGGCCGAGCGCAACGAAGGCAAGTCGCCGACCGAAGCCATCCACCAGGCGGCGTTGCTGCGCTTCCGTCCCATCATGATGACCACGGTGGCGGCGTTGTTCGGCGCCCTGCCGCTGATGCTGGGTTCGGGCATGGGCTCGGAACTGCGCCATCCCTTGGGCATCGCGATCGTGGGCGGGCTTCTGGTCAGCCAGCTTCTCACCCTCTTCACCACGCCGGTGATCTATATCTATTTCGACCGCTGGGGCCGGGAGCTGCGCGAATGGCGCGCGCGGCGCAGCGGCGACCCGGCCGCGGCGCCCGGCTGAGCCATGAACATCGTCGCCATCTTCACCGGCCGGCCCATCGCCACCACGCTTCTGGCGATCGGCATGGCGCTGGCCGGGTTCGGCGCGCTGTTCCTGATGCCGGTGGCGCCGTTGCCCAATATCGACCTGCCGGTGATCGTGGTCAGCGCCAATATGGCCGGCGCCAGTCCGGAAGTGATGTCGAACACGGTGGCGACGCCGCTGGAACGGCATCTGGGTGCGATCTCGGACGTCACCCAGATGACGTCGCGCAGTTCGGTGGGTTCAACCCAGGTCGTGCTGCAATTCGACATCAGCCGCAATATCGACGGCGCGGCGCGCGACGTGCAGGCGGCGATCAACGCCGCCCATGCCGATCTGCCGGCGGCGCTGCGCTCCAACCCAACCTATTTCAAGTTCAATCCCTCGTCCTTCCCCATCATCGTGATGGCGTTGACGTCCAAGACCCTGACGCCGGGACAGATCTATGACCAGGCGTCCAATGTGCTGCAGCAGAAGCTGTCGCAGATTTCCGGGGTGGGCGACGTGTCGTTGGCGGGCGCGGCGCTGCCGGCGGTCCGCATCGAGCTCAACCCCCGCGCCTTGTTCAAATACGGCATCGGCCTGGAAGATGTGCGCGCCGCGATCTCGTCCGCCAATGCCGGCGCCAACAGTCCCAAAGGCGCCATCGAGCAAGGCAAGCTTCGCTTCCAGGTCTATTCCAACGACAATGCCTCCCAGGCCGATGAATACCGGTCGTTGATCATCGCCTATCGCAACAACGCGGCGGTACGGCTGTCGGATGTGGCGGACGTGCACGATGGCGTGGAAAATATCCGCAACATGGGCCTGGCGAATGGCCAGCCTGCCGTGCTGGTGACGATCACCCAGCAGCCCGGCGCCAATGTCATTCAGGTGGTCGATGCCATCAAGGAGATGCTTCCCCAGCTGCAGCATGGCGTGCTGCCGCCCGCGGTCGATCTGTCGGTGATCCAGGACACCACCGTTTCCATCCGCGATTCCGTGCAGGATGTGGAAATCACCCTGGTGCTTTCCACTATCCTGGTGGTGCTGGTGGTCTTCCTGTTCCTGCGCAATCTGCGCGCCACGCTGGTTCCCGCGGTGTCGGTGCCGCTGGCGCTGCTGGGCACCTTCGGCATGATGTATCTGCTGGGCTTCTCGCTCGACAATTTCTCGCTGATGGCGTTGATCATCTCGACCGGCTTCGTGGTCGACAACACCATCGTGGTGCTGGAAAACGTCACGCGCCATTTGGAGGCGGGCGAAAGCCGCTACCAGGCGGCGCTCAAGGGCGCGCAGGAAGTCGCCTTCACGGTCCTCTCGATGAGCATCTCGCTGGTGGCGGTATTCCTGCCCATTCTTCTGATGGGCGGCATCATCGGCCGGCTGTTCCACGAATTCGCCATCACCCTGACCCTGGCAATCTTCGCCTCGCTGATCGTCTCGCTCACGGTCACGCCGATGATGTGCGCCTATCTCGATTTCTCGAAAGAGCGCGAGAATGGATTCACGCGCATCGCGCGCCGGACTTTCGAGATCAGCCTGGATTTCTACCGCCGCACGCTCGCCTGGTCGCTCGACAATCCCAAGACCATCATTTTCACTTTGTTCGTGGCGGTGGCGCTGAATTTCTATCTGCTCGGCATCATTCCCAAGGGCTTCTTTCCGGAAGTCGACGAGGGCCGCATCTTCGGCAATATCCGCGGCGACCAGAGCATCTCCTATCAGGCGATGCAGAAGAAGTTCATTCAGTTCGGCGACATCATCCGGGCCGATCCGGCCGTGGCGCAGGTGGCTGGCTCCATTGGCGGCGGCGGCGGTGGGCGCGGCGGCGGTGCCACCAACACCGGGCAGCTTTTCATCACCCTGAAATCGCCGGCGGAACGCGGCTATATCAGTTCGGAAGACGTGATCGACCGCATGCGGCCCAAATTCGAGGGCATCGCGGGCGCTCGCATGTTCCTGCGTCCGATGAGCTCGACGGGCGTGCGCTCCGGCGGCCGCCAGGGCAACGGCTCGCTGCAATACACGATCCAGGCCGATACCTTGGACGAATTGAATCTGTGGGTGCCCAAGATCACCGAGGCGCTGCAGAATGTGCCCGAGCTGCAGGACGTCAATTCGGACCAGCAGGACAAGGGCCTGGAAGTCGATCTCAAGATCGACCGCGCCACCGCCTCGCGCCTCGGGCTGACAGCCTCACAGATCGACAACACGCTGTATGACGCGTTCGGACAGCGCCAGGTCTCGACCATATACAAGGACAAAAACCAGTATCATGTGGTGATGGAAGTGGCGCCGGAGTTCTGGCAGAGCCCGGAAACCCTGCGCGATATCTATGTCTCCACATCGGGCAATATCAGCGGGACCCAGTCCAGCGCGGGTGCGGGCGGCGCCTTCAGCGGCACGACGACCACGACGACAACGACCACGAGCACCGACACCGGTACAGACGTGGCGGCACAGGCCGCCGACGCGGTGCGCAACCAGCAGCTCAACTCCATCACGTCGACCGGGCGCAATGGCGGTTCGACCGGCGCATCCGTTTCCACCCGGGTCGAAAAAATGGTGCCGCTTTCGGCTTTTGTCAGCTACGGCCCGGGCACGACGCCCTTGTCCGTGAACCATCAAGGCCCGTTCGTGGCCACGACCTTCTCTTTCGAATTGCCAAAGGGCGTGACCGAGGATCAGGCCTCGCGCGCCATCGACCGCACCATGGCGGCGATCCATGTGCCGATCTCGGTGCATGGCGAAGCCGCCGGAACCTTGCAGCTTGCTCGCCAGTCCCTCGCCAATCTGCCGCTTTTGTTCATCGCGGCGATCCTGACGATCTATATCGTGCTGGGCATTCTCTATGAGAGTTATGTCCATCCCCTCACCATTCTCTCGACCCTGCCATCGGCAGGCGTGGGCGCGGTGCTGGCGCTGCTGATCTTCAAGACCGATTTCAGCTTGATTGCTTTCATCGGCGTCATTTTGCTGGTGGGCGTGGTGAAGAAGAATGCCATCATCATGATCGATTTCGCGATCGATGTGCAGCGGCGTGAGAATTTGGATCCGCGCGAAGCGATCTATCGCGCCTGCCTGCTGCGCTTCCGCCCCATCATGATGACCACGATGGGCGCCATTCTGGGGGCGCTGCCGCTGGCGGTCGGCATCGGCGAAGGGTCCGAAATGCGCGAACCTTTGGGCATTTCCATCGTGGGTGGGCTGGTCATGAGCCAGGCGCTCACGCTCTACACCACGCCGGTGGTCTATCTTTACCTCGACCGCTGGCGGCTTGCGTGGAAGCGCACCTGGAACCGCTGGTATCACGGCAAGATGGGCCATGGCGGCGAGGCGCCAGCCCCGGCGGAATGAGTTCAACCGGCCAGCCCGGGACTTAGATATCGGGATCAGAAGTTCGGCAGATTCTCGTCGGGCGCTTTGCCGCCATTGATCTGGGCGGCGCGGTTCTGGCGATAGAGGCTGCGGGTGGTGGCGTAGAAATCGATCGAAGACCGTTCGATCTGCTGCACCACATCGATGTTGGCGGCGCGCTCGTCCAGCACGCCCAACCCGCCGCGGATGATCATATAGAGCGTGGAATTGTTCCAGGTGATGTAGGTCAGCGGATCGAAGGCGATGTCGGCGCCCGCGCCGACCAGATCGCGCGGCGGCTTGGGACCGGCAAAGGGCAGCACCAGATAGGAGCCTTCCGCCGCGCCGGCCTTGCCCAAGGTGATGCCGAAATCATTGTCGTGGCCGGGGATTCCCATCTTGGCGGCGACATCGATCAGGCCGGCGACACCGACCGTCGAGTTGATCATGAAGCGGCCAAACGTATCCGTCGCCTTGTCAGCCTCGCCTTGCAGCACATCGTTGGTGAAGATCACCGGTGAATTCAGGTTGGTGAGGGCATTGTGGATGCCATCGCGCGCCGGCTCAGGCACGGCGCTCCGGTAGAATTTCGCCACCGGGCGGGCGACCGCATGATCCAGCTTCACGTCGAAATCGAAGATGGCGCGGTTGGTCGGCTCCCACGGATCGTTTTGCGCGATCGACTCGGGATCGTTGGTGGCACAGGCACTGGCCAAAAGAGCGGCGCCCAGGGCAGCCAGGAGAGCAGGACGAAACTTCATACCCCACCGAAATATCTGATTTTAAATAAAAAACCATTACGGACGATTCGCCGTCCCTGATAACGCTTAATATCGGTATTGGTGCCGCATGGGACAAGGGGGCGGACCCTGCCGGATGGGAATACTGGTCCCCGGAAAAAGAGGGATCGCCCGCATCCGGCTACCCGTCATCTGACAATTTATCCATCAATTCAACATGTTTTGGTGGTGGCCGCTGTCAGCAGTCTCCCCAATGTCAGGGCTTACGTGACGGCAATCCAGGGAGGGGCGTTCCGCGCTCGCGCCGCATAGCCCCGGCAAGTTGCAGCCAGCCGGTCATCGCCGCCAGGTCCAGAAAATAGAGGTAGCGATAATCGCAGGCGACCGAGACGATGAAGAAACTGAGGGCAAAAAGAAGGGCCGCGATCTGCAGTCCGGCCATCGCCATGTCGGCGGGGGTCCGTCGCCGGAGCAAGAGCACCAGAGCCAGCACCGCCAGCACGCCATAGAAGAGATGCGACAGGATCGGCGTGTAAAAGAACCGCGCGACATAGCGATAGAGCAACCGGTCCTGGACGCGGATATGGGAGACAAGGCCAAGCTGCTTCAGTGTCTCGGGCGGCCCATCAACGCCCACGACATCGGGATGGCAGAGAAGCAGATCCGGCGGCGCCACGACCCAGCCGAAGACCGGCAGGCGTTCGCGCAGATAGGTTAGGGGATGCGCCGTCACCATCTGGCGCCATTGCGCGAAGATCGCGCCCGGCGGCGCGCGATAGATCGCGTCGTTCAGCCGGGTGGAATTTTCCAGCGTGTCCATCAGGTGCGGGGAATAGAGCGGGACGCCATCTTCGCGGATCGCGGCGGCGAGGAGAGGCGCTTGCCGCTCGAGCATAGTGAGACGGAGGGACGGATCCTGATGCAGCATGCCGGTGAGATCATAGGTCTGGGCCAGGCGAAGCTGGTTGGCGGCACCGACGCCGGAATCGCTGCGAAAGGAAAGGGCGAAATTCGCCAGGCCGATAATGACCAGGCCCGCAGCCAGAAAGCCCGATCCCTGTTTCCAGCCCACGCGAGGGGTTTGCAGCCGCGCGGCGATCAAGCCGCATGTCACGGCGGCAACGGGTAGAAGCAGCACGCCGTTCTGCCGCGCCAGTGCCGCCAGGCTCAGGCTCAAAACCGAGACGCCCAGCAGCGCATAGCGCCTGCGGACAGGAAGCCAATATTCCGCAGCAACGGCGAGCGCCGCGAAACCGGCGATGCCGGCATTGGCGAACAACACGTCCTTCCAGATCGTGCCTTGATAGAGCAGAAGCTGCGGCGTGAGAAAGATCAGTATAAGGAGGATTGCCGGAAAGGGTCGGGGCCGCGCCTTGCGCAGTAAAACGAACCAGGCACCCAGCAGCAGCAACGTGACGAACAGCAGATAAAGGCCGGTCCCGGGCACGAAGCCGTCGAACAGGCCCAGAAGCCACGCCATGACGGGCGGATGCCAAGAATCGTAATGGCCGCTTCGACCATCCGCCAACTGCACCACGGAGTCGTAAGACATCTGGCCGGGCCAATTCAGCGCCAGCAGAAGGACGAAGCCCATCAGAAGCAGCGCCTGCACCGTGCAGATCGGGAATTTTTCCCGGTTTTTATCCAAGGGTGCGCCTATTTCGTGCAACAGCATCGCGATTTAGCGCGGTTGCGGCCTTGGCGCACTTCTTTTCGGAAAACAGTTCCATTACAGCTTCGGCCACCAAAAATATGTGTCGGGGACGGAAAAATGCGGTACGGGCGCTTCTATACAGGTGTGGCGGTGTCGGCTTTGATGGTGGGCGCGGGCGTTACGCCTTCTTCGGCGCAATCCCAGACCACCACTGTTTCGGGCCTGGAGACCGTCATCGTCACGGCCCGCAAAAGGACCGAGAATGCGCAATCCGTTCCCATCTCGATCAC
This sequence comes from uncultured Rhizobium sp., assembly GCA_964461855.1. Lineage (GTDB taxonomy): Bacteria > Pseudomonadota > Alphaproteobacteria > Micropepsales > Micropepsaceae > Rhizomicrobium. The sequence goes on along the minus strand of CAYWWT010000007.1, from coordinate 8,458 downwards.
GGCTTTCAACCAGGACGAGCTCTCGAAGCTGAACGTCCTGACCATCCAGGACCTCAAAACAGTGTCGCCTTCGGTCTATGTGCAACCGACCGCGTTTCGGCAGGACACGCTCAACATCACCATCCGCGGCCAGCGCAATTTCGACTCGCCCTCGGGCGGCGGCAACCCGGGATTGGCTTTCGACACCGCGTCCGCAGTCTACAAGGACGGTGTCTATTATGCCCGCGCGGTCGGCCTGGGCGGCTCGCTGTTCGACGTCGAAAGCCTGGAAGTGCTGAAGGGGCCGCAAGGCACCCTGGTCGGGCGCAATTCGACCGGCGGCGCGATCCTCTATCGCAGCCGTGAACCGGGCAGGGAATTCGGCGGCTATGTTCAGGGCACCTTGGGTGACTATGGCCGCGCCGGATTGCAAGGGGCGGTGGATCTGCCTTTGTCGGACACCTTGTCCGCGCGCGTGGCGCTGAATTTCGACAACCAGCGCGGTTACGTCTCCAACCATTATTTCGATCCGGTGAGCGGCGCGTCCAACGACCAGCCCTCCTTCGGCTCCAACAAGGTTGGCGGCATCTTCTCGCTCAAATGGCAGCCGGACGACAGCTTCGATCTGCTGCTGCGCGCCGATATCGCCGCCGAGCATGACACCGGCTCGACCTATCACGATTTGAATTCCTTCGTCGGCACGACGAAGTCCCTGGGCCGCGCCTCGATCTGCAACATTCCCGGCGCCTGCTCCACTTTCACCGACCTGCTCGGCCACAAAGTCGATCCGACTTTTCTTAACTTCGACGCCAACAGCGCTTCCAACCCGAACCCGTCGCCCACCGCCTACAATTCGGTGCTGAATTCCCTGGCACGCGAGAAGAATTACGGCTTCTGGAGTACGGAACAGGCGGTCAGCAACCTGAATGTCGGCCATTACCAGACCTATTCGGCCACCGCGAACAAGAGCTTCGGCGACACCAACGTGAAGCTGATGTCGGCCTATCGCACCTGGAACAGCACGGGCCAGGCGGTGAGCCGCGGTCAGCCCTTCGCCACCAACATCTACAGCTACAACACGCCCAATTATGAATCCTGGCAGTCCGAACTGACCGTCAACGGCAATGCCCTGGACGACAAGCTGAAATGGACGGCGGGGCTGTTCTATTTCACCGAAAAGAGCCCCAATGACGGCGGCATGCTGGATCTGTTCTCGACCAATGCCGGTTCTGCGCCCAGCACGTCCAAGCAGATCACCGTCACCGACTGGAGCCACAACAGCGAAGAAAATTCGTCCTACGCGGCTTACGCGCAGGCGACCTACAGCATCTGGCCCGACACCCGTGTCACCGCTGGCGTCCGCTACACCTATGACGAGCGTTTCGCCAGCATCAACAGCCAGACAATCCTGACGCCGGCAGCTATCGCCACTCCCGGCAAGAATGCGGTCTTCACTTCGACGCCCTATGTGATCAACGGCATCTCCTATGCCGGACAGAGCCAGTTCTGCTTCCTCACCGACGCCAATGGCAACATTCTGCCGCAATCGGCCTGCGGCACGAACATTTCCAAGAGCTATCACAAGCCCACCTATACCTTGGCGCTGGACCATGACCTGTGGGACGGCACCATGGTCTATGCCACCATGCGGTCCGGCTACCGCTCCGGCGGCATCAACACCCAGGCGATCAACATCGCCGCCCTCACGGCGCTTCCCGAACAAGTGCAGGATTACGAAGTCGGGGCCAAGTCCGATTTCACGGTGATGAATATGCCGGTGCGCGCCAATCTGGCGCTGTACCAGACCGCCTATCACAACATTCAAGTGCAGCAGAACGTGCCCAATGTGACGGTCGCGACCGCCAATGGCGGCGGCGCCTGCACCCAGGCGGCGCTGAACGCCAATCAGTGCATCAACAATTTCAATGACAATATCACGCTGAACGCCCGCCAGGCGCGCATCTATGGCGCCGAATGGGACCTCACGGTGCTGCCCACCGACTGGCTGACCTTGAATTCGGCGGGCAGCTATATCGATCCTTATTATACCGATTTCACCTTCGTGGCGCCGCCGGGCTATCTGCAGCCCACCAACAACAATCTGTCGGGCACGCCCATTCCGGTACCGCGCTGGCAGACCAACGAGACGGCGACCGTCAATTTCGGCGATCCGGATATCGGTTTCCCGCTGGGCGACACGATCTTGACGGCGCATTATTACTGGCAAAGCCGCTATCTCGCGGACATGCGCGGCTTCAACCCCTCGCAGCGCACCTTCGCTTACGGCATGCTGAATATGCGGCTGGATTTCACCGATGTGGGCAAGAGCGGCGCGGACATTGCGTTCTTCATGAACAATGTCGCCAACACTGAGGCGTGCCTGCCGGAATATAACGGCACGCTGAATTCGCTGCCCAATCCCACTTTCGGAAGTCCGGGAACATCGGGCGTGACGCAGTGCATTCCGCTGGCGCCGCGGATGACTGGCATGACGGCGACGTACAGATTCTGAAAGGCACAAAAAAGCCGGTGTGACCAAACTGGTCGCACCGGCTCTGAATTACGCCATTATTCCGGCAGCTATTGCGCCGGCTTGACCTTCAGAAGGGTCATGTTGAAGACCAGGGTCTGATCCGGCGGAATATCTTCGCCTGCGCCTTCGGGGCCGTAACCCAGGTCGGACGGCACCACCAACTCCCAGCTGTCGCCTTCCTTCATCAGCGAGAGCGCTTCGACCCAGCCGGGAATCAACTGACCGGCGGGGAAGTCCGCGGTCTGGCCTTCCTGGGTCTGATCGAACACCTTGCCGTTGATCAGCCAGCCCTTGTAGGTGACGGTGACCATGTCGGCGCCCGATTGCGGCGCGGCGCCCTTGCCGGCCTTCTGCACGCGATACATCAAGCCATCGGCGGTCTTGAAGACGCCGGGCTTGGCCGCATAATCCGCGAGGAATTTCTGGTTGGAAGCGGCGCTCAGGTCATACTTCGCGGCCTTCTCTTCCTTCTTGGCGCAGGCGAATGTCGGCGCGCACAGAAGCGCGATGCTCATCAACGCCACAAAACGGTACATACAATCCTCCGGAATATCAGGATTGGGTTTCGCCAATCCGTACAGGGTCGCCATCGCGAATCGAGTCCGGCGGATTATCGATCACGCGGTCGTTGAGGGAAAGGCCCGCGCCCGCTTCGACCGAACGGCCCAGGTCGCGGCGAATGGTGATGGTCTTTATTTTCACATGGCCGCCGGCGTCCACGGTGGCGACCACGGGGCCCTGATCGCGGAACATCAGGGCGGTGGCGGGCACATGCACCGCATTCTTGCCCGGCGGCAGGGTAAAGCGCACTTCGGCATAGCTGCCGGGGCGGATCGCGCCATCGGGATTGGCGGTCTGGAATTGGAGAAGTTGCGTACCGCTGGTGCTGGAGACCGCATTGGCGCTGGCGGCCAGGGTGGCGGTGAATTCGCGGCCCGGCAACTCCGGCACCGTGAAGGTCGCGGTCATGCCCGGCTGCACGGCGGCGGCATCGGTCTGGGGGACACGGACATAGAGGCGCAGCTTCTTCTGGTCCGAGACGGTGAAGAGCGGCGTCGCTCCCGGCGTGCCGACCAGGACCAGGGCGCCCACATCGACCGAACGGGTGGTGACGATTCCGTCGAAAGGCGCTACCAGCCGCTTGAAGGATTCCATCGCTTCCAGGCGGGCGAGATTGGCTCTCGCCGATGCCACGATGGCGGTCTTGGCGGCAAGATCGCTGTCCTTGGCGTCGGCATCCTGGCGCGCGACGGCGCCTTGCGCCAGCAGCGCGTCCCAGCGCTTGGCGGTGACGGCGGAAAGCTTTTGATTGGCGAGCGCGGTGTTGAGGTCGGCCCGGCCCTGCGCCACCTGGCCGTCGAGATCGGGGGTGTCGAGTTCGGCCAGAAGCTGGCCCGCTTTCACCGGCGTGCCGATATCGACATACCATTTGCGCAAGTAACCGCTGACGCGGGCATAAATCTGCGCGTTGGTCCAGGACTGCACATCGCCCGGCAGGATCAAGGTGCCGCTGTCGGCGCCCGACAGCTTGATCAGTTGCACCGTGCGAACATCCTGGGATTGGGCCCATTGGGCGGCTTCATGCTGGCGATAGAGCCTGAGCCCGATACCGCCCACCGCGATGGCGACCGCCGCGCAGGCCGCCACGATGCCCCAGAATTTCAGCCGGGACGGGGTCGAGTGCCGCAGGATGTCGGACTGGTCACGCATAAATCTCTCCGGTCTGCGCGGTCTCGCCGGGTTCCCGGCCGCTTGCACGCGCACCTTCACCCACCGCGGGCCGGCGGCCATGCGCGATGCTGAAGATCACAGGCACGAACATCAAGGTGGCGATGGTCGCAAAAACCAAGCCGCCGATCACGGCGCGTCCAAGCGGGGCATTCTGCTCGCCGCCTTCGCCCAGGCCCAGCGCCATGGGCAGCATGCCGATGATCATCGCCAGCGCGGTCATCAACACGGGACGAAAGCGGGTGACGCCGGCTTCCACGGCCGAGCGCACCGGATCGCCCGTCGCTGTCAGGCGTTCGCGCGCGAAGCTCACCACCAGGATCGAATTGGCCGTGGCGACGCCCATGCACATCAGGGCCCCGGTCAGCGCGGGCACCGACAGGGTCGTACCGGTGGTGAACAGCATCCAGACGATGCCCGCCAGCGCCGCCGGCAACGCCGTGATGATGACGAAAGGATCAAGCCAGGATTGGAAGTTCACCACGATCAGAAGATAAATCAGCAGGATGGCGGCGATCAGGCCGAGGCCGAGTCCCGAAAACGCCGTGTTCATGGTTGCGATCTGTCCCCGCAGCACCATCTCGTCGCCGCGCGGCAACTCGCTGCGGTGACGATCCATGATCTTCTGCACATCGGCCGCCACCGCGCCCAGATCGCGATCCTGCACGGTCGCATAAAGATCGATTTCGGGCAGGACGTTGTAGTGGTTCACCACCGCGGCCGAGCGCGTGCGGGTGATTTTCCCCAAGGCGCCCAGCCTCTGCGGCGGCGCGCCCGCCGAACTGGTGACCGGCGTGTTCAGCAGCGCTTCCAGGGAGTTCATTTTGTATTCGGGCGCCTGGGCCACGATGCCGTAGGACACGTTGTTCTTGGGATTGAGAAAAAAGTTCGGCGCGGTCTGTCCGGTGCCGGCGAGGGAGGTTGCCAGCGCGCTGGTGACGTCCTTTTCGCTGAAGCCCAGCTGCGCCGCGCGCACCCGGTCCACGGTGAAGTTCAATTGGGGCGTGTCGTCGGATTGCTGCATCCTGGGATCGGCGATGCCCGGCACGCGGCGGATCTCGCGCAGCAATTTATAGGCGAAGGCCTTTGTCGCTTCGTGATTGATGCCGGTCAATTGCACGACGATCGGGGCGGGGGAGCCGAAGTTCAGGATCTGACTGATGATGTCGGCGGGCGGGAAGGAAAACGTCGTTCCCGGAAAGGCGTGCGGCAGGATCTCGCGCAGGCGCTTGATATAGCCGGGCGTGGGGCCGTGACCGGACTGAAGACTGATGAAGATGTCGGTGTCCTGCGGACCGATCAGGCCGGTATTGTTGTACACCTGGTTCACGGAGCTTTGGGTGACGCCCAGACTGTCCACGATGGTGGCGATTTCGTGGGACGGGATCACGCGGCGAATGCTGGCTTCGATATCGGCGACCTGCTGCGTCGTGTCTTCCAGGCGCGTGCCGATGGGCGGGCGCACATGCAGGGTGATCTGTCCGGTGTCCACCGAGGGGAAGAAATTGGAGCCCAGGAAAGGAAACAGCACGAACGAGACCAGCACGCAGGCCATGAATCCCGTGACGAACAGGCGCCGCCGGTTCATCGCCAGGGCCAGGAGGTTGCGATAGGATTCGCGCGCCGCTTCGAATCCGGCTTCAAAGCGCCTCTGGAGCCGCGCGAAGATGTGATCGCCCTCGGCCATATGCATGGCATGGTCCGCGGCCTCGGCGTCGCCGGCATGTTTCAGATGCGGCTTCAAAAGATAGAGGGCAAGCGTCGGCACCAAGGTGCGCGACAACAGGAACGACGCGATCATGGCGAACACCACGCTCATCGCCATGGGGACGAACAGAAAACCTGCCACGCCCTGCAGGGCCAGCATCGGCACGAAGACGATGCAGATGCAGAGCAGCGCGACAAAGGCCGGCTGCACGATCTGGCGGGCGCCGTCCATGATGGCGGTGCGCACATCCTTGCCGTGCTCCAGATGCCAATTGATGTTTTCGATGGTGACGGTGGCGTCATCGACCAGAATACCGACCGCCAGGGCAAGCCCGCCCAAGGTCATGATGTTGAGGGTCTGGCCCGTTGCCCAGAGCGCGATCAGTGCCGCGAGAACCGAAAGCGGAATCGACGTGGCGATGATGATTGTCGACCGCCAGCTTCCCAGGAACAGAAGAATGATCAGGCTGGTCAGTGCGGCCGCCAGGGCGCCTTCGCGCACCACGCCGGACACCGCCGCCTTGACGAAGATCGATTGATCGTTGAGCAGATCGATCTTGAAGGAGTCCGGTAACAGCTGCCGCATGCGCGGCAGGACGTCCTTGATGCCCTGAACGACGTCGAGGGTCGAAGCCCGTCCGTTCTTCAGGACCGTCATCAGAACGGCGCGCTTTCCGTCGACATGTACGATGGTGGTCTGGGGTGGGCTGCCGTCGCGGACATGGGCCACATCGCGCATGAATATGGTCGCGCCATCGACCACCTTGACCGGGATATTGTTGAGGCCCTCGATGGAGTCGGCGGCATTGTTCAGCTTCACGACATACTGATAGCTGCCGATCTTGACGTTGCCCGCGGGAATGATCTGGGTCTGGTTGCCGATGGCGGTCTGCACATCGGTGGCGGAAATGTGATGCGCCTGCATCGCCTGCGGATCGAGATCGATCTGGACACTGCGCGACCTGCCGCCATAGGGCGCCGGATAGGTCGAACCCGGGACGGACACCAGGCCGGGCCGCAACACGGTCTGGCTCAGGTCCGAGACTTGCTGCTCCGACAGGCTGTCGGAAGATAACGCCAATTGCAGGATCGGAACGGTGGAGGCGTCATAATTGACGAGGAAGGGTGGATTTATGCCCTGCGGCATGCCGCGAATGATGAATTGCGACGCGCCCGCGATCTGCGCGGTGGCGACGGCGACATCCACCCCGGGCTGGAAGAACATCTTGATGACGCCATTGCCGGCGATCGCCTGGCTTTCGACATGCTCGACATCATTGATGGCGATTGGCATCAGCCGCTCATAGGGCGACACGATCCGGCCGGCCATGTCGTCCGGCGACAGCCCGTTATATTGCAGAACCGCGCCCACCACCGGGATGCGGATTGCGGGGAAGATATCGGTGGGCGTGCGCAGCGCCGCCAGCGGCCCGAAAATCAGGATCACGATGGCAAGCACAATGAAGGTATAGGGCCGGTCCAGCGCAACGCGGACGATCCAAGTCATAGGCGCGTCGTCTCCGAACCCTGGGCAACACCAAATGCGTGACGTGCGCGAGCTTGGCGCGGACGCAAGCCCCGGCGCTATCCCCCGCTTCCAGCCCCCTCGGGAGCCGATATCCAACTATAGCGCAAATGCCGGCCGGTATAGGCCCGGCTTGTCGCAAGCTGTCGTCAAATCACGGCAGTTCGACGCTGCGCTTTCTACATTAGCCTATCGGGATAATCGTGTATGGTGGGAACATGCTTTCCCAGAAGTCTCATTACGCCTTGCGGGCGCTGCTGGTCCTGGCCGGCCGCAGCGACAGCAGCCCAATGCAGATTGCAGAAATCGCTGACACCGCCAACATACCCAAGAAGTTCTTGGAGCAGATCCTTCTGGAACTGAAAAAGCCTGGCATCGTGCGGAGCCATCGCGGCCGCAGCGGCGGCTATTCCTTGGGGAGGGCCGCCAGGGACATCAGCTTTGCCGATGTGCTGCGCGTCACCGACGGACCCTTGGCGCTGACGCCCTGTGTCAGCGTGATGGCGTATCGCAAATGCGACGATTGCTTCGACGAAGCGGTGTGCGGCATTCGCAAGGTGATGGCCGTGGCCCGCGATGCGACGGCGGATGTGCTCGAATCCCGCTCGCTCGCGAGCGCGGCGGCCCAGATGAAGCGCGCGGGCGCACTCTAGAATTCTCCATTCCGGCAAGCGTGGTTTGCAACGCATCGCTGCGCGCGGCGTTTGCAGCAGAGGCTTTTTCTAAATCACTATTGACTCTATCGAGATTAAAAGGATTGATGATGCAGTCCTTGCCGATGAGGAGTTGCCTATGCGCCGCATTCTGTTGTCCGCGCTTGCCGCTGTCGCGTTTTTCCCCACGCAATCCGTGCTTGCCGCCGATCAGCCCTATCAAGTGGAATGGGTCTATCACGTGAAATACGGCTATCAGCAGGAATGGTGGAAGCTCTTCCAGAAATATCAGATCGCAATTCTGGACCGCGAAAAGCAGCTCGGCTTCGTTTC
>CAYWWT010000006.1:0-31654 GCA_964461855.1 uncultured Rhizobium sp. | reverse complement strand
CCACCGTCGCCGAAGCACGCTGGCTGGATGAACGCGGCTGCGACGCCGTCATCGCCATGGGCGTGGAAGCCGGTGGTCATCGTGGCAACTTCCTCAGTCACGATATGGCCCGCCAGATCGGCACCTTCGCGCTGGTGCCCCAGATCGCCGATGCCGTGCGCGTGCCGGTGATCGCAGCCGGTGGCATCGCCGATGGGCGCGGCATTGCCGCCGCGTTGGCGCTGGGCGCAAGCGCGGTGCAGATCGGTACGGCCTATCTCTTCTGTCCCGAAGCCAAGGTGAGCGCCGTGCATGCCCGCGCGCTCGCGGCCGCCACCGACGAAGACACCGAAATCACCAATCTTTTCACGGGACGCCCCGCGCGCGGCATCGTCAATCGCCTGATGTGCGAGATGGGGCCGCTCTCGCCGGATGCCCCGCTCTTTCCCAATGCCGGACGGGCGCTGGCGCCGCTGAAGGCAAACGCGGAAAAGAACGGCGCCGGCGATTTCAGCAATCTTTGGTCCGGTCAGGCGGCAGGCTTGGCGAAGCCTTTGCCCGCTGGAGCGTTAACGAAAAAACTCGCTGAAGATGCGCTGGCACGAATGGGACAGATAGCGTTGTGAGCGCAGTAACCAGCCTATCCGGCCAATGAATTGTTAACGCCCGTGTCCTAACCTGCGCCAACCAGGAGTTGCACGAAAAGGCGCGGTGGTCCGTGTTGGAAAACATTCAGATCCCGGCACTTTCGATGCTCCTGGCGGCCCTAGCTTTAATCTTGCTGCTAGGAGCGATATGGGGATTTCGACCGTCAAAGTCTTCTCGATATCGGCCGCCCTTCAAGGGCAGTAACGACAAGTCATTCGGATTCGACATCACCGATCCGGCGCAACAGCTTAATTTCGTCATGCGCGCGAATTTCCAAAGGCGAAAAATTCTCAGTGTCGGGGAATATTCTGTCTTCAAGACCATCGAAGATGACCTGGCTGCGGCACGCTCCGGTTATCGGATTTTCGCGCAGACCTGCTTGGGCGAAATTCTAAAGCCCTCCGATCAGATGGCTTTTCACTCCATCAACAGTAAACGCGTCGATATGCTGGTGGTGGATCGTGGCGGTTGGCCCGTTGTAGCGATCGAATATCAGGGCGCAGGGCATTATCAGGGCAACGCCGCAGCCAGGGACGCAGTCAAAAAAGAAGCACTCCGGAAAGCGGGCGTGAAATACATCGAGATTTCGAAAGACGACACCGCCGACCAGGTCCGGTACCGGCTTCACGAAGCGCTCGGCGACGCCAGCCCCGCTCGTCCTTCAGCCGCATAATTCTACACATCTCACACAATCGAGGCCGTGCTGTTGGGCCCGCGCTGCAGGAGATCGGCCAGCATTTCCAGACCGCGCGTCAGATCCTGGCGCGTGCGGGGCGCGCCCAGGCTGATGCGGGCCGCTTCCGGCGCCTTGGCCGTCGCGAAGACATCCGCCGTCACCAGGCCGATGCCGTGAAGGCGCGCGCGCGCCGCCAGGGCGCCAGCGGTCCATCCCTGCGGCAAGGTCAGCCAGGCATGAAAACATTCCGCATCGCCGATGGCGGACGGCAAGAGTTTTGCCGCGACGGCATGGCGGGCCGCGGTCTCTGCGCGGATGGCATTCAGCACCGCTTCCGCGAGCCCTTCTTCCATCCAGCGTGTCACGATCGCGGCGGTGAAGGGCGACGCCATGCCGGCGAAGGCGCGAATGGCATCGGCCGCGCGTTGCTGGATGCGCGCATCGGGCACGACCAGATAGGCGATGCGCAAAGCCGGCGACAGGCATTTGGAGAGGCCGGCAATATGATAGACGCAGTCGGGCCCGTAGGCCGCCAGCGGCGGGACCGCATCGCGCGGCAAGGCGCCATAAGCATCATCTTCAATGATGGCGACGCGATAATGGCGCGCGATCTCGACCAATTTGCGTCGGCGTTGCTTCGGAAGGGTGGCGGTGGTGGGATTGTGGAATGTCGGCGTGCAGTAAAGCGCCTTGGGCTCGTGATCGCGGCACGCCGCCTCGAAGCTTTCCGGCAGGATGCCATTTTCATCCATTGCGATGGATTTGAGCGCAATGCCCTGATGCGCGGCAAGCGCCAGAAAGCCCGGATAGGCCAAGGCCTCCACGCAAACCGTGTCGCCGCGCTGCGTCAGGAGCGACAGCACCGCCGCCAGCGCGCCTTGTGTGCCCGCGCAGATGGCGATGCGATCCGCGCTCACCTCCGGCAGGCGGTCTTTCAGCCATTGCGCGCCTGCTTCACGGTCCGGTGCCGCGCCGCCCGGATCCTGATAAGCGAGCAGCAGATCATTGCCTTCGCCTGCGACCATCGCGATCCCGGCCTGCAAGCGCGTGGCCAAGGCGACATCTTCGAACCGCGGCGGCAGGTTCATGCTGATATCGAAAGCGCGGCTTGGCACTGGCGCGCTGCGGGTCTGCCGCAGCCGGACATAGGTGCCATGGCCGACCCGCCCCTCCACCAGTCCGCGCTTGCCTGCTTCGGCATAGGCGCGCGTGACGGTGGTGAAATCGATGCCCAGCACCTTGGCCAGCGCGCGCTGCGGCGGCAGCCGCGCTCCCGGCTCCAGGCGCCCGGACGCCATGTCGGCTGCTATAGCGTCGGCGATGGCAAGATAGACGGGCCCCTCTCCAAGACCTTGGGATGGCTGCCAACTCTCGGCCTGCGTCGCTTTGGGCATTGTACGGACTCAAGTTTCCATATATACGGACATTGTATGTTCTAGTGTATGGAGGCTGATTTGGAAAGCGGAATTTCAGCAATGGCCCTGCAGCAGACCCCGACGAATGAGATCCCCCTGGGCCTGGCGATGCGGCGCGGCCTGATGGGCCTGTGCCCCAGCTGCGGCAAGACGAAATTGTTCGCCAGCTATCTGAAACAGGTCGAATCCTGCTCCAATTGCGGCGCCCATTACGGCCGCATCCGCGCCGACGACGCCGCGCCCTGGGGCACCATCATCGTGGTCGGCCACATCTTCATGCCGCTGATGTTCATGATCAGCCTGGAAGCCTATATGCCCTTCTGGGCAGGCGTAACGGTGTGGGCGGCGCTGTTCACTGCGCTGTCGCTGGTGCTCTTGCCGCGCTCCAAGGGCCTGTTCGTCGCCCTGCTCTGGGCGACGCGCGCGCCTGGCGTGAACAACGGCTGAGGCGATTCAGCGATCCAAGCCGAATTCGATTGGCCCAACCACGGCGTCGAGCGTGCGGGTGGGATAATCGGCGGGCAGCGCAGGAAGCGGCTCTGCGCGATGGATCATTGCCAACACTTCATTGTCCAGCACCGCACGACCGGAGCTTTTCTGAATGTCGGCTTGCAGAACATGGCCGTTCGCATCCATCACGAAATGCAGCATGACCGAGCCTTCGATATGCGCCTTGCGGGCGGCGGGCGGATATTGCTTGAACCGATTGATATGAGCGAGCAGGCGGCTGCCGAAGCTCTCGCGTCCGTCGCCGGCGCCTTTCTGTATGACGGGCGCAGGCGTCGCGGGCGGCGCGGGTGTCGCCAGCGGAGGTGATGCCTGGATGACGCGTGGCGGTGGCTGCAAAACAACCTCCGGCGGCGGCGCGGTGATGACCGTCGGACGGGTCATCGGCGGCGGCGGGACGGCGGAATCGAGCTTGTCCTGTTTGGGCTTCTCCAACTGGATCATCAGCGCCGGCGGCGCCTTGAACGGGCGCGCCACCTGCACGCCCAGAATAAACGCGAAGATCGCAGCGACATGGATGAGGATCGTGACCAGCAGAGCGCCCGCATTGCTGCGCCCCTCGCCTTGCGGACGCGGCAGGGCACGCAAGGTGTGCGCCGTGCGTTCGTCGAACGCCTCGCTGGACAGATGCATCGTCATCCCGCGGTCTCCTCGGCGAGAACCGCGGACATCGGGATGTGCCGCTTGCGCTTCTTAAGCCACATCACCACGCCGGTGAAAACGAACAGCGCCGGCACAAGGCCGCTGAGAAACACCAGGAACTGCCAGATCAGGCCCAGGCCTGAGCCCTGATGCAGCGGCCGCTGCCACGCCATGACGCTGCCCGACATGTCGCGCGTGGCCACGACTTTGCCGCGCCAGGGGTCGATATAGACCGTCGCGCCCACGCCGACCTTGGCTTCCATATTGACCATGAGGGTGCGATCGCGCCGCGACGGCAAGGTGATGCCGGTGACGGTTGCGTTGGGCAGCGCCTCGCGCGCTATCGCAATGGCGTCTTGCGCGCGGATCGCGGTGGCGCCCGCCACGGCTTCGATTTCCGGGCCCTCACGCAGATTGAACGCCGGCCGCCCCGCCTGCCCGCCGCCGGCCATCCCGAACGCAGCAGGGAACGCGATGACCACGCCCGAGAAGCTCACGATCATAAAGACCACGAAGATCCAGATGCCTGTCGCGGCATGAAGCTCGCGATGGAAGCGCAGGCCCGTCGCCGTGCGCCGCACCAGGAAGGCATATTTCCATTGGCCGCGCTTGGGCCACCACAACACCAGGCCGGTGACACCCAACGCAAGCATGGCGACGCCCAGCCAGCCCACGAATTGGCGCCCTTCGCGGCCCATCAGGAAATTGCCGTGAAGCTGGTGCACGAACATCAGCACGGGCGGCAGACCGGCCTTTTGCGTCCCCAGCACCGCGCCCGATACCGGATCGATAAAGACTTGCATCGCCGGCTGCCGTTGCGGACCCGCCGGCGGGGCCGTCCGTTGTCCTTCCGCCGCGCGGCGCGGGCTTGTGCCTTCGGCACGCCCTTCTCCGCCACCTTCTCTGCGGCCCGGGCGCGCACCTTCTCCCACTCTTGGTTGGGTCACGCGCACCGAAACCGCTTCGCCCGGTTCGCGCGGCAAGGTGATCTGCATCTGGCCGCGCCCGGCAGCGGTGCGCGCCACGTCCGCGATCTTCTCGAGCGGCAAAGGCGCGCCCACCGCAGCGGCCCGCGGCGCCATCATGTCGAGAACGGCATTATCGTAAACCAGAATGCTGCCGGAGATGCCCAGAATTGCGAGCAGCAGCCCAAGGATCAGCCCGACCCACATATGAACCTGGAACATCATGCGGCGGAACGCGGCAAAGCTCATGGCATCCTCACGCATCCGCCCAGCGGCGGACCAGATTGTGATAAAGTCCTGTCAGGCTGACGACTTCGTCATTGTCACCGACCTGTTTGCGCAATCCCTGAATGGCCTTATCCATCTCGAACAGCATCAGCCGCGCGGCCTCGTCGCGGATCATGCTTTGAATCCAGAAAAAGGATGACCAGCGGCTACCTCGCGTCACCGGCGTCACGTGATGGCGGCTGGTGGCGGAATACAAAATCATGTCGCCCGCCGGCAGCTTGACGCGATGTTCGCCATAGGTGTCCTCGATCACCAGCTCGCCGCCGTCATAATCGGCGGGATCGGTGAGAAAGAGCGTCGCCGACAAATCGGTGCGCACACGGATGGGCGCACCGCTTCCCAGCGACGACTTCACGAAGCGGATCGAATTGTCGATATGGCTGCCGAAATTCATGCCGCCGTCATAGCGGTTGAAGAGCGGTGGAAAGACGCGCAGGGCCAGCGCCGCCGAGGTGAACAACTCGTTGCGGCCAAGCGCCGTCAAGATTGCATTTCCCAGAGAAACGGCGGTGGGCGAATTCTCCGGAATCTGGAGATTGAATTTCGTCTGCCCCGATTGCGCCCCCGCGGTCACTTTTCCGTCCACCCACTCAGCCTTCGCCATCACGTCGCGCATGTGTGCGACCTGATCGGGCGAAAGCAGAGCGGGTATCCGGACCATCATTCAGAAGCTGGTCCCCACCGAGAAGATGAAGGTGCGTCCGGGTGCGGGCGTGCCGCGATTGCCGAAGGACTGGGAGTAATAGAGCCGGTCGGCAATGTTGTTGATGTTGAGCTGGAAGTGCAGCTTGTCGATGTCATAAGCAACGACAGCATCCAGTTCCACGGTCTCCGGAATCTGAACGATACGGCCCAGCGGGTAGGTCGCGGGATTGGGCGCGGTGTAGCCGTTATAGAGATGGCTTTGATAGACGATGCCGCCGCCGAACGACAGGCCGGGCAACAGATCGCGCGCATTGTAATCGCCCCAGATCGAGGCGGCATTCTTGGGCACGAAAGTGATCTGCTTGCCGGTGTTGTAGGGTGTGGTCGCATCCGAAGCGATCACGGGATCGAGGTAAGTGTAGGACGCGGTGAGATTCAGATGCTCGATCACTTCGCCGGTGGCTGAGGCTTCGAAGCCCTGCACCCGTTGCTTCTGGCTGGATTGCAGCAGGACCGCACCATTCGCCGGATCGATCTGCAGCGCGTTGGACTTGGTCACCTGGAACACCGAACCGGTCAGGCCCAGCTTGCCGTTGAAGGTGCTGAATTTGGCGCCGGCTTCAATGGTCTCGCTCTTATCCGGCTTGAGCGCGGAGGACGCGGCCGAGGAGATCGGCGTGGGCTGCCCCACCACCGAAGTTCCGATCGGCGTCGCCGCCTTGCCCCAGGACAGATAATAAGTCTGGGTCTGATCGGGTTCGAACACGATGCTGGCGCGCGGGTCGAACAGGAAAGACGGCGCCTTGAATTCGTTATAAGCGCCAGCAACCGTGACCGATTTGTAGACGGCGTCATATTGGTCGATGCGCAGGCCCGCGATCACCGAAAACTCTTCGGTGAACCAGAGACGGTCGGTGGCAAAGGCCGCCAGATCGGTGGCATCGCCAGTAGAGGTAACCACTGTCGTTGCCGTGGCGCTGGTGGCGCCGGCGTTGGCGCCGGTACTGTTGGTCACCGTCGGCAGAATCACGTCGTATCCCGGCGGCGTCTGATGATTGAAGCCGTAGAGCGGGAAACCGATGCTGCCGCGCGAACGCGTTGGCGGGTTGCCGAGCTGGTAAGTGTATTGCGCGCTGGTCGGCAGCGCGTAGGCATAGATGGTGCGATCGGCGCGCTGATACGAAACATCGACGCCCGCGATCAGCATGTTGCGGAATTGCCCGATGGGGAAATTCGCGCTGGCGGCCGCGATGTCCTGCACGCCCCAGCTGTTCTGCTTGTAGGGACCGCCGCCACCGGTACGCGTCAAGGTCTGTGTGGAATCGAAGGAGCCTGCAGCAGCGCCCGGACTGGCGACACCGAAGAAGCGCAGGTTGCAGAAATTCGTCGTGCTTGTGTTGTCGCACGAGTCGGTCGGCGTGTAGCGGAAGTCGCGCTGATACGCAGCGACACGCATGTCATTGGTGAGCGTCAGCCAGTCGGTCGCGTTGTGTGTCAGCTTGGCGGTGACGAGATCGGCGGTGTTCTTGTCGTGATCGGCCTCAAATCCCATATAGGTGTTACGCGGCAAGCCATATGACGGCGCCGGCTTGGCAAAGACAGAGTCGGGCGGCGATACCACCACCAGGCCGTAATCCTGGCGCGCCGATGTCTGCTGATGGATATAGCTCAAGGTGAAAGTCGTGTCGGTGCCCAGGCCCAGCGCGATCGACGGCGCGATACCCCAGCGATGCGAATGCACCAGATCGCGGTCCACCACGCCGGTATCGGTCAGCATCAGATTGAGGCGCACCGCGGCGGTGTCGCTGAGCTGATAGTTCAAATCGGCGGTGCCGCGGACATGATCGCCATTGCCGCCTTCCAGGTTCAGCGAATAGCGCTCGCCCAGGAACGGCGTCTTGGAAACCGAATTGATCGCGCCGCCGCCGGTGCCGCGGCCGAACATCAGGCCGGAAGGGCCTTTGAGGACCTGCACTTCTTCATAATTGAAGCTGTCGCGCGTATAGGCCGCGAAGTCGCGCAGGCCATCGAGGTAGACATCGTCCTTGGCGTCGAAGCCGCGAAGCTTGAACTGGTCACCCGCCAAGGTGCCGCCCTCGCCGATCGCGATGGTGATGCCGGGCACGTTGCGCAGGGCTTCGCCCAGGGTGCTCGTGGCCTGCTGTTTCATGACTTCGCCCGTCACCACGGTCACCGCCTGGGGCGTATCCTGGAGGGTAGCGCTGGGCATGGTCGAAACCGGCGGCGCGTGATTCAGCGCGTTATTGTCGCTGTCGCTCTGCACGGTGACCGGACCCAAGATCACGGAGCCGGAATTGTTCTGCGCCTGCGCCGGCACGGTCAGAAGCGCCAAGACACCCAGCGAAGCGCCAGCCAGCGCGCGGGTCCTGGTCAAACTCGAAATCGCAAACATGATATTCCCTTCGAAGTCAGCGTTGGTTCCCGATCAACCTGGCTGGCTTCCGCCCCTGACTGGGCGGTGCTGGCTTGGCATTTCCGGCAAGCCTGACTGCCACATGGGCTATTTGGTCAGGATCAACTTGCCGTTGCTTGTGAGCCGAAGGCGATAATCGAAGCCGTCATGCACCAGCACCGCCTCGCGCCCACCGCCCAGAAGGTCGGACACCGGCACCCGCGGAACGGGCTGGCTGGGCCTGCCGCTAGGCTGTTTTGGCGCTTTATTTTCGCCGCCACCGGCCATTGGCAGTCCCTTCACTTGCGAGCCGGAACCTATTGGGGGGCGGGGATGGTTGCAAGTGCTTTTCAGAGTCATTCGCAAATAATAGCCAACAGGCGGGTAAAAACCTAACCCATTGTCACAAAATGGGAATGTTCACTTGCGAAGTGTGAGATTGGGGGCGCTGGCCTGGGACGGGGTCAATTCCAGCATAATGGGATGATGGTCGGATGGCCCCCTGTCCAACACCGCCATGCTGAGGCAGCGGACCTCGCGGGTGATGCAGCGGTCCAGTCTGAGCGGCACGATGTTGCTGGCCTTATGGGTGCGTTTGCGCGGACCGACGTCGCGGAATTCCGGAACCTTGATGGGGCCCACGGCATTGAAATCACCCATGATGACCGCGGGGCCCTCCAATGCGTAAGCAATGTGATGCAGCTGGAAGCGGTTCAGAAACTGGCCATGGGAAAGATGGACATTGGCAAACGTAATGCCTTCGAACTTGACCAACTGGGCGATACGCGGCGGCACGCGGCCCGGCAGAACAGATGCGGGCAGCCTGATCGCGGAGGTTCGCGGCACTTCATGCGGGCTCCAGGCGGCGAGGCCATAGATCCGCTTTTGCATCGGATGGCGGAAGAAATGTCCGCCCACCAGCGACGGCAGGGCCGCGATCTCTTCGGTCGCCTCCTGGAGCAGGAGCAGGTCTGGACGATAGACATGGATCAGCCGGGCGACATCCTGCGCTTCCGCGCCGATGCGGCGAAGGAGATTCCAACTCATGACGCGGAAACTGGAATCGCGTCGTTCCGGGTGAGGTTCATGCCCCGTCATGATTGCCGCCGGCCCCGCAAAATCCCGCTCTTAATTGATGACGAACATGAAATTTTCAAGGCAAACTCCGGCTCAGGACAGTCATGAAGAATAACGGGGCGGAATAGATATGTTTCCCATCACCATGACCTGGCCCACCCACGGCGTGGAAGCCGCGATTGTCGCAATCTACCTCTTTTTGGCGTGCCTGGTTAGCGTCGATGTCCTTCTGAAAAAAAGCGATGTCCGGGGCGCGCTGGGATGGATCGCGGCGGCTTGGCTGTCGCCGATAATCGGCTCCCTGCTCTACTATATGTTCGGCATTAACCGCGTCACGCGGCGCGCGGTGAAGTTGGGAAAGCGGCAGCGGCGCCAGGCCAGGCGGCCGCACCAGGGCACCGAGCCGGTGGCCAGCCCCAACATCGCGATCCTGGCCGATGTCGGGCAACGCATCGCCGAAAGTCCCGTGATCGCTGGAAATCGGATCACGGTCCTGCAAGGCGGCGATCTCGCCTATGCCGCGATGCTGGATGCGATCGCCGGTGCCAAGCACTGCATTGCGATGGCGTCCTATATCTATCGCAACGATGCCGCGGGGCGCGCCTTTTCGAATGCGCTTGTCGCCGCGCACAGGCGGGGCGTCGAGGTCCGTGTCCTGCTCGATGGCGTCGGGACCGGATATCTTTTTCCCGCTTCCCTCGGCCCGCTACGGGCGGCAGGCGTGCCGGTGGGCCTCTTCCTCCACACCTGGGTACCGTGGCGCATGCCATTCCTCAACATGCGCAACCACCGAAAATTCCTGCTTGTCGATGGCGCTCGCGCCTTCACCGGCGGCATGAACATCGACGCCAATCATTCCCGCCGCCTGGCGAAAAACTATATCGACGACATCCATTTCCAGATCGACGGTCCGGTCGCCCGCTCTCTCATGGACGCATTCGCGCGCGACTGGGCTTTCACCACCGAGGAAACCCTCGACCAGGATTATTGGTGGCCCGAGATTGCGGAACAGGGAAGCGTGCAGGCCCGAGGACTGCGCTCAGGCCCCGACGCGGATATTTACAAGATCGAAATGCTGGCGGGCGCGGCATTGAACCTTGCGCGCAAGCATGTCCGGATCGTCACGCCCTATTTCTTGCCCGACCAGCGCCTGCAATTCGCCATCGCCCAGGCATGCATGCGCGGGATACAGGTCGATATCGTTCTGCCCCGCAAGAGCGATCATCGCTATATGGAATGGGCGACAATGGGGCACATGCGCTTCTTCCGTCACGTCGGCGCCAATGTTCATTTCAGCCCGCCGCCCTTCGATCACACCAAGCTCCTGACCGTGGATGGCGAATGGGCGTTGATCGGAAGTTCGAATTGGGACGCGCGCAGCTTCCGCCTGAATTTTGAATATGACGTGGAATGCTATGACCGGGACCTGACGGCAGCATTGGACGCGATCATCGACCGCAAAATTGCGGGCGCGCGCAAGCTCGATTTTGCCGAGTTGCTGAAGCGCCCGGTGCCGGTTCGGCTACGCGATGCCGCCGCCCGCCTCCTGATGCCTTATCTTTGACGGACCCGCGGCAAGCCAACGCGGCGGGCACAAAAAAAGGCCGCCCGAAGGCGGCCTTTTCCGAAACGTGAAACTCAGTCTTTTTAGATGACGGCCATGCCGCGCGACTGGCGACGGCGCATCATCAGGCCGATGGCACCGAAGCCCAGGAACAACATCGCCCAGGTGCCCGGCTCCGGAACGGCGGAGGCGAAGCTCAGATTGTCGAGCGCGAAGTCGTTGCCGCTGGCGACGTTGATATCGTTGATCGCGCGCAAGGTGATCGCGCCGGTCGTGGTGGCGAGGTAGCTGCCATTCACGCTTTCCAGAATGCCGATATCCGTGGTCGGGTCGGTAAGGCGATTGGCGATGGTGGTCCAGTTCGTGCCACCGTCAGAGCTGACCTGGAACAGAATCGAAGACGGCGAATTCGCGCCGCCGAACGAAACGTTGCAGCAGACATTCATCACGCCGGCGCTGAAATTGTAGTTGGTGCCGGAGACGACGTTCACGTCCTGCGCCCAGATGTTGAGCGTGCTGTTGGCGGCGCCATTGGCGATCAGCATCGGATTGGTCGCGCCCGGCAGATCGACCCAAAAATTATGCACATCGATCGGGTTGGCCGCGATGGTGATGCTGCCCTCGTTGTACATGCTGTTGGGAGCAACCGGCACCTGGGTGTATTGGGTCGTGAAAGACCCGTCAAAGCCCGCACTGAAGTCGCCATTGGTGATCAAATTGGTCGCCGCCGAGGCGATCGAGGGCGCCATCGCAAACGCCGCGACGACGGCGGACAAAAGGATTTTACGGGAAAGCATGGGCGGTATCCCTCTACGAATTTCGAGTCGGTTTTAGCGAAACGCCAGGGCCTAATCTAGTGACGAAGTCCTTGTTAACCATGAATTTTTTAAGACTTCTGGTTGTATCTCAATAACTTACGCCAACAGCACGTCGGGAACTTTACGCTATCCGTATGAATATTAAGTAAAAAACCGACTTTTCCAACTCGCCTCTCTTTAGAACTCGTCAGAAAGGACCCTGAAAATGCCCGGTTTCGGCCGCAATTTCCGTTGACAGCGTTCGCACGCGCGAGAAGGCCGGTGCGCCGCCATTCTCGTGGATTGCGGCGGGCCGGCCGGCCTGACTAAAAGCGTAGGCACCTGGAGGGACGGCAACGATGCGCATATTGGTGACAGGCGGCGCGGGATTCATTGGCTCCTGCCTTATTCGCTACTGCCTGCGCCACACCGGCCATCGGATCGTCAATCTCGACAAGCTGACTTATGCCGCGGACCTGCGCAGCCTGGACGAGGTTTTGCCCAGCGACAATTACGCCTTCGAGCAGGGCGATATTTCCGACCGGCCGATGCTGGATGCGATTTTCGCCCGCCATCAGCCGGATGCCGTCATGCATCTTGCCGCCGAATCGCATGTCGATCGTTCGATCGACGGTCCCGCCCAGTTCATCGAGACCAATATCGGCGGGACTTATACGCTGCTGGAAGCGGCGCGCGCTTACCATCAGGCCCTGCCCGCCGATCGCAAATCCGCGTTCCGCTTTCACCACATCTCGACCGATGAAGTGTTCGGCTCGCTGGGCGCGTCCGGGTTATTCACCGAAACCTCTCCCTACGCGCCCAACTCGCCCTATTCCGCCAGCAAGGCTTCCTCCGACCTGCTCGTGCGCGCCTGGCA
This sequence comes from uncultured Rhizobium sp., assembly GCA_964461855.1. Taxonomy (GTDB): domain Bacteria; phylum Pseudomonadota; class Alphaproteobacteria; order Micropepsales; family Micropepsaceae; genus Rhizomicrobium. Next base: position 19,161 of record CAYWWT010000006.1, on the reverse strand, counting down.
CCACACGTACGGACTTCCCGTCGTCACCAGCAATTGCTCCAACAATTACGGACCTTATCAATTTCCGGAAAAGCTTATCCCGGTCGTCATCCTGGCGGGCCTCAGCGGCAAGCCGATTCCGGTCTATGGCGATGGCGCCAATATCCGGGACTGGCTGTTCGTCGAGGATCATGCCCGCGCCCTGGTCGCGATCCTGGAAAAAGGCCGTGTCGGCGAGACCTACAATGTCGGCGGCCATAACGAATTGCGCAATATCGATCTGGTCCGCACGATCTGCCGCGCGCTGGATGAGCTTGCGCCCGCCAGCAGCCATCGCCCGCATGAAAAATTGATCACCTTCGTCACCGACCGGCCCGGCCATGACCAGCGCTATGCCATCGACGCCTCAAAAATCGCGGCCGAGCTCGGCTGGCGGCCTGAGACGAATGTCGAGGACGGAATCCGCCGCACCGTTTCCTGGTACCTGAAAAATGAATGGTGGTGGCGTCCCATCCGGGACCGCGGCACATCGGGCGAGCGGCTGGGACTGGGCAGAAAAGCGCCTGCCGACGCGGGCGCGAACTGACATGGTCGCTGTCGAACGTTTTGCCATTGCCGGTCCCCTTCTCATCCGGGGCCGCCGTTTCGGGGACGAGCGCGGCTTCTTCAGCGAAACCTACAATGCCCGCGCCTTCGCGGAAGCCGGGATCGGTTCGGTTTTCGTGCAGGACAATCATTCCCTGTCGCGCGAAAAAGGAACCGTGCGGGGGCTTCATTTCCAGCGCCCGCCGCATGCGCAGGACAAGCTGATCCGCGTTGCACGCGGACGCATCCTGGATGTCGTCGTCGATCTGCGGCGCGGATCGCCGACCTATGGCAGCCACATCGCTGTCGAACTGGGCGATAGCGATGATCGGCAATTCTTCATTCCGGCAGGATTCGCGCACGGCTTCTGCACGCTCGTGCCGGACACCGAGGTCATCTACAAAGTCACGGATTTCTGGGCACCGGAAACCGAAGGCGGCGTGCTTTGGAATGACCCCTACCTCGCAATCGCATGGCCGGATTTCGCTGGTGCATCGGTCGCCGCGAAGGATGCCGCGCTTCCCCCGCTCGCCGCGCTCGACACGCCTTTCGGCCGGGGCGGCGCATGACCGAGCGCATTGCGCTTCTGCAATTCGGCGCCAGCGGCCAGCTCGGAGACGCCCTGGCGCGCGAACTGGCCGGTGACGCGAGCTTCGCGGCGACCATACTGGGCCGCGACAAAGCCGATCTCACCCGGCCGGAAGAAATCGGAAAGGCTGTTCTGGAAGCGCCCAACCTCGACCTCGTGGTCAATGCGGCGGCCTACACCGCCGTGGACAAGGCCGAGGAAGAAGAAGCGTTGGCCTATCGGATCAACGCGGAAGCGGTGAAAGCCATGGCCCAGGCCTGCGCGGCGCGCGGCGTGCCCTTGATCCATGTCTCGACCGATTATGTCTATGACGGCACCAAGTCCGCGCCTTACCGCGAAGACGATGCCCCCCATCCCATGAACGCCTATGGACGCACCAAGCTGGCGGGCGAAGAGATGATCGCCAGCACCTTGCCGGCGCATGTCATCCTCCGTACGTCCTGGATCTATAGCGGCCATGGCCGCAATTTCCTCAAGACAATGCTGCGGCTGGGCGCGGAGCGCGACGAAGTCCGCGTGGTCGCCGACCAGCATGGCGCGCCGACCGCAGCCGGCGATCTCGCCTCCGCGGTTCTCGCGATCGGGAAAATTCTCACAGGGTCCAGCCCCGCCTTCGGGACTTTTCATTTCGCCGCCGGCGGAGAGACCAGCTGGTGCGGTTTCGCCGAAGAGATATTCCGCCAGGCGCAACTGCGCGCGCGGGCGGTTCCGATTTCGACCGCCGATTATCCGACCCCCGCGCGGCGGCCCGCCAATTCCAGGCTGGACACGGCAAAAATTTCGCGGACATTCGGCATTCACCCCCCGGCGTGGCAGTCGTCCCTCGCCGCGGTGCTCGCAGGCTTGAAGGAGATACGCGCATGAAGGGCATCATCCTGGCCGGCGGCTCGGGGACGCGGCTCTATCCGATCACCATTTCGACCTGCAAACAGCTTCTGCCGGTCTATGACAAGCCGATGATCTATTACCCGCTCTCCACGCTCATGCTGGCGGGCATTCGCGACATCCTGATCATCACCACGCCGGAAGATCGTGGCGCCTTCGAGCGGCTGTTGGGGAACGGCGCCAGATGGGGCCTGAAGCTCTCTTATGCCGTGCAGCCGAGGCCGGAAGGCCTGGCGCAGGCCTATATTATCGGCGAGGAATTTGTCGGTGATGGGCCCAGCGCGCTGATCCTGGGCGACAATCTTTATTTCGGGCATGGCTTGCCGGAACAATTGGCCAGAGCGGTCAAGCGGACGCAAGGCGCCACCGTGTTCGGCTATCGCGTCCGGGATCCGGAACGGTACGGCGTGGTCGAGTTCGACCAGGACGGACGGGCCCTTTCGATCGAAGAAAAACCGAAAAAGCCCAAATCCAACTATGCGGTCACGGGGCTGTATTTCTACGACGGACGGGCCAGCGGCTTCGCCCGCTCCCTCAAGCCGTCGGAGCGCGGCGAACTGGAGATCACCGCCCTGAACAACCTCTATCTGGAAGACAAGAAGCTTGTCGTGGAACTGCTGGGCCGGGGCCACGCCTGGCTCGATACGGGCACACACGATTCCCTGATCCAGGCGAGCGAATTCGTCCGCACCGTGGAAGCGCGGCAGGGCCTGAAAGTGGGGTGTCCGGAAGAGGTCGCCTACCGTATGGGTTTTATCGACCGCGACGCCGTCCGCGCGCTGGGCCGCGAATTGTCCAAGAGCGGCTATGGAGAATATCTCGTCGAGATTGCCGACGCCGCGCCTTGAGCGGGAAAGGCCGGCAGAGCGGAAGTCTGGCACCTTCCTTCCGTGTACGGCGCTCGGGGCCACGGAAGTGCCTTAATGCTTAAGAATTCGTTACCTCAAAAGCGCGCCGTCGAGCAATTCGCACAAACTTTTTGAGCCGTTCCCGAACTTCTTTGCCCTTCGCGCATTTCGTCATGAGCGCGCCGCTTTTGTCGGCCACATCCTTTGCGCGGTGCAAATCGCAACGCGCCTTTTCGATGAGACCGGCATAGGCTGATTTATGGTTAACTATAGAAGAACCAATGCTTTTCCGCACCTCCGAACCCATGTATGGTCGCCCGCGAAGCAGGTCCGACCGCAGGCTTTCTGCGGACCGATCCGGTTGAACGGCGGTTCTCAAATCCATAACGTCTCAATTTTTGGGGATTGAATGCCGGACGTGATTCAACAGATCGAATGGGCGGCTCAAAATCTGGCCGACGAAAACAGCGGCGTCGGCATCGTGTCCCAACCTGCATCCTTCTATGACGGCGCGCTGCGCATCCGCCAATCCCGGGCCAAGCGCATTATCGATCTTCTGGGCGCCGGATTGGGCTTTCTCGTCCTGCTTCCATTCCTGGCCGTGATCGCATTGGCCATTCTGGCGGAAAGCCGTGGCCCGATCCTCTTCTGCCAGCGCCGGACCGGCCGCAATGGCACGGTCTTCGTGATCTACAAATTCCGCACCATGCATGTGCTGGAAGACGGCAACGATATCGTGCAGGCAACGCGCGATGACGGCCGCACCACCGCGGTGGGCCGCTTCCTGCGCCGCACCAGCCTGGACGAGCTGCCTCAGCTTCTTAACGTTCTCAAAGGTGAAATGTCGCTGGTGGGACCGCGCCCCCATGCCGTCGCGCATGATCAATATTATCTGCAGACCGTGCCCGAATATAAGCTGCGCTTCTATTGCAAGCCGGGAATCACGGGGCTTGCCCAGATCAAGGGGTTCCGCGGCGAAGTGCGCGACATTCCCCATATGGCGGAACGGATCGCCCGCGATGTCGAATATATCGAGAACTGGTCGCTGGCGATGGATGTCCGCATCCTGATTCTGACGGCGGTCTCTACGCCGTTCCACCGCGCCGCCTATTGAGGCGGCAGTGGCGGCACGCCGATCAAACCAAATTCAGCGAACGATCTGCTCGACCGGAAGGCTCTGGGCCAGATCGGGATCCGAGGTGATATCCGACGGCTTTCCATCGCCCATATGGGTGCTGAGAAGCCAGAGATAGGGCGCGATACTGTCTTCCACAAAGCGATAGATTACCGAATCTTCGGACGGCATCTCGATCAAAAGATCGCTCGCCACCAATTGCGAGATCAATTCTTCGCAGCGCCGGATGGTGTCGGAATTGGCCATTGCCGCCCGGATATCTTCCTTGCGGAAGCTGCCGCCGCCCAATAGCGCGGTACCCGCCAAGGCGCCCAGCGCCCTGGTCTGTCCTTCCCGCACCGTCTTCCACAGAAGTCCCTGGCAGCGATTGGAAAGCCGGCTCTTGAATTCGCGCACCGCCAGCTTGATCGCCGTGGCCGCGTTCTCGCCGGTCACATTGGTGTGCCCCGTTTCCAGCGCGAAGATTGCCGCATTCAGGCTGATCAGGCTTGCGATATAGGGCGAACCATGCGCGGCGGTGACGACGGCGCGGGTCGCGTTTTCGTCAAAGCGCACACCGCCCAGCTCTTCGCCATTCTTGATCAACATGCGGACCTCCGACACGGTCATCCACGGGACCTGGAGGGCATAAATGTTGCGCTGGATCGAAGGCGTATGCTCGATCAACTCCACAAGATTGGCGGCGACGCCGGCGATCACCAGCTGAACGCGCACCAGGCGGTCGGACAGATTCTTGATCAGCTCGGCGACGTCGCGGCGGAACAAGGTAGACTCGCTGCGATCGAATTCGTCCAGCACGATGACGACGCGGGTGCCCACGATCTTGGCGAGAAAGTCGCTGGCGATACGGGCGGAGATCGGCGTGTCCGGCAGAATATCGGCCAGCATCTTGCCCTTCTCGACTTCCTGCGAAGTCGGACCGACCGTGCTGTGGAACAGCATGGGAATGCTTGCCGCGACGGTCCGGAAGACCTCGTCGAAATTGGAATCCGAGCCGCAGGAGACATAGACCACGAGATAACGGGCGTCGCGTGCGGCCTGCGCCAGAACATGAAGAACCGATGTCTTGCCCAAACCGCGCGCGCCGTAGATGACCGTGTGCAGGCGCTGTTCTTCGATCGCCCGGATCAATTGCGTCAGGATTTCCGTGCGTCCCGCGAACCGCTTGCGGTCGCCGACCGGCTGGGAGGGCGTGAAAGCCTCCAGCAGCTTCATGCGCGCGCGCGCCTGCGCATCCACGGCCCGAGGGCTGACATGATCGTTGGCGTTGGCGCGGAAGCTGGGAAATACCGCGCTCCCGGCGGCTTTGCGCGGCGGATGCGGCGCGGGCGACGGGGCGGCTATGCGAGGCTCCGGAAGCAGTGGCGCATCCGCATCCGTGCGGGCCCAGGGGACCAGACGGCCCAGATTTTTCAGGAATGTCATAGCAGCACTTTATCCATTTTGCACTGCACCATATATCTTTGCACTGCTATGCCCTAGGGCCGAAGAATAGCAAGTCCCGCCGCGAAAGACCTAGGACTTTCGATTCCCGCATCTTATTTGCTGGCCATTAAGTTAATATGATCGGCCCAAACATTGTTCGGTGAGTTGGTCTGCCCGGCCTTCATTAACGCGAGAGTGCAGACAAAGTGCCATGGCGAACCGCCTTAATCCGCTCGCAGCCCGGCAACCAGGCGCAAGGCATCAAACATCCGCCACAACCGGAGCCGGTAAAGGACCACCAGCGCGCCACATTTCTGCCGAAATCCGGCAATCCGGCGCGAGCGCACCACCTTCCCGGAATGGATCACAGCCGATAATGGCAACACCAGCGCCCGCAGAAGCCATTTGAGACGGCCATGGCTTTTGCGGATCATCAAGGCATAGCTTTCCGAATTGATGCGCAGCCATTTCCCGCGCAATTCACGCCAAGTCCGGCGCGCTGGGTGGCCCACCACCGCACCCTGGGCATAGCCCAGGCGGAAATTCAGCCCGGTGGCGCGATGCGACCAGTCGACATCTTCCGAAACGCCGTTGCCGAAACCGCCCACAGTCTGGAACAAGGCGCGAGGACAAAAAAGATTGCCGGAAGGGGCAAAGCCTTTCTTCAGGACATAGCTCTCCGCGTCGAAGGCGAAGACGCGCTCGAAGGCTTCGGTCGCGCTCATTCGCACGACATCTTGCGTCAGGACTTCAACCCGGCCGCCGGCGAAGTCGCAGTGCGATAAGGCGGCCAGCCCCCTTTCCAGCCAGTCCGGTTCGGGCCGGCAATCCGAATCCACGAAGGCGAGAAGCTCTCCGCTTGCAGCAGCGGCGCCGCCATTGCGCGCGGGTCCCGCCCCCCTTTCGCGAACCGTCACCACCCTCGCCCTGCCCGCAACGACCCGTGCCACCTCGGCCTCGCCCTGCGGCGACATGTTGTCCGCAACGATGATCTCGGTGTCTTCGGCAGGAAAGGTCTGTCGCGCCAGATCGCCCAGGCACAAATCGAGTGCCGCAAGATCATTATAGTGTGGAATGACGACACTGACTTTCATGGTCCGGCCACGCCGCTCCGCGCGGCTGCCACATGGTCAGCCAATGGGTTTATGGTAGTTTTCCCATTCATCGCCGCCTCGCCGATTCGACCCGCCATCCGCGCTTCAGGACCTGCAGCCATGCAAACCATTTATGACTGGGTCACCATGGCCGTGTTCGCTGGCCTGGTTGTGCTTTTCCTCAACCGCTCGATGGCGCCGGAAGAAAAACAGGACAATGTCTACCATTACGCTCCTCCGGCACTAGGCTGCGCCATTGCCAATTATCTCGGCAATCATGACCAGCGCGTGGCGGCGATCACCCTCATCATAGCCGTGGTCGGCTATATTCTATTCTTCCTGCATCCGTTCGAGAAACGCTGAACGGTTCCTCAGGCCCTACCGGCCAGCCGCGAGGCCCGTTCTGTCCCGATCAGAGCCCGGCGCTGGCTGGCGGGAACTTGCATCACCAGCTTGGGTATGAACCGCTCCATGATCGAGAGTGAATTCGCCTTGTCGGACCCTATGACCGAGAATCGCGCCAGCACGCCGTCCGGCGTATAGCCATGCATGGCCGAGCGCAGCCGCTCTATCCGCTGTTCCGCCACGGTGGTGGGGAAAGTCTCGCCGAGCCGCGTCCAGTAAAGAATGGTCTCCTGCCGGTCGCTGGATTTGGCGACCAAACTGCGGCATGGCACCGTGACGGCGGATGGCAATTGGAGGGTAAGAGGCACGCTTTCGGTGATCGCGAAACCGAAGGCGGGATAGCAGACTTCCGGCCGATGAAGCTGCAGCTCGTTATTTTCGACATCGCCATGCGCCATCAGCATGATGACCTGGTCGCCGGTGGATTCCTGACGGTATATCCGCCCCACCGTTTCGCCGTATAGCCGCGCCGCCAGGCTGTCGGGCGTTTCCGGTGCCACCAGGTCGCTGACATCGCGGGACGTCCAATTGCCGAGCGTGCGCGGCAAAATATCGTTCAGCTTCTTGCCGTCGCCCATCAGCGTGGTCTGGCGGTGGGGCTTGAACGCATAGGCCGCGCCCGAACCGAGACAACAGGCGGCGCCGATCAGAAAGTCTCGGCGCGCGATCATGTCTTGATCGTCCTGGAAGGAAAGAAGAAGCGCGACAGGACGGAGTCCACCGCGAAGATCAGAACAAGCGCCGTGGCGAAAACGACGATGCCCGCCGCCATGTGCAGGAAACCCTGCGCAACATCGTTGCCCGCGAAATAGGTCAGGAGAATAAGGATCACGATCCGGATCACATTGGCGAGGATTGCAATCGGGATCGCCAGAAGACCCAGGAACAGGGAATAGCGCCAGGAGCTGCCGCGCATCAGGTAAATATAGAACAGGCTGATCGCCAAAAGCCCGAAAATCGAATTCAGCCCCGAGCAGGCGTCTTCCACCAGAAGCTGATATTGCGCCACGTAAATGACAACGCCCTCATGCGAGACCGGCACGCTGAAGATCTGCAACACAGCCGTGGCGGCGGAGGAAACGAACTGCTTGAGAGGAAAGGTCACCTTGTCGATCCACATGCGCGGCGGCGGCACGGCGAAAAGCAGGTAGAAGAATATAAACCAGTTGCGGAAAATGGGCCGCAATCCGAACTTGGAATAGAAGATCGCGACGCCGACGCCGTAAAGACCGCTGGCGCTCAACGTCATCAGGTCGAAGGCCTGGCCCGCAATGTAGAAGACCAGCGAGAAGGCGAGCAGAAAGGCCACAATCCAGGCATTGCCGGGCGAGCCTTGTTTGCGAATGGCGGGAAGTTGAAGCCATAAAAGCCAGGCCGCGGTCGCCAGGATCAAGGGCCCATGTGCGCCCTCCTCATGAGACCAGGTGCCGGTCGCCAGGATCGCGAATGTCGGGATCGCAAGCGCGGCGGCGCCCAGGATGAGCGGCCATGACGTGGCGAGGATTCCAGCAAAACCCTGCCGGGGCATCGCATCATGGTCAGGCGCCGCGGTCGTCACTGCTTCAGGCCTCGTTCAAGACCGTGCCGATGACTTCCGCATGGTCGCCTCGCAACTGTTCCGTAAGTGTCTTTACATCGCTGACGAAGCTCTTATTCCGCCGGGCTACGATCAGGCTGTAGCCAACCACGGTGCTGACCCGCCGTGCATCCGAACAGGTGTTGGCAGGCGGCGTGTCGATGATGGTCGCGTCATACTCGCGCAGGCAAAAATGCATCAGCGCCTCGAACCGGTTTCCAGCCAGAAGCTCCTGGGCATTGGCGGCCCGTTCCATGGAGAACAGGACCGAGAGAGAGGGCAGAATTTCCGTATCGATGCAGGAGTCGAAATCCATCTCCGAGCTCAACGCAGCGCGCAGATCCGGGCCCAGCCCGCGGCGCCCGAAAATCGTGGCGATGGAGGGCTTGCGCATATTGGCATCGATCAAAAGCGTGTTGACGCCGATCTGCGACAACGAAACCGCGAGGTTGGCGGCGACGAAGGAACAGCCGACACCTTCGCTGGCCGCGCATACCGCCAGAGCGCGATGACCTTCGCGCACATGCCGCGCCATGATGTGGGTCCGAAGACCGCGGATGGCTTCCGCCGTCTCCGAGGCCTGCGGCGACAATGTCACCAGGGCCTTGCTGTCGAAAGACCTTTTGGGGGCAACCCGATCATCCATGGCGGGAAATTTCGCAAACACGCATCATGGGGTCAGGCGCCTTCCAGAACCGTCAGCAGCGGCACGCCAGCGAGCGATTGCAGGTCTTCCGCGCCGCGAACACGCCGGTTGAGCAACTCGATCAGAAGCGCGAGGAAAAGTCCCAGGCCCAACCCCAGCGCCAGCGAACCGCCGATCACCAGAGGAATCTTGGGATAGGACGGAGATTGCGGCGCGGAAGCGGCGCCCAGTGGCGTCAACCCGGTATCGGCCGCCGCCGCCTGCTGGCGAAAATCGATCTCCTTCTGCGAGGTCTTGTTGTAGAGCTCGCGCTGCAGGTCCACTTCAGTCTGGAGGTTGCGCAGCTTGGCCAGCTTGCCGCGCTCGGCAATCACCAGTGCCTTCTGCCGATCGACGCGCGCGGTGTGAGAGGACGCGCCGGCGCGGGAAGCGGCACCGCCTGCCGCCGCCGCCAAGGCAGCGCGTTTGGCTTTCAGGGCAATGAGGTCGGGGTGATTGGGGCCCAGCGTCTCGGACGCATTCTTGATTTGCGCGTCCAACTCCGCAAGTTGGCCATCGACGCCGCCGCCGGCATCCGCGGTGATGCTTTGTGCGGCCATCGCGGTCAGCCGCGCGCTGTCGACGTCGGTACGATCGTCCTGCATCATCACGACATTGTTCTCACGCTCGAAGCTGGTGACGGCGATCTGAGCGTCTTCCAGGGACTTCTTTGCCTTCTGGGCCTGCAGGTTGAACCATTCAGCGTTCTTCGTGGCGTCGGCGCGGCGGAAGTCCAGGCTGTTCTCAAGATACGATTGCATCAGCGCGCTGGCGACGGCCTTGGCCGATTCAGGATCGCTGCCGGTGTAGATGATGTTCAGGATATTGGAGTTGTCATAGACCGTCACCTTGGTGCGATCGATGATGATCTGGGCAAGCCAGCGCCGAAAGTCGCGCGTGTCGGTTTTGGGCCGGTTCTGATATTGCTGGATCAGATTGGGGTCCGATAGCCAACCCAGCTTGTCGACCGCCCGCCCCGCGACGGCGTAATCGGTGATCAGTCCGACTTGGGTGCCGATATAGGCCCGCGCGGAAGCACCGGCCATCATGTCGCCCGTGACCGGATCTGGCTTCAGCAGATTGAGAAAGACATGCGCTTCGGCATCCCAGCGGGGCGCCATCAGCTGCAGCGCGATAAAGCCGCCGGCAAAGCAGAAGACCGTAGTGGCGACGATCAGAAGCCACCGCGCGCGCAAAATCCGCCAGAATTGAATAATGCTCATGACAAGCTCCGCGCCCTATCCCGCTTAAAAGAAGCCTTCACCGACATCGATGACGTCGTTGGGCTCGACCTTCATGTTGAGATCCTTAGGCGAGATCGTGACATTCTTCCGAACGATCTTGATATGACTGTCGCTGCCCAGATCCGTGATCCCGCCGCCCCGCGCCAGCGCCATGGTCAAGGTCATGTTGGGCGTAATGGGATAGCTGCCGGGCGCTTTGACCTGGCCCTTGACGTAAAAAATCTCCGCGGCGGGGACGAAAATCTTGTCCCCCGGCTGAACATAGGGGTCCGTGGTCTCGTCGCCCGTGGCCAGATCCTTGATCTGGAGATTACGCTCCGGCCCTTTGGGCGAGCGCAGGACCACATAATCCGCGCCATTTTCCCGCACGCCGCCGACGCGCGCCAGGATCTCCGAAAGACGATAAGGCCGCTCGACCGGGATCAGGCCCGGAGAACTGACCGACCCCAGAACCGTCACGTAACGGCTGGCAAAGGAAATCACTTCGACCTGGATGATCGGCTTGGCGAAGAAACCGCCCTTCTGAAGCGCCGCCGCGATCTGATCGCGCAATTGCACCACCGTACGGTCGGACGCAGGGAAAGCACCCAGGAAAGGCAACTGAATGGTCCCGTCGGCCCCGATACGGGCCTTGGTGCTGAAATCGCTGCGGCCGAGCGCGTCGACCTGAATGACGTCCTGCGGACCCAGAATATAGGTCGGGGCCGGGATATCGCTGGCCACGGGAGCGGCCGAGCTGCCGGGCGCGATAGGAACGACCGGCGGAGGAGCACCAGCGGAACTTTGCGCGCCGGCCGGCATGGTGGTCGCGCACATGAAGACCAGCCCGAGGGCGGCAACAATATCGCGAATTTTCATCCTGCTCCTTTGCCTCGATCAGAACGCTTGTGACAACGTAAGGCCCACCTGGTTGTCGGCATAGCTATAGGCGGCCAAATCTGCATGTCTTTGAACGTTTCTGGCAATAAACGCCAAGTTCATTCTGCTCGTAATGTTAAAACCAAGCGAACCGTAGAAAGACGTCACGGATTGTTTGGTGATGTCTGTGGCAAAAATCAGGTCTGCCCCCGCGAATTTCTGGTGCTTGTTCGAAACGCCCAGGCCGGCCCGCATCCGGCTGGTGAGCCGGTAGCTGGCGTCGCCCTGGAGGATTTGATCGATAGAATAGGCGGCGCCCAACCGGTTGGACGCATTGGTTTGACGGGCGAAATAGGCCGTCAGCTGTAGGCGGGAGTCCGGATGGTAAGCCAAGGTTGCATCATAGGTGAGGCCGGAGAAATTCTGAGCGGCGACCCCATAATCGAGTGAGGTTTCCGACAGAGACACTGCAACGTCGAAATAAGCCCCCAGTTCCCTGTGGTAACGCAGGCCGCCCGAATAGACCTTGTAGCCGTCGTTCTGAAGACCCGCGAAAATGGGGATGAGCCGGTTCTGGAAATCGGCATCAAGATATTGGCCGATAAGAGAAATATCGCCAAAACTGCCCGCTTGGTACATCAACGAACCCGAGACGGAGAAGGTCTCATAGTCCGAGGACAGACGTGTGTTGTTGCTATTGTTGGCCCAGGTCTGCTGGACCGAAACCGAAGGCACCAGGCGTCCGAAGCCGGTACAAGTGACGTCGGCGCCCGCGATAATATCTTCTTCGGTATTGGCGATGACGCCAACATTCAGATCTTCCAGATCGCTCTGCCGGCGCATGTAAGTGCCGCGCCCGGTCAGTTGACAGCCACTCATCTGAACCGACGCGCCGCCCAGGACCCCGATCCGTTCCCGGTTCAGAATGTCGTTATTGGCGTAAAAATCGTATCCGACCGTACCCTGGGTAAAGAGGGTCAACCCGCCCAATTGTTTCGAATAATTAACCGCCGCCGCGGGCGAAAAAATCACGTCCGACCGGCTCAAGCCCCGGACCGATGCAAAGGCCGCCGAAGTGCCAGACACGTTGCTGTGATAATTGACCCCAAAGCTGAGATTGATGGGGGGCGCGTCGGGCGCGGGAATGCCGACCGGAGCGGCCAGGACCGGTCCACCAGTGAGCATCGCGGCGGCAGCCCCCGCGAGAAGAACTTTGTTTATTTGCATTCCAACCCCCTGAAATGGGCAAATCAGTCAGTAAGTTGGCTTACCTTATTCGCGACATCTGAACAAATTGAGGCAACCCGGCCCACCGGGCAGTCAACCGCCCGTTTTTGCTTGCGCCTTTGCTGGCGCGGGGGGCGTTTTGGCCGGTGGCAGATATTCTTTGGCCACCTGGGTGCTGCCCTTGGCTTTCAGAATAAGAGCCGCCATCTGCCGCTGAACCGCGGTCTGGGTGCGCTCCTGCTTGAGGACGTTCAGCGCATATTTGTTGGCCGCGTCGCCGGTGAATGGCTCGACCCGCGTATTGCGGATCTGATTGATCAGAACTTGATTTCCGGACGGGAAGACAAAAACTTCCTGAGGCGGCAAGGTCACGATGGCATTGACCAGCTGCGGGGTCTGGGCGATCGCATCGATCGTCGAGGTACCTCTTTGGAACGGAATCTTGTTTTGGGTCAGCAGGCTCGCAACCTCGTCCAATGTTTTGAGGGGCTGGAGCTTGGCCAGGACGGCGCGATCGGAGGGGACATTCATCCGAATCTGATCGACCTCGAAAATTTTGCGCTCCGCGAAGAGGTTGGGATTGGCAGCCTGAAACCGCGTGGCTTCTTCAGCCGTGGGCGCGGGCACGGCCGCGGCCATCTTGGCCTGAAGTTGCTGCACCAGCAGCGTGTCGGTCGCGCGTTGACTCAGAAGAATGAATTCGGGGTCTTTGTCGATACCTTGTTTCCGGGCCGCGTCGGCAAGGACCGTACGCTCGACGATGAAATTCAGCGCGGCGCGGCGCTGCTCTTTTTGCTGGGCGGGCGGAACCGAAATTGCCCGGCTGAGTTCGGCTTGGAGCTGGCGCACCGTGATTTCGTGGTTGCCGACAGTGGCCACCACCTGTCCGGTGGGCGCCTTGGGAGAGGAGCCGAAATTGCAGCCGCTCACGGCCAACGCGAGAGCCGGAACGATCAAATGATGTGCCTTAAAAAATCCCAAGAGTTACCGCTAGCTGTGTTCGGTTACCGAGAAGGAACTAGCATAAGGCCCGACGAAGATAAACGGAAGGAAGCTGGCATTTGAGGGTTTGGCTAACGCCGCAAACCCTTTACCACGTTTCCAGGTCGGCCTCGCCGTCCAATCGACATGGAATTTAGGTATCTGATTGCTGCAAAACGATTGCCGGGCATGAACATTAACCTGCCGACACTGCCGGAAGGGGTGGCCGACGCGGATGCGCCGCGCCGCGCCAAGGGGCTGCGTGTCTGTCTGGCGGCGTCGGGCGGCGGGCATTTGCGGCAGATCCTGGACCTGGAAAAAGCCTGGCGCCCTTACGATTATTTCTTCCTGACGGAAGAAACGCCGCTTTCCCAGAGCCTGTCGCGCGCGCATCCGGTCTTCTTCGTCGATCATTTTGCCATCGGCCAGGCCCGGCTCGGCACGCCCTTCCGGATGCTGGCGGCAGCCTGGCGAAACCTTCGCCAATCGCTGCGCATCATATGGCGCGAACGGCCCGACATCGTCATCAGCACGGGCGCCGGCGCGGTTTTCTTCGCGGCGCTGGCGGCACGACTTTTGGGCGCGAAATTTGTCCTTATCGAAAGCTTTGCCCGTTTCGACCGGCCTTCGGCTTTTGTGCGGGCCTCCGCAAGCTTCGCCCAATATAAGGTCGTCCAATCCCCGGCGTTGGCGGGCAAGGTTTCGGGCGCGGTGGTTTTCGACCCGTTTCAGATCCTCGACACCGACAGGCCCAAGAAGAAGCCTCTGGTCTTCGCGACGGTCGGCGCCACCCTGCCCTTCGACCGCATGGTCGAACTGGTTTCCCGATTGAAAGCGCGGGGCGACATTCACGAGGATCTGGTTATCCAAACCGGCATCGGCGGGCTTTCGCCGGAGGGAATCGCGACGTTCGAGACCCTCCCATTCGACAGCATGCTGTCTTATCTCAGGGAAGCCGACATCGTCATCTGCCATGGTGGTACCGGCTCGCTGATCACCGCGCTTCGCGAAGGGTGCCGCGTCGTGGTGATGCCCCGCCTGTTCGAAAAAGGCGAGCATTATGACGATCACCAAAAAGAGATCACCCGGGCTTTCGCCGCACGCGGGCTGGTCGCGCAGGCCAACACGCTCGAAGAGCTCGCGCTGGCGCTGAAAGCCGTCCGCGGCAGGGCGCCGGTGTCGGCGACCACCAATCCGTCGGGATTGATCAGGCATCTGGCAAAGATTCTGGCGGAAAATGACAGGGCGATAGCCCAGCACAGAGCCTGAGGCAGTTTTGCGAGCCCGTTAAGGCGGTCTATAGGTGTGACGGTTATATCTTCTGGCTTTTGCCATAGCGGACGGACGGGTGGCTGACACACATCATCAACTTCTGGGTTGGCTCGGTTCGCGCCGCAAATGGTGGCCGGCCCGCAGCAATCCCGCGCCGCAGATCCTCAAGCCCTATGTCCAGGCACAACGGCGCTGGTATGTCCCCGGCCGCGCATGGCTTCTGACCGGGCTGCTGCTGCTTTTCTGCCTGATCTACGGCTTCGCGTTCGCGGTTCTGTCACCGTTCCTCATCACGCCCTTTACGATCCCCATCATTCTGCTGCTTCTTCTGCTCATCTGGGCGATGCCGGACGCAACGGCGCCCGTCCGGACGATGAACTTCTTTTTCTTCGCATTCTTTATCGGACTGATCGCCTGGCCAAATTATCTTTCGATCGCCTTGCCGGGGTTGCCGTGGATTTCCATCATCCGCCTCACGATCTTCCCGTTTTTCCTGCTGTTCCTCTACAGCCTCTCCGTGTCGCACGAATTCCGCGCAACATTGTCCGATACGATCGCGAGCGAACCGGTCCTTTGGAAACTGCTGATAGCCTTCACTGCCCTGCAAACACTCTCGGTGGGGTTATCCAAGGACCCGATCGCGTCCTTGGGCAAACTTGTCGTTTCCTACACGGAATGGATCGCGGTTTTCTTTGGCGCAGCATTTCTGTTTCTGAAACCGGGCCGCGCCATGCGCTGGGCGGCCTGCATGTGGGGCCTGGCGATCTGGATTTGCGCAATAGGTCTTTTGGAAAACCGTCTCGGTTTTGTGCCCTGGCGAGACCATATACCCAGCTTTCTCAAGATCGACCCGATGGCGGAAGCCGCGATGGCGGGCACACAAAGAAGCGCGCTCGGCATTCATAGAGTACAAGGCACATTCACGACCAGCCTCGCGCTCGCTGAATTTTTGGCCCTTTCGCTTCCCTTCGTGATCCATTTCCTTCGCGCGGAATTCAAATTCATAGTCCGAGCTGCTGCCGCGATCACAATACCGACGATTGTATACGTGATCGTCGTCAGCCAATCGCGCCTGGGGTTGGTCGGAAGCATCGTCACCCTGTTGGCATCCCTATTCATCTGGGCTTACCGCAAGCGCCTTTCGGACAAAAAGAATCCATTCTGGACCGGCATTGTCGTAGGGTACCCCGTAATCTTTGCAGTGATCATCGCCTCGACCTTTTTTGTCGGCCGCATTCACGCGATGGTCTGGGGCAATGGCCCACAACAATTCAGCGATCAAAGCCGCATCGAGCAGTTTCACATGGGTCTTCCCAAGATACTCACCCATCCATGGGGCTATGGGATCGGCATGGGCGGCGATGCGCTTGGCTTTGCGGATCTGGGCGGGTTCATAACGATCGACAGCTATTATCTTGTGGTCGGCCTGGAATACGGCGTCATCGGTTTTGTGCTCTTCTTCGGAATATTCTTTTGGGCGCTCTTTCTGTCTGGGAAACAAATCGCATCCCCCCGCCCCCTTGAACGGGAGCACGCATTGCTCATTCCGGTCGGCGTCGCTCTATTAAACTTTGTTGTGATCAAGGGTGTCTTCGCTCAGCAAGACAACCAACCTCTCATATTCATGTTGCTGGGCATGCTCGCCGCGCTTCTCTGGCGCATCAAGGTCGAGCCGCAGGAGACGCCATTCTCGGCACGCGGCAAGATACCTGCCACGCAAGATTGATTCCAATCTCCCGTATCACGCGACCGGACTGTAACGCGCCCATGCAATTTTCGATTAAGCGCAATCTGATCGCCAACTACACGGCACAGATCTACACCATGGCCGTCGGCGTCGTGATGGCGCCGGTGTATCTCGCCTATATGGGGCGCGAAGCCTACGGCCTTATAGGCTTTTTCACGGTCATGAGCGCCTGGTTTCAGCTACTGGATATCGGCATGACGCCAACCTTGGTGCGGGAAACCGCCCGGTTCCGCGGAGGCGCCATCAGCGTAAATGACCTTCGCTCCTTCTTGCGAGCCCTGGAAATTTTCTTTGGCGCGATGTCGCTCGCTGGCGGGCTTGTCATTGTCCTGCTCTCACAGGAGATCGCCACACATTGGCTGAAAGTCGAACATCTCCCGATCAAGGAAGTCGTGCACGCGATCGGCCTTATGGGCCTGGCGATTCCACTTCGCTGGATTGCCGGCTTGTACCGCAGCGTCGTGAATGGATTCGAGCGACAGGTTTGGCTGGGAGCCTACAACATTACGATCGCCACGCTCCGCTTTGTAGGCGTTTTGGGCATCTTCACAATCTTCGATCCCACCCCGATAAACTTCTTTGCATACCAACTCGGCCTCGCCGCACTTGAAGTCGGCGGGCTTGCCGTAATGACTTATCGCCTGGTCCACAGGCGCGGGACTGCGCGCGAGCGATTTTCCTGGAAACCGTTCCGGGAGAATCTCTCCTTTTCCCTCACGATTGCGTTTACGGCGGCGGTCTGGCTGACACTGCTTCAAACCGATCGGATGGTGCTCTCGAAAACCCTGACACTTTCGGCCTATGGCGTGTTTTCCATCGCCATCGTCGCGGCCGCCACGGTTAGCGCCCTCAATGGCGCGCTTGGCCAGGCCGTCATGCCCCGCTTATCGAAATTTTCCGCCGAGAATGACGTATCGGGAATGGTCCGACTTTATCACCAGGCAACCCAGGTCACCTGCGTGATCGGCGCACCTGTCGTCGCCATGTTTGTGTTTTTTGCAGACCCAATCCTGACCGCATGGACAGGCAAGACCGATATCGCGGCCCAAGCGGCACCGATTTTGGTTCTTTATGCGATCGGTAACGGCTGGGCCTCTCTCAATGCATTTGTTTATTATCTGCAATACGCCAAGGGCAATCTGCGCCTGCATCTGATCGGCAACCTCCTGCAGATACTCTTCATGGTCCCGCTTATCCTGATTGCGGCGAAGCGGTTCGGCCCAGTCGGTACCGGGTTTGTTTGGGCTGGCGCCAACGCGCTCTATTTTCTCGTCTTTGTGCCGGTTGTTCACGCGCGTTTTCTTCCCGGCATTCACATGAAATGGCTGCTGCGCGACATTTTCCTTATCGTCGCGCCTGTCACTGCCGCTGCGGGAATTCTTGCCTATATAATTCCTTGGCCCCATGGGCGCTGGGTCACTCTGGGCGAAGCAGTGGCGGTAGGAATTTTCCTTGTTGCAATCGCCGGCATGTCCTCGACGGTCATGCGCACCGCCTTGAGGGGCATTTTGCGATCCGCGAGCGTGCGTTAGTCGATCAGGAGCGCGTTGCGGGTTCCCACAAGGTGTAAAAGCTTTCCGGGTTTGCCAGATATTCGACGGTGACCACGGGGAGATGCTGGACTTTTGACCGAGCGCTGACCTGCCATACAAACTCCCAATCCTCCCGGGGCATCATCCAGCGCGGCCGGTGCAGGCGGCTGAAAAGCGGGCAGACCATTCTGCGCAACACAATCGCGTTGGTATCGACCCAGGCGGATTCATTTGAAAATGCGCGCCGGTCGAACGGTTTCGACAGGATATCCAGCTCTGTTCCATCGGGTTTTCGGCGACGCACGGCTGTGTAGACAAGGTCCGAGCCAAGCTCCAGCGCCGCCACGGCTTTGCTCAGATGATCGGGCCTCCAAATATTGTCGTCATCCAGAAACGCGATCACTTCCGAACGCGTGAGCCGTATCCCGACATTGCGTACCAACCCTGCAATCCCACAATTGCGTGACAGGGACACCGCGAAGATGCGCGGGTCCTTCGGCAACGGCGGCAACCCGGCGCCATCGTCGACAACAATAATGATAAAATCCCGATACTCTTGCGCCAAAACCGAGTTGATGGCGGCGAGGAGGCCGTCGGGTCTTTTATATGTTGGAATGACACAGGCGACCTTGGCGCTTGGCGCACCGCCGAGATCCCGGCGCAGCCGTTTCACTTCTGTGTTTTCGAAATGAATTTGGCCGGGCAGTCGATAGGCCATCAAAACCCGGTTGCGAATCTCCAACGCGGGCCAAAGACCGATGGTGCGCCGTATCCATTTTTTTGCGGCTTTAATCACCGGTCCATCTCGCCTTGAGATCCAGCCCGGGAAGAGGCCGTCCATTCATGGACATTTCGAGGCCGCCCAGGGCAATGCTGCCATTTAAAAAGTTCCGCCTGCGAACGGAACCATTTGGGCACTCGAGAGGAAACTTCATAAGGCCTGACAATTTCAGCATTTTTATGGTTAACAGACCCTTCCCCGTGGGGTGGCGATGCCCATTCCGTACATTAACCACCGGCGAAATTAATCTCGGATCTGGGGCTCCAAATCGCAAATCGCGTGTTAGTATCCTTGCGAATTCGAAGTTTTGCTT
>CAYWWT010000005.1:0-32060 GCA_964461855.1 uncultured Rhizobium sp. | reverse complement strand
GCTGGGCATCTTCCTTTTCCCAGGGAGACGCCTTCATCTCCTCGAAGCCGGACCGGACCACGACATCGACCTTCTCGCCGCCCAGCCGTCGCGAGGTGCGGCAGCAATCCATTGCGGTGTTGCCGCCACCCAGCACGATCACCCGCTTGCCGATTTTGGTGGTATGGCCGAAGGACACCGAAGACAGCCAGTCGATGCCGATATGGATATTGGCGGCGGCTTCCTTGCGGCCGGGGATTTCGAGCTCGCGCCCGCGCGGCGCGCCGCAGCCGACAAAGATCGCGTCGTAATCTTCCGACAGCAATCCGCGCAGGGAATTGATCTTCTGGCCCAGGCGCAATTCCGGCTGAAGATCGAGAATATAATCCACCTCTTCGTTCAACACGCTTTCCGGCAGGCGAAATTTCGGAATCTGGGTCCGCATCATGCCGCCGGCCGAGGCGTCGCCGTCGTACAGCACCACGGTGTAGCCCAGGGGCAGAAGATCGCGCGCCACGGTGAGCGACGCGGGACCGGCACCGATCAGGGCAACGCGCTTGCCGTTCTTTTGCGCCGCCGCTTGCGGCATGCGCGCTTTCACATCGCTCTTGTTGTCGGCGGCGACGCGTTTCAGGCGGCAGATGGCGACCGGCTGCGGAGCCCCGGTGACTTCTTCCACGCGGCCGCGGCGGCAGGCAGGTTCGCACGGCCTGTCGCAGGTGCGGCCCAACACGCCGGGAAATACATTGGAGTGCCAATTGACCATATAGGCATCGGAATAACGCCCGGCCGCGATCATGCGGATATATTCGGGCACCGGGGTGTGCGCGGGGCACGCCCATTGGCAATCGACGACTTTGTGGAAGTAATCCGGATTCTGGATGTCTGTTGCCGCCATCCCCGGCCGCGGCGGCAACGCCATACCCACGCCCGGCCTTTGCCGGAACGGTTCATTCACCGTTGGACCAACCATGTCGCTGACCGTTTTCCCAATCGCATGCCTCTGAGAGACCAACGTCGATGTTACGCGCCGCTACTGATTTCTATGTCCGTTGGTCTGGTGCTCTTTTCCCTTGTCTAGGCCGCATGCCCGGGAAACAATCCGGTGTGCTTCCTCATCCTTAACATCGATACTAGCGGGAACGGCGCGCCAGCAAAAGAGCGAGACGCAGTTGCCGTTCTGCGGCCGTCAAAGCAATTTTGCAGTGCGGCGACGCTTGTTGAAAGATACGTGGAGTCAATGCGTTATTCCGCAGTGCAAATGCTGGCGCTGGCTGTCGGGCTTCTGTCCGCCGATGCCTCGGCGCAGACCGCGCCCATCACTTGGGGCGAACCCGAAATCGTGGAAGTTCAGGCGGCGCCCGGACCGGCGGTCTGGCACCTGACACGGGGGGAGTCGGAAGTCTGGATTCTGGGCACGGTGGGCGCGATGCCCGATGGGCTTTCCTGGAACAAGGAATATCTGCGCGAATTGCTCGACGGGGCGCGGGAAATTCTTCTGCCGCCGCGCCCGTCCATCGGGGTGTTCGAAGGCGCGTGGTTTCTTCTCACCCATGGCAGCGAATTCAGCCTGCCACGCGGCCAATCGCTGGAGCCGTCGCTATCTCCCGAATTGCGGGCGCGGTTTGTTACGCTGCGCGAGAAGCTGGACGAGGACGAAGGCCGTTACCGCACCGACACGCCGCTGCGCGCGGCCCTGCGGCTGTTCCAGGATCTGAACGACAAGCTCGATCTCAGCCGGGACGAGCCGCGCGACACGATCCGCAACCTGGCGCGGAGCAAGCGGGTGCCGTTCGCGCCGATCGCCAGATATGAAGTGCTGGACGCGGCGGAAGACGTTCTGAAACTCGATCTGGCGCAGCAGAAAGTCTGCCTGGCGCAATCGGTGGAGGATATCGACCGCGCCTATGCCAACACCATTCCCGCCGCGCAAGCCTGGGCGATTGGCGATATCCGGAATGTGAAGGCCCATTACGGCGAATCCCGGCTGCTCGATTGCATCACGGCGGCGGTGCATTCGGTGGCCGACATCAATGCGCGCAATGTCGCCGACACAAGTGCGGCGATCGACGCGGCGCTGCGCAAACCAGGCAAGGCCATTGCGGTGATCGATATCGGTCCCTTGCTCCGGCGCGGGGGCGTGCTGGAGCGGCTCAAGGCGGCTCAGGTCTCCATCGAAGGCCCGGCCGAGTAGAGGCCTACCAGAGCTTTCCCATATCGGCGTCGAAGCTGGGGGGATCGTAGGGCTCCATCCCCGCGCCTGGCGTGGTGGTCAGTTCGCCGAAATAGAGTTTTTCCGGCGTATCGTAGAAATCGGCGCGCACGAAATCGATGCCGTGGCCCAGTCTCTCGGCTGCGCAGATCATCTCCGCCAAATGCGGCGGCCTGGGAATGTGGCAGGCCGTCCTCACATCCGCCTTCTGCGCCGCCATTTCGGCCATGCCGGCGTCCATCATGTTCCAGTCGCGATCCAGAAAATAACCGCGCGTATTGACAAAGCGATCCACGATGACGGCGATCATCTCAACCCGGCCATGGAAGACCATGAATTTGTAATCGGTCGGCGCCGCTTTCCCGCCATCCTCAATCAATTCCTCGATCAGGATGCGCGGAACGATGTTCTTGTAAACGCGCTCGCGATGATAATTGTAGAAATTCTGCGACAGCCAATATTCGCATTGCCGTATGAGTTCCGCCTGGTCGATCTGGGACTTGTCCCGGACAAGGCGGACCCATCCAGCGCCATGGGTGGGCTTGATCACAAAGCTTTTGGGCAGTCGCTTGAACGGAATGTCCCGGGGCGAGCGGGTGACCCAATATAACTCAGGCAAGACCTCATCGCCGAGCCGTTTTGAGACGTAGGAGCGGACCGCGAACTTGTCCGCAAACTGCTGCAAGATGGGTCGCCTGTCGAACAGGCTGCGCGCAACGACTTTTTCGTTGAAGGTTTTCGGAAACAAAATATTGGGAAAAACCCCGTGGCTGCGGCGATAGGCGCGCGCCGTCAGAACCACATCCAGAGCGAGGTCCGGAAGCAGCGATTGCAGGAATTGTTTCAGTGCGCGCATGCGGGGTTCCTTTACCGCCCATGCGTCGCAATCTTCGTGCCAGGTTTCCTTCGGGGAATGATTCAGATTTTCTAATCTGCACGCTTCTGCCGCGCGCATCCGGCCGATCTGTTAACCACAGAATGGGCGACGAGGCCGGCCAAGATGCGGCATTCCCCGCGGCCCGGCGGCGCGAGATGAAACATCAGGCTCGCCGGATTCGAGAAATTTTTAGGAAAATTGCGAAGGCCGCAATAACGCGGCGGCACGGGGCGCAATGTCAAACTGAGACGGGGCGCGTAGGGTCATCGGCTCCAAGGGCAGGCTTTTCAAAATGAAGCAAAGCGCAAGCAGGCTGCGCAAGGTTCCGGAAACGGCGGAAGAGCTCGCCGAAATGCCGGCGCGCGCCTTGCCCGATCAGGCGGTGGCATCGCGCGCCATCCCCATCGATCTTCGGCCCGTGATCTCGGCGTATCGCAAGCGGGGCCGTTTTCAGCTGCGCATCGAGAAACTGCCGCAGGGCGCGCGCTTCTCGGCCGGCCAGAATAACGGTGATGGCAGTTGGTCGCTGTTGCTGGATGAACTGGAAGACCTTGTCTATTTCGCGCCCAAGACCGTCAGCGGCGATCACACGCTGGCGCTGCGGCTGATCTCCAAGGACGAGACCGAAGCCTTCACCATCGCGCTGATCGACTACACGGTGCGGATCGCCGACGCTCCGGCGCAAGGTGGTGCGGGGCCGGCATTATCCGATGCGATCCGCGATGAAGTCCATCGGCTCAAGGCTGCGCTGGAGGCGCGCGAAACCGAGCTGACGCAGTTGCGCGAATCCGCCGAGCGCATGGGCGTGATGCTGCAGCAGAAGCTCGACAGCGCGGTGGCCGAGGCTCGTGCGCAATGGCGGCGCGAGGAAGCGGCGCGGCTGGACGCGGAAAAGGCGCGCCTGGAAGAGCAGTTCGCTCACCGCATGGCCGAGCAGGAATTGCGCAGCAAGGCGTTGACGGATATCGCGCGCGAGCAGCAGGAGGCGGCGATCCGTCTCGCGCGACAGGAATTTACGGCCGCCAGGGACTCATTGGCGGCGCGTGACGGCGAACTGGCGGCGGCCCGTGCCCAGATGGAGCGTTTGCGCCAAGATTGGGAAGCTGAGATTCAGTCCGCGCGCGCGGCGGGTGAGGCCAAGATCGCGTCCAGCCTGGCGACGGCAAAGGCCGAATGGCAGGCGTTGAGCGAAGCGCGCGCCGCCGAGATCGCTGCGCAACATGATAGCGAAGTCGCGCAAATGCGCATCCAGGCGGATGCAAGATTGGCGGGCGCGCTGAAGGAAGCCGAAAGCGCCGCCGCGAAGGCTCTTGCCGCCGCCGAAGCCGAATGGGCGGCAAGGCAGGATGCAACGGCGCCGGACCTGCGCGCCGAGGCAGAGCTTGACCGGCTTCGCGCCGAACTGGCCCGCATGCGGGAGGACGCCGCTGCGGGTCTCGCTGCCGCTCAGGCTGCCGCCGATGCGCGAACAACGGCGGCGTTGCAGGCCGCAGAAGCGGAGTGGAGAGCGCGGCTGGAAAGAGCGCTGGCCGACCTGGCGGCGGCACGCGAGAGCGCACCCGAAATCGAGCTTGCCCGGGTTCGCGGCGAACTGGACCGCGCGCGCGCGGACGCAAGTGCGAGTCTGGCAGCCGCCCAGGCCGCCGCCGATGCGCGAACGACGGCATCGCTACAGGCTGCGGAAGCGGAATGGAAAGCGCGACTGGAAAAGGCGCTGGCCGATCTGGCGATGGCGCGCGAGGCCGCGCCACAGGGTGATCTGCGCGGCGAAGACGAGCGCAAACGACTGCGCGCGGAAGTCGCCAAGCTGCGCGAGACCGCACGCGCCGATCTTGCTGCCGCCGACGCGCAGGCCGCCGAAGCGTTGAAAAACGCCGAAGGCGAATGGCTGGCGCGGTCGGAGCGCGCACTCGCCGCGCTGCGCGGGCGCTGCGAAGCCGCGGAAGCGGCGTTGGTGGCAGCGGACGGGCCGGCTGCCGATCGCGAGGCGGAGATCCGCCATCTGCAGACCCAGCTCGACCATCTCCAGAAAACATCGGAGGCCGAGATTGCCGCGATCCGGCTGGCCGCCGAGACCCGTCAGGAGGAAATCCGCAAAACCCTTCAGGCGGAAACGGATACGCGCATAGAGGTGGCGATGGCGGAGGCGCGGCGCGAGGGTTCCGCAACCGCCCTGGCCGCTGCCGGAACCCAGAATGCCGGTATCCTGGCCGAGCGTGATGCGGAAATTCAGCAATTGCGGGCCCAGATCGAGCACCAGGCAAAGGCGGCGGAGGCGGATATGGCGGCAGCGAAGGCAGCGGCAGAAACGGCCGCCGGTGAAAAGCTGAAAGCGGCACAGGCGACCTGGGAGCGCGAAACCGCGAACGCAATTGCCGGCGCCAGCGCCCGTACGGAAAAAGCGGAAGCCGCATTGGCGGTGGAACAGCGCGCGTCCGCCGAGCGCGTCCGCGACGACGAATATGTCCATTCGCTGGAGCGCGAGATCAAGACCTTGCGCGCAACCCTGGTCGACCGCGAAGCCGCCATCGTCAATGCGCAGGCGATGCAGGAGCATCAGCGTCTGGGCACGGTCCGCGAGGGGCCGGGCGCGCGCTGGCAGCCTTTGTCCAATCGTCCGGCGGAGGTGGAACAGCGTCCGAAAATCTCTCCCGCCAGTCTCAAGCTGTTGCGCGATATCGGCGTGGTCGGAGCCTTCGCGGCCGCCGCGGTGCTGCTGTTGCCGAAATTGGAAGCATCGCTGCCCAATTCGGTCCGCTGGCAGATCGAAACCCTGGGCGGCTTCTATCTGCCGGAAACGACCGCGCCCGCCGAGCCGCCGCCCGTCGCGGCCGCCACTCAGACGCGGGCAGAGCCGCCACGTCTGTATGCCACGCGCGCCCTCAATGTCCGCGGCGCGCCTTCGACCGGCGCCGCTGTGGTCGCAAGCCTGAAGCGCAGCACCCCGGTTGCGGTGCTGGAAACGAAAGACAATTGGTCCCTTGTGCAATTGTCTGGCGGGCAACAGGGATGGGTCTTCAAGACGTATCTGACCGTCAGTGATCCGGGCAGCGCCACGCCGGCCGCTGCGCCTGCGGCCGCCAAAACGAATGTTCCAGCCCCGGTTTCGCGGAACGCCGCGCCTATCGAGCCGGTTGCGTCTTCCGGGTCCGTGCCACCGGTGGCGGCCGAACCTTCGCCCTGATCAGGATTTGCCGGCGTCGTAGATCAGGCTCTGGACTTTATAGTCGTTGGGCGGCGCCAGGAGCAGGCGGCCCTTTATCTTTCCCGTCCTGCAAGACCATTCAAAAGTGCCGGTCTCCGTCCCCGCCGCGATGATGGGGCTTGCCGTATCGCAATCACCCACCTGCTTCTTCAGCCGCGCCAATTCGAGTTTCCAATTCTCCGCCGTGCGGTCCATGAAGAAATTCACTGCCGCCATGGGCGCGACCGGCGCGATCACGCCACCCTGCCAGGACTGAACCGCGGCGGCATAGGCTTTCGCCAGGGGCGCGCTGACCGGAACCGGCCGCTTGTTCAACAGGCCCGCCGCCTTCAATTGCAGCGCCGCCGCCCACAAGGTCGGGCTGGGGCTGGAATAGGTGCGGTTGGTGAAGACGAAAAGCCCGACACCGGTTTCCGGGAACAGCAGCATCGACGAGCCATAGCCGGGATAGCCGCCATTGTGCGTGATCGCCCAGGGCAGATCGCAATCGTTCACGACATAAAGCGCCATGCCATAGACTTCCGCCTGGCGGCAGGGATTGGGGCGCTTGTCGCCGGGCCGCGTCACACCCAGCGGAAAGTCCGAACCCTTGGCCAGCTCGCGGATGGTGGCGCGCGGGACCGGGCCGGTATCGGCATCGTCGCGCGGCGGCCAGGCGGAGAGAAGATAGGCGACCCATTTGGCATAATCGTTCGCGCTGGTCTGAAGGCCGCCGATGGAGGTGAAGGCGCCTTCGCCCAGGTCGGGCTCGCGTGCCCAGCGATTATTCTCCCAGCGATAGCCGATGGCGCGGCGTGTCGCATCGGATTTGCTGACATCGAAACCGCTGGACGCCATGCCCAGCGGTTTCAAGATAAGATCACCCGCCACCGCGCTATAGGGCCGGCGCTCCACATTCTGAATCACGCGCCCCACCAATGCGAAACCGAGATTGGAATAGGCGAACGCGGTCGCGGGCGCGTGATCGAAGGCGATGCCTTTTTTCAGCATGGCGGTGAATTCGGATTCGGGGATTGGCGTCTGGCGGTCGCCCCAGGGATCGTCGGTGACGAAGCCCGGGGTGTGGCCCAGAATGTCGGTGACTTTGATACGGGGCGAATCCTTGGTGGGATAGGTCCAGCCGCGCATCTCGGGGATATAGTCTTCCGCCTTTGCCGTCAGCGAGACTTTGCCCTGATCGCGCAGATGCAGAAGCGTCAGCGCCGTGAAGGCCTTGGTCATGGAAGCGATGCGGAACAGGCTGTCGGCCGTCACCGGGCGCTTGGCGTCCAGATCCTGCAACCCGATAGGTTTCACATATTCCAGCTTGCCGTGCGCGACCACGCCATAGACCAGGCCGGGCACATGATTGTCGGCCATGAACTGGGTGAAGATCTTGTCCATCTCCGGCGAGACCCGCTGCAACGCAGGCGGCGTCTGCGGGGCAGGCGATTTTGGGACAGCGCTCTGGGCGGACGCAGGGAGCACGAAAAATGCGGCGGCGCTGGCCGCAGCGGCAATTATCCGGTTGGCATTACGAAGCATTGGCACCCCCTGTCGTCTCGCGCTAGAAAGCTTGAAGCGCTGTGGGACAGATTACAGACCCGCCGCCTGCTGTGAAGCCCGGAATAGGCTTTGGGAGCGGCGCATTGCTCAAGGACACCCGATGGCAGAAACAGCACAGCGCAAGCTAGTTCTTATCAATAAGGCCGCGCTGGACGAGCTCGTGTCCCTGCAGGATGCGATCACCATCGTGGATGCCGCGATGCAGGAATTTTCCGCCGGCCAGGTGGGATCGCCGCACCGCGCTGTCCTGAACGTCAACCCTGCCACGCGCATGGGCCTGATGCCGGGCACAATGCCCGGGCTTGGCCGCTTCGGGCTGAAAGTCGTCAGCCTGTCCAGCGACGCGCCGCAATATGGGCTGCCCAGCCATCAGGGCATGATGCTGCTGTTCGACGACAAGACGGGCCAGCCTCTGTGCGCGGTGGAGTGCCATGCGCTCACGCGCCTGCGCACGGCGGCGGCGAGCGCGGTGGCGACCCGGGCGCTTTCGCGCCCCGACAGCAAGATCCTCACCATCATCGGCTGCGGCGATCTGGCGGCGCCGCATATCGAAGCGATCTCGGCGGTCAGGCCCATCGAGCAAGTGGTGGTGTGGGGACGCCAGCCGGGGAAAGTCGAAGCGTTCGTGCGCGGATTGCCGAAATACCTCAATCAAAGCATCGGCATCACCAGCGACATCCGTCAGGCCGTTGGTTTGGGCGACATCATCTGCACGGTGACCGCATCGCAAGAGCCGCTGGTGCAGGGCGAATGGCTGAAGCCCGGCCAGCATCTCAATCTGGTCGGCGCCAGCCTGAAGTCGGCGCGCGAGGTCGATGACGCAGTGGTGGCCCGGGGCTATTACATCGCCGATTCCGGTTCCCACGCGCTGTCCCAGGCAGGCGAGTTTCTGCATGCCATCGCACAGGGCAAAGTGAAGGAAGATCATCTCAAGGGCGAGATCGGCGAAGTTCTGGCGGGGAAGGTGCCGGGACGCGCGAACCGCGACCAGATCACCATTTACAAGTCACTGGGCCATACCGCCCAGGATATCTCCGTCGCCAATGCCGCCCTCAGCCGCGCCGCCGAATCTGGTAAGGTTGTGTCCATCGATTGGTAAGGGAGCACGCCATGGACTTGTCCCGCCGCGCCATTCTGGGCAGCGCAGCCTCTATCGCTTTGCCGCTGTCGGCCAAGGCGGTGCCGTCCATGCTGCCGTCCTTGCCCGATAAAGGTTCCTTCGAATTTCATGGCACCTATATGGCGGCGGCTTATACGCACCCGATCAGCAAGGCGGTGCGCCAGGCGGGGAGCGATTTTCTGCTCTCGCGGGCCGACCGCGACGTGACGCGCGCCTGGCCCCGTGACAATCCCCGCAATGCCGCGGTGGCGCAGTTCGCCGGGTTGATCAATGCCGAGCCCAAGGATATCGCGGTGGTGCCCAGCACCACCGACGGCGAAAATCGCATCGTTTCCGCGCTCGGCATTGGGCCCGAGGCGGGCGTGATCACCGACGCCTATCACTATGACGGTTCGCTGGCGCTTTATGGCGAACTGGCGAAAGAAGGCATTCCCATCGCCTGCATCGCGCCGAAGAACAACCGCATCGCGCTTGGCGACATCGACCGGGCAATCACGCCCCACACCAAGTTGATCGCGATCTCGCACGTCGCAAGCGATACCGGCTATCAGCATGATTTGAAGGCCTTGAGTGCGCTGGCCCATGCCAAGGGCGTGCTGGTCTATGCCGACATCGTGCAATCGGCCGGCGCCATTCCCATCGACGTGAAAGACAGCGGCGTCGATTTCTGCTGTTCCGGCGGCTACAAATGGCTGATGGGCGATTTCGGCGCCGCCTTTCTCTATGTGCGGCCCGACCGGCTGAAGGAATTGAAGCGCACCGC
Source organism: uncultured Rhizobium sp. (assembly GCA_964461855.1). Classification (GTDB taxonomy): domain Bacteria; phylum Pseudomonadota; class Alphaproteobacteria; order Micropepsales; family Micropepsaceae; genus Rhizomicrobium. The sequence goes on along the minus strand of CAYWWT010000005.1, from coordinate 22,359 downwards.
CATCGGTTGGCGCCAGACCGTCAACCAGAAGAGCCATGTCTATCCCTTCGATCCGCCGGGACCGGCGATCACCGATTTCGGCCTCAAGAACGATGCCGCCGGCAAGTTCGAAGTGGGAACGCCGTCCTGGTGCACTTTGGCGATGCTGGAAAAATCCATCGCCTATGTCCGGGCGCTGAGCGTGGCGCGGATTGCGGCGCATCGCAAACCCTTGATCGCGCGGCTGCGCGAGGAATTGCCCAGGCGCGGCTATGCCCCGATGACGCCGCCGGAAACGCAAGGGCCGATCGTCACATTCGCTTATCGCGATGCGCCGAAGAGGCTCGAGCCGCTTTTGCAGGCCGCCAACATCAAGATCACCGTGGGCAGCAATCGCATCCGCATTTCGCCGTCGGTTTATAACGACATGGGCGATATCGAGAAGCTGCTCCGGGTTCTGCCGAAAGCCTGATGGTGCTGAACGAACGGGATGAAGCAGTAAGGGGCGCATTGACCCGGGCAATTGCGCGGCTGGGCCATGCACCGGGGCTGGACGAACTGGCGGCCGAGCTTTCGCGTTCGACCGCCGACGTCGAACACTCTCTGCAGCGGCTGGCCGACGAACACGCGCTGCTGCTGCATCCGGGAACTCTTCGTCCCTGGGTGGTGCATCCCTTTGCGCTCTCGGCCGGGTCCTGCTGGGTGAAGACGGAACGCGGCGGCTATTGGGCCAATTGCCTGTATTGCGCCTGCGGCATCGCCGCTGCGATGCGCTGTGACGCGCATATTCATACCCGCTATGGCGGCGAGGCGGAGCCGGCCGTCTTTCATGTCGTCCAGGGCGAATTGGCCGACACGGGCGATATCTTCCACCTTTCGACGCCCGCAGCGCATTGGTGGGACAACGTGATTTCGGCCTGTGCTTCGTTCCAGCCTTTCCGGTCGGAGCGCGATGCGGATGTCTGGTGCCTCCGCCACGCCTTGCCCAAGGGCGCGGTGCTGTCCCTGCCGCAGCTTTGGGGCTTCGCGCGCGATTGGTATGGCAGCTATCTCGACGTGCCTTGGCGCAAGCGATCGCCCGAGGAAGCCCAGGCGCTTTTCCATCGCCACGGACTTACCGGGCCATTCTGGCACCTGGGCTGACACCCGCTTCCCGGTCCGGCCTGCCACGCTTCGCGCTCATGGCCGAAGCCATTGCGCGCGTTGATCGCCGCGTATCTCATTTGCGCATGCCGTTCGAGACCTTCATCGCTGCACTGGTCTTTTCCGTCGTGATGGGATTCACGCCCGGCCCCAACAATGTGATGCTGGCGTCATCGGGCGCCACCCATGGCATCCGCCGGACCTGGCCGCACCTGATCGGCGTGGCGCTGGGCTTTCCCGCAATGCTGCTCTTGATCGGTCTGGGATTGGCGAGCGTTCTTCTCGCATCCGCCGGATTGCAGCTGGGCATGAAAATCATCAGCTGCCTGTATCTCTTGTGGCTGGCATTCCAGATCGGGCGCAGTTCCTCGGTCGGCGGCGGACCGGGCAGGGCCAGGCCGCTGACTTTCTTTCAGGCCGCCGCGTTCCAATGGGTCAATCCCAAAGCATGGCTGATCGCGGTGGGCGCGGTCTCGGCCTATACGGCGGGGATTGGCGCCCATCTTTACCTGCAGGTGGCGATCCTGGCCGCGATGAATCTTTTCGTATGCTTTTCCTCGAGCCTGACCTGGGCGGCGTTCGGCGCCGCAATCGGCCGCTGGCTGCGCTCGCCATTTGCGTTGCGTGTTTTTAATCTTCTGATGGCGGCGCTGCTTCTAGCCTCGGTCGCGCCGATCCTGGGCGAGATCGCCGCGGCGTTAGGTCTTCTCGGCGAACCCGGCAAGCTGTAGGAGAGTCGCGTTGCCAGCAGCAATGCCGCGCCATAGGGGGAATTCATCCGTGCCGAAAAACGACAAGCCGCCCGTCAGCCGCCGTTCGCTTCTGAAATTCATCGGCGCCACCGGCGGCAGCGCCATGATGTACGACACGATGGTGGCGATGGGCTACACCGGCGCCTCCGACTTCAACGGGCCGATCAAGCTGTCCAATGCGCCCAAAGGCGCAACGGTGCTGGTGCTGGGTGCGGGGCTTGCGGGCATGACCGCGGCGTATGAACTGCGCAAGGCCGGCTACAAGGTGCAGGTGTTGGAATATAATGCGCGGCCCGGCGGCCGGAACTGGTCGATGTATGGCGGCGACAGCTACACCGATATCGGCGGCGTCACCCAGAATGTGAAATTCGGCCCCGGTCTTTATTTCAACCCCGGCCCATGGCGGCTGCCGCATCATCACCGTGCCCTTCTTTATTATTGCAAGCTCTTCAACGTGACGTTGGAGACGTTCACCATGACCAACTACAACGCCTTGATCCATTCGACCAAGGCGTTCGGGGGCAAGCCGATCCGCCGGCGCGAAATCGACATGGATTTCAGCGGTTATGTCGCCGAGCTGCTGGCCAAGGCCACGACCAAGGACAAGCTCGAAAAGCCGCTCGGCAAGGACGAGAAGGACGGGCTGCTGCAGATCCTCAAATTCTGGGGCGCGCTGGACAAGAATTACGAATATCGCAAAGGCCCCGCCGCCAGCGAGCTGCGCGGCTACAAGGTCGATCCCGGCGGCGGGCTGGCGCCTGTGCCGGTGGATTCCGATCCGCTGCCGATGCAGCAGCTTTTCACCTCCGACATGTGGATGTTCCTGGAAGGGCGCTCCTACGATTACCAGACCCAATTGTTCGAGCCGGTTGGCGGCATGGGCATGATCGGCAAAGCGTTCGGCCAGCAGCTGACCGGCCTGATCAAGTACAATTGCAAAGTCATCGACATCAAGCAGGACGCCAAGGGCGTCACCGCGACCTATATCGATGCGAAGAAAGGCGGCGCGCCGCAGACCGCGAAAGCGGATTGGTGCGTCTGCACGATTCCGGCGACCATCCTCAGCCAGATCCCGATGAATGTGGGCGCGGCGATGAAGAACGCGATCAATTCGCTTTCTTATGAGTCGTCCTTCAAGGTCGGCCTGCAATTCAAGAGGCGCTTCTGGGAAGAAGACGAGGGCATTTACGGCGGCATCAGCTATACCGACCAACCCATAACCAATATCTCCTATCCCTCGACCGGCTTCTTCAAGAACGGCCCGGCGGTTCTTTTGGGCGGTTACGGCTATGGCAATTCCTTGACCGATTTCCAGTTCGCCAGCCTGTCGCCCGCCGATCAGGTGAAGGCCGCGGTCGAGCAGGGCGCCAAGCTGCATCCGCAGTACAAAAAGGAATTCCTGGATGGCGTGGCGGTGGCATGGCACCGCGTGCCCTTCACCTTGGGCTGCGCCGGAAGCTGGACGGAAGCGGGCCGGGCCGCGCACTACAATAATATGTGCGCGATCGATAACCGGTTGGTGTTGGCGGGCGAGCATTGCTCGCGGCTGCCGGCCTGGCAGGAAGGGGCGGTCCTGTCGGCTCTGGATGCGATCACGCGATTGCACAAGCGCGCGCAGAACGCCTGACGCTCGGCTGGGCCGATGTTGTGCCAGAGTGACGAGTTGTCACTGTAAATATTGCCGGGGCGTCAACAAAGTCTCAGTGTGGCTCAGCCGCATCACCGGGCGCCAATACGGCTGCAAAAGTCCAATATGCGCTTTTTTTGACAGGTACGGCTGCGATAGGGTCTCGGCCGTTGACCTGATGCGCCGCTTAGGGCCGCTTTATCCAAAAAACATAAAAGGGGATTACATGCTCACATCGTCGAAATTCACCTTGAAACACGCGTTGCTCCTCGGTTCTTCGGTTGCAGCCTTCACGTGGGCCGCCGCGCCCGCGATGGCGCAGAACGCCGAAAATGAAACCGTGATCGTGACCGGCACGCGCGTGCAGGGCATGACGGCCGCCGACAGCGCCGCGCCCGTCACCGTGTTGGGCAGCGATGCCTTGACCCACACCGGCTCGACCGACGTGCGCCAGGCCCTGGGCCAGACCGTTCCCTCCTTCACCGCACAGTCTTTCGGTAGCGATACCGCCAACCTGACCCTGTCCGCGACCTTGCGCGGCCTGTCGCCCAACGACACGTTGGTGATGGTGAACGGCAAGCGCCGTCACAACACCGGCAACCTGCACGTCCTCAGCGGCGGCACCTTCGGTGGTGGCGCATCGCCTGACATTTCGCTGATCCCGCAAGCCGCGATCGATCACGTCGAAGTGCTGCTGGACGGCGCCGCCGCCCAGTACGGCACCGACGCCATCGCCGGCGTGGTGAACTTCATCCTCAAGAAGAAGTCGTCGGGCGGCACCCTCTCGGCGACCGGTGGCCGCAATTACAACACCCAGGGCGAGACGTTCGACCTTTCCTACAATATGGGCCTGCCCCTGTTCGACAAGGGCTTCGTCAACGTCACCGTCGACAAGCAATTCCACAGCTTCACACAGGTTGGCGGCTTGGATGCGCGCATCGCCGACGGCTTGAACAATGACGCGCTGTTCACCGGTCCGATCGGCGGCGTCCCGAACTCGGTCATTCGCCAGATGAAGGGCTACCCCTTCATCAACCCGATCAACGGCGACGCGCAGTCCAATCTGATTTTGGCCAGCGTCAACGCCGGCTATGATGTTTCCGATACCTTCCAGATCTATGGCTTCGGCACCTGGGCCCATCGCAACGGCAAGGCTTATGAAAATAACCGCATGCCGAACCAGATCATTGCCGCCCCTGGCTCCAATCAGCCTTGCTCGGCGACCAACCCGAACGGTTACGCGACGTCTTCCACCACGTCCGACGGTCTGACGCCTTCGTGCAACACGGGCACCTTCGGCCTCGCCGTTCCGGGCGGTCTTGCCCCGGCTCCGGGCCAGCCCGGCGCCGGCCTCAACCGCCAGGGCCTCATTATTTCTCAGGGCAGCAAAGGCAACTACACCGATCCCGGTGAGCTGATCATGTATCCCTTCGGCTTCCAGCCGCAGGAAGCGATCAAGGAAGACGATTACCAGTATAATCTGGGCGTGAAGTTCAACCTGCTCGACTGGGATTTCGATGCCAATGTCGGTTACGGCAAGGACATCGACAATATCTACACCTTGAACTCCGGCAACCGCTCGCTGTTCATCGACACCCACACCTCGCCGACGAACTTCTATGACGGCACCTTCACGGCGTCGCAGTTCACCGGCACGATCGATGCGACCCATGGCTTCAATGTCGGCATGGCCTCGCCTCTGAACGTGGCGATCGGTGTCGAAGCCCGCGAAGACTATTACGCCATCGCGCAGGGCGACCCCGCATCGAGCTACAAGGAAGGCGCGCAGTCCTTCCCGGGCTTCCAGGCCACCGACGCGGGCAAGCACAGCCGCAAGAATTATGCGGTCTATGTCGATTTCGCGCTGGCGCCGATCGAGGAATTGCAGATCGATGTCGCCGGCCGCGCCGAACATTATTCCGACTTCGGCGATACACAGATCGGCAAGATCACGGCCCGCTACGACTTCAGCCCGATGTTCGCGGTTCGCGGCACGCTCTCGACCGGCTTCCGCGCCCCGACTTTGGGCGAGGAATTCTATTCGGCCACCAACGTCTCGCCGACGTCCGCCACCGTGCAGTTGCCGGCCAACTCGGCATCGGCCAAAATTCTGGGCCTGCCGAACCTGAAGCCGGAAATCTCGACCAACTACAGTGTCGGTATCGTTGCCCATCCGTTCCAGGATCTCAGCGTCACCATCGATGCCTACAGCATCGCACTGGGCGACCGCATCACGGGTTCGTCGACCGTCAACAGTGCGGGCGGCGCCATCAACACGCCGCTGGTCAATGACGCCATCGCCGCGCACGGCAACATCCTGGATCCGACCGCGACCCAGAATGGCGTCTCGGCGTTCCTGAATGGTCTCAGCACCCTGACCCAGGGTGTCGACCTGACGGCCAACTATCCGACCGATTTCGGCGATATGGGCCTGATCGATTGGACCTTGGCGGCCAACTACAACACCACCGCTCTGTCGCGCGTGGCGCCGCCGCCGGCGGTCTTGGTTGCCTCCAATCCGGGCGCGACCTTCTTCAACCCGGGAACCCTCTTCAACTTCGTGCATAGCGCACCGCAGGAGAGGATCGGTCTGACCGCCAACTGGTCGCTGGATGCCTGGGGCCTGACCTTCCGCGAAACTTATTACGGTCCGCAGAAGGGTCTTAGCAGCCCGGGCGGTGGCGTTACCCTCGCGGATTTTGTGCCGAACAATCAGGCCGGTGTCGGCCTCACCGACCTGGAGCTGCGGTACAATGTCACCGAAGCCTTGGGTCTGGCGATCGGCGGCAACAACATCTTCAGCATCCGCCAGGACACCGGTCCGACCTGGACGCGCTTGGACGGCAATGAAGGCTTCCCTGCCGACGGCGGCAACGTCTTGCACGCCCCGACCGGCGCGGCGTTCACGCCCAATGGCGGCTACTATTACGGCCGCGTCACCTACAATTTCTAAAGTCTGTAGGTTCAGATCAGCCCGCCCATCCCAAACGGGATGGGCGGGTTTTTCTTTGTTCGGTTGGGGGGCTGCCTTCGAACTGTGCGATGCACAATCGCCGCGCAGCTTTGTGCAACAAAAACGTTCCGCGGCCCTGAGGTTTTTTTCCGGCGGATCGTCTTTCTCCCGAAGGCCCCAAAGAAGGCGGCCTAACGGGGAGTGATTATGCGTAAATCCTATCTTCTTGCCGCCTCTTCGATGCTGGCGATCGTTGCCGCCGCGCCCGCCTGGGCGCAGGACGCCGCCGCCGACACCAATACCGTCGAGCAGGTGATCGTCAGCGCCTCGCGCATTAACGCCGCCGGCTATCAGGCGCCCACGCCCGTGACCGTGGTCGGCACCGAACAATTGGCGCGCGACGCCCAGACCAGCATCGGCGATGTCATCCGCCAGCTTCCGGCGTTCGGCACGTCCTCGGGCCCCAACAATTCCAGCTCGGCCAACTATATCGTCTCCTCCACGCCGGGTATCGACGTGGTCAATCTTCGCCAGTTGGGCGTGCTGCGTACCCTGGTGCTGTTCGATGGCCAGCGCGTGGTTGCCTCCAGCGTCGCCGGCGGCGTCGATCTTTCCACCATGCCGTCCAGCCTGGTCCAGCGCATCGATGTGGTGACCGGCGGCGCGTCTGCCGCCTGGGGTTCGGACGCGGTGGCCGGCGTGGTCAATGTGATCCTGAACAAGAATTTCTCCGGCTTTGCCGCCAATGTCGAAGGCGGCGATAGCTGGAAGGACGATCACCGTTCCTACAAGGGTGAAGTCTCTTACGGCACCGACTTTGCCGGCAACCGCGGCCACGTCATCGTCAGTGCCTCCTATCTCGCCAGCCCGGATACGTTCTTCATCAACCAGCGCTCCTGGTTCAAGAACACCCGCCTAGTCAACAATCCGGCCTATAATGGCGGCGCCAACGGCCAGCCGCGCCTGATCCATGCCAACAATGTCGGCCAATCCCAGATGACCCAGGGCGGCCTGGTCACGGGCTGCGCGAACACGGTCATCGATCCGGTGTCCGGCGCCGCCAAGGCAGGCCCGTCCACCGCGTGTAATCTTCGCGGAACGCAGTTTGTGGGCCAGGGCGCCACGCCGACGCCGTTCAATTTCGGCAATGTCTCGGGTGCCTTCTCCAACGGCGGCAGCGCAGAAACCGCGCAATCGGATCTCGATCATCTTACCATTCCGCTGCACACCACAACGCTGTTCGGCCACGCCCGTTATAATTTGACCAACGATATCAGCGCCTCGATCGAGCTGAATTACGGCAAGTCCTTCTCCAAGAACAACAGCTATGTCTACAACCGGGCTGGCAACCTGCCGATCAATGTGGCCGACAATCCGTTCCTGCCGGATTCGATCAGGACGGCAGCGCAGGCGGCGGGATATCAATATCTGTATCTCGGCACCAACAACATGAACAATATGGGCACCACCGGCGCCCATTTCACCGACAACAGCCTGGAGAACGAAAACCGCTCGCTCGGTATTCCGGTCTCGACCAACCGCCGCCAATTGTTCCGCGGCGTCGTCAGCCTGGACGGATCGATCGGCGACAATTGGTCGTGGAACGCCTATGCCCAGCACGGCCTGGCGCGGGTGCGCACCGTCGTCACCAACAATGTGGTGAAGGCCAATTACGACCGGGCCGTGGATGCCGTGCGGGTGGATGCGAGCAATGTCGGCGCCTCCGGTCTTCCCATCGGCTCCATCGCCTGCCGTTCGACCCTGACCAACCCGACCAATGGCTGCCAGCCCTTGAACGTGTTCGGCATTAACAATGCCTCCGAGGCGGCCATCAACTACACCAACAGCCGGGCCCGCTCCGGCGGCAACTGGGCCCAGTCGGTGCTGAACGAAGATGTCTTCGCGGCCTCGGCGAGCGGCACCTTGCCGGAAGAATGGTCGCTGGGCGCAGGCCCGCTCGCGGTGGCATTCGGCGCGGAATACCGCCAGGAAGGCGCCCGCGTCTCGGCAGATGCGAACGCGCTCGCGGTGGGCTACAGCGTCGCCAACTTCTCCGCCTTCTCCGGCCATTACAGCGTGGCGGAAGGCTTCGGCGAAGTCACCGTGCCGATCCTCAAGGACAATATCGTCCAGTCGCTGGACTTTAACAGCGCCGGCCGCATCACCAGCTATTCGACCTCCGGCATGGTCGAGACCTGGAAGCTGGGCCTGACCAGCCAGGTCAATGACGATGTCCGCCTCCGCGGCACCTGGTCGTTCGACATTCGCGCCCCCAACCTGCTGGAGCTGTTTGCCACCGGCTCTTCGGTCCGGGCGACCTTCACCGACCCCTACAATGGCGGCAGCGTCGAGGGTTACACCCTGCAGGGTGGCAATCCCTTGCTGAAGCCGGAGCAGTCGACCACCATTTCGGGCGGTGTGGTCCTCACGCCGCACTGGATCGAAGGCCTGAGCCTGTCGGCGGACTGGTATTCCATCGAGCTGCGCAAGGCGATCGCCACCATCTCGACCGACGTGATCACGGCCCAGTGCGCCAAGGGCGTGCAGCTCTTCTGCAACCAGGTCACAACCGTGACCCAGAATGGGCAGACCTATTTGCAGGTCGCGACCCAGCCGATCAATGCCAATGCCCAAAGCGTGTCGGGCATCGACTTCCAGGCCGACTACCGGACCGAATTCCTGTCCGGCGCCATCGACCTGCATGCCGTGGGCAATTACATGGACCAGCAGACCCAGACGGCGGCGGGCATCACGCTCGATTATGCCGGCGCCGTCGGTTCGGACTCTTCGCCGCGCGGTATTCCGAAATTCCGCTCGACCCTGTCCGCAACCTATGTCGAAGGCCCCTGGCAGGGCACGGTTCAGAGCCGCATCATCGGCTCGTCCAAGCTCAACAATGCCTGGGGTCCGCTGGACGTGGATGACAATTCCATCCCGGCCGTCGCCTATCTGGATCTGCGCGCGTCCTACAAGTGGAACGACAATATCCAGCTCTATGGCGCGATCGACAACGTCATCAACACCCCGCCGCCCATCCCGGCGGCCTCGACAAACTCGGTCAACTTCTACGACCAGTCGATCCGCGACGACATTTATGACGCAATCGGCCGCAGCTTCCGCATTGGCGTCCGTCTAAAGTACTGATTCGGTTGTCCCCTGCCGTAATCAGCTTGGCGCCTCTCCTGAAAATAGGAGAGGCGCCCTTTCTTTTTTCGGGCTAAAATACCCTCAAAATCACCACAGGGATGGGAATGATGGACGCGACACGCAGGGATGCGCTTGGCTTGGTTGGAGGGGCTGCTGCCGCCGCCGCAATTGGGGGCCCCGCCATGGCGCAAGGCGCGCCCCGCAACCTCGGCAGCAAGACCAAGACCCTGTTCTGGGTGGCGAGCTGCACCCCTTGCGACAAGAATCTGAAATTCGATCCCGGCGCCTTCAAGGATGTGCTGGCCTGGTTCAAGCATCAGGGCGCCGACGGCATCGTCGTGTTGGGCACCACGGGCGAATATCCGTCCTTCAGCACCGCCGAACGCAAGGCGGTGATGGAAGTCGCCGGCAAGAACAAGAACGGCATGAACATCATCTGCAGTTCGGGCACGTCCGACTTTCCCGAGACGATCGAGCTGTCCAAGCACGCTGCCGACCATGGCGCCGAAGGCCTCTTGGTCATCCCGCCTTTCTATTACAAGAAGCCCGAACTGGCCGGCCTGGTGAAATATTATTCGCTGCTGTTCGATGCGGTGCCGCAGAGCCTGGCGGTCAATCTCTATCATATCCCGTCCAACAGCGCGGTGCCGATCTCGCACGAATTGCTGAAGGCGTTGAAGCATTATCCCAATCTGGCGGGGATCAAGGATTCCGAAGAGGACATGCCCGAATACAAGCAGTTCGTGGCGGATTTCCCGGACCTGAACATGCGCACCGGCACCGACACCAAGCTGGAATTCGCCCTGTCCAAGGGCATGGGCGCGATCCTGGCGGAAGGCAATCTCTTCTGCCGTCAGATCGCCGATACCTTTGCGGCGTTCCGTGCCGGCAAGGACAGCCACACCCCGTTCATGAAATTCCAGGCGCAACAAACTCTGATGCGCAAGCTGGGTGGCAATATCGATTCCTATGGCGCGATGAAATACGCACTCAGCCAACAGATGGGAATCCCGCAATTCTACCAGCGCCCGCCGAATGTCGACGTCACCGATGCGCAGAAGGCGGCGATCCGCAAGGGCCTGGCACAGATTAAGGAAATGGGCTGATCGAAGGACGGTGGCCCGGGGGCGGGTCGCCGATAGCAATCAATAATAATTGGGAGCGATTATGAAAAAGAAATTGTTGGCCGGCGCCGCGCTGATGCTGTTGGCGGGACCGGCGCTGGCGCAGACCGGCCAGAATGTCGATTGGCCGCTCTACACGGGCGATCTGGCGGGCAGCCGGTTCAAGCCGCTGGACCAGATCAACGCGTCGAACTTCTCCAAGCTGGAAGTGGCGTGGCGCTTCAAGACCGACAATATCGGCAACCGTCCGGAATTTAAGCTGGAAGGCACGCCGCTCGAGGTCGGTGGGGTGGTCTATGCCACCGCCGGTTCGCGCCGTGCGGTGGTCGCGCTGGATGCGGTGACAGGCGAACTGCTCTGGGTGCATGGCGAGAAGGAAGGCGCGCGTGGTGCTGCCGCCCCGCGCCAGCTTTCCGGCCGCGGCCCGGCCTATTGGAGCGATGGCAAGGACGCGCGCATTTTCTATGTCACGCCGGGCTATTTCCTGGTCGCGCTGGACGCCAAGACCGGTCAGCGCGTGCAGAGCTTCGGCGATCATGGCGCCATCGACCTCAAGGCGGATGACAGCCAGAAAATCTTGCCGGATCTGACGACGGGTGAAATCGGCTGGCAGTCGGCGCCGACGGTGGCGGGCGATGTCGTTCTGGTGGGGTCGGCGTTCCGCGAAGGCTTCACGCCCACGACCTTCAAGAACAACAAGGGCTCGGCGCGCGGCTTCGACGCGCGCACCGGCAAGCGGCTCTGGCAGTTCATCACCATTCCGCAAAAGGGCCAGCCCGGCGCGGAAACCTGGCTGGACGGCTCCAACGAAACCAACGGCAACAATGGCGTCTGGACCGAGATCACGGCCGACGTGGAAGCCGGGCTCGCCTATCTGCCAGTCGAACAGCCGACGTCGGATTTCTATGGCGGCCATCGCCCCGGCAACGGCCTTTATGGCAACAGCCTGGTGGCAGTCGACCTGAAGACCGGTGCGGTGAAATGGCATTTCCAGACCATCCATCACGAAATCTGGGACTATGACCTGTCGTCGCCGCCGCTGCTGATGGACATCAATGTCAATGGCAAGCCGATCAAGGCGGCCGCGCTGCCGTCCAAGCAGGGCTTCCTCTATGTCTTCGACCGCATCACCGGCAAGCCGGTGTGGCCGATCGTTGAGAGAAAGGTCGAGAAAGGCACCGTGCCCGGAGAATGGTATGCGCCGACCCAGCCCATTCCGACCAGACCCGCCGCCTATGCGCGCACAGGCGTGACGGAGAAAGAACTGATCGACTTCACGCCGGAGCTGAAACAGAAGGCGCTGGAAGCGGTGAAGAACTACAAGATGGGGCCGATCTACACCCCGCCGGTTCTCAGCCAGAAGCCGGGACCGCTTGCCACCCTCAGCCTGGGTCCGGCGAATGGCGGCACCAATTGGCCGGGCGGCTCCTTCAATCCGGAAAACCACACCGCTTATCTCTTCGCCTGCAATTCCTGCTTGATGCCGATGGGCCTGGTTCCGCCGCCGCCGGGCTTCTCCGACATCCGTTATGTCGAAGGCCGGGCGGGTCAAAAGGTGGAGATGGTCAACGCTGCCGGTGCCGGCCAAGGCGCCGACGCAGCGCCGGCACCCAAGCCTCAGCCCGCGGCTGCCGCTCCGCCGCCGGCCGACGATGGCGACGATTTCGGCTTGACCATTCAGGGCCTGCCGCTGATCAAGCCGCCTTACGCCACCATCAGTGCCATCAACCTGGATAAGGGCGATATCGTCTGGCAGGTCGCCCATGGCGATACCCCCAACAATGTCCGCAACAGTGCGGCGTTGAAGGGCCTCAACATCCCGCGGACCGGCCAGACCACCTACAATATCGGCACCTTGGTGACGAAAAGCCTGGTGATTGCCGGCGACGGACAGGTGACCACCACGCCGGATCATCCACGCGGTGCTCCGCTTCGCGCTTACGATCAGGCAACCGGCAAGGAAGTGGGCAATGTGCTGATGCCTGCGCCGCAGTCGGGCTCGCCCATGACCTATATGGTCAACGGCAAGCAGTACATCATCGTGGCGGTGTCGGGCGGCAATTACTCGGGCGAATATATCGCCTATACACTGCCGGATAATGGGTGAGGCGCAGCACGGCGAAGCGGCGTGAGCAGGTCCGGTGGACCTGCGAAAGCGACGAACGCCGTGAGTTAAAGCGAGCGGCCGGAGAATCGCCCGCGATATAGTTTAAAAAAAGGTCCCGCTTCGGCGGGGCCTTTTTCTTTTCATGAGGATGCCCGGTCACCGCGCGGCGTCGGCGCTCTCAAAGGTGCGCAAATGCGCAGGTCGTTCAATCGGGATATCGGCATCGCGGTCCGGATACGGACTGCGCTGCCCCTCCGACACGGAGGACAGCGAGATGCGGGCGCCGTCGAAGCTCTGGGCCTTGCAGGCGAAGTCTACGCTGTGCAGGCGGCTGTCATCACTGCCCGGGAAGCTGATGGTCTCGCGCTGGCCTTTCAGCAGATAACCCGAAAAAACCTGATGCGAGGTGCCGTCCAGATAATTCACGGTGATATGGTCGCAATCGATGGCGTCATTGTCCGGAACGAAGCTCAGGCGTTCCACCGGGCCGTCGAAATGCGTCCAGCTGACATAGGTATAGTGATCGGACGAGACATTGACTGCGCCAAGCTGATGGCTTGCGGCCATGGCGGGCAGGGCGCCGGCGATGCAGAGCGCCGTGCCAAGCGCCAGAAGCGACGGTTTCAAAAGAGCACGCATGGACCTCTCCTCGCGCCGCAATCTCGACAAAAAGCGGCAACAAATGCATTGACCCGTTCCTGACAAGAACGGCGCAGGGCATCAAATCGTTCCTGCCGCACTTTCTCCCTGAAATCAGGATGTTAGGAGTTCCAGGCGCTTCTTATGCTTCGCTTGCGGTCTCGATGATGAGGCGCAGGCCCAACACGCCAAGCAGGCAACCCGCCGCGCGGTCTATCGTGGCGCGTGCGCGCAGATAGATCGCGCGCGGCCGCGATGACGACAGGGTCATGGCGACGAAGCTGTACCAGCTGGTCTCGATCACCAGATGGATTGGCGGAATGACCAGATACATCCAGAGCGGCACATGGGCGGGCAGCAGCGCCGCGAAGATGCCGCCGATCACCACCACGGTCTTGGGATTGGAAAGCTGAGTTGCAAGCGCCAGGAAAAAGCTTCGCGCCACGCCGCGGCTAGGTCGCGGCGTCTCGTTTTCCGGCACCGCCGCCGGCGCTGAGGGTGCACCGCGCCACAATCGCCAAGCCAGAAAAACCAGATAGGCACCGCCCACCAGTTTGAAGGCGATATAAAGCCAGCCGACCTGCGCGATCAGCGCGCGCACGCCCACCAGAGCCAAAGTCGAAACGAAGGCGGCGCCGATCCCCATGCCGGCGGCGGCGGCAAGGCCGTCCCGCCGCGACAGGGCCACCGATGTCCGCATCACGAACAGGAAGGACGGGCCGGGACTGATGGCGCCCAGCGCCAACGCCGTCAGGATGCCGAACAATGCCAGGACAGGATGATCCATACCGCCGCTCCACATGAACCCACACTATGCCGTCAGGCCGCATCGCTGCCGAGCGTCCATCGATGGGACCCGGATTTGCAGGCCGTGCATGCCTGCCGACATCAAATCTCGATGCGATAGACGCTGGCGGGTTGATCCGGGACCGAAGCGGGCAGGGACAGGGCAAGGCCTTCGCCCGACCGTTCGAAGCGCAGCGGCGCGTTGCCGCCGAGCAAGGTGACCCGCTTTATATCCATGTCGGTTCCGATGGCGGTCATGACGGCGCGGCCGCCTTCCGGTGCCGCCAGTTGAATGGCGTAGATGCGGCCGGGTTTGGTGGTGAAGCGGAAATCCCGCGCGGTGTAAGGTTTGGCCTTGCTCTCCGCGAAGGTGCCATTGGCGGTCTCGGTTGGGCCTTCGCCGAAGCGGGTCCATGGCCGGGTGCCGTGAATGGCTTCGCCGTTGGTCTTGAGCCAGGCGCCGACTGCCAGGAGGGTATCGCGCGCGGCGTCGGGAATGCGGCCATCGGCGTGGGGACCGACATTGAGCAGCAGATTGCCGTTCTTCGACACCACATCGGCCAGCAGATGCACGATCTGCGCGACGCTCTTGTAGGTGTCGTTTTCGACATAGCCCCAGGACTTGTCGCTGATCGAAGTGCAGGTCTGCCAGACATCCTTGCGGATGCCCGGCGCCTGGCCGCGTTCGATGTCGAGCGTGCCGGCGCCTTCGGCGAATTCGCCCAGCTTGTAATTGACGATGGCCGATGTGCCCGCGCGCGCCGCGCGATTGTAATAATAAGCCAGGAACGAGGGCAGGGTGTTGCGGAAGGATGGCTGGCCGATCCACCAGTCGAAATAAACAAGATCGGGATCGTAGCGCGATACCAGCTCGGCCTGGCGCGCCAGCCAATCGTCCAGCCAGGCTTGCGAGACATAGGTGTAATCGCCGAACAGATCGTCGCTGTCGGGCCCGGGAATGCGCGTCTGCGCCGGGCCGTACAGTGCGGCGTGTTTGGGATCGGAAACGTCGGACGGGAATGTGCGGCCGCCATCGAAGAACCAATCATGCTCGGCGCGGTGCGACGACAGGCAGAAATGTAGCCCTTGCGCCTTGATCGCCGTCTTCAGCTCGCCCAGCACGTCGCGGCGCGGTCCCATCTTGACGGTGCTGTAGTCGGACAAATGCGTGTCGTACATCGAGAAGCCGTCATGATGCTCGGCGACGGGCACGACATAACGCGCGCCGGCCTCGCGAAAGAGCGTGGCCCAGGCAACCGGATCGAACTGCTCGGCCTTGAAGCGGGGAATGAAATCCTTGTACCCGAACCGGTCTTGTGGGCCATAGGTCGCGACATGATGGACGAATTCCGGGCTGCCCTGGATATACATGTTGCGCGAATACCATTCACTGCCGAAGGCGGGGATGGAATAGAGCCCCCAATGCACGAAGATGCCGAACTTCGCATCGGCGTACCAAGCGGGTGTTTTGTGTGTTTGAAGCGAAGCCCAATCGGGCCGGAACGGGCCGGTCATTCGCCCGTCCGCGACCAATTTCAGAAGCCGCGCTCGCTCCGGCGCGTATTGCGCGACGGAATCGATCCATTGCCGGTCGCGCTCGAACGGCGTTGTGGTATCGGCGGCGCGCGCGGCTCCGGTCACAAGCCCAAGACCCGCCCCGGCGGTCAGGGCCATGCAATGACGGCGCGACAGCAGCCGGGCGCGGGGTGCATTCATGGGCTCAGGAAAGCAGCAAATTCACCGCTCCGCCATGGGGCTTTTGAGGCTTGGCGGCATCGCCGCTTCCGTTATGGTGGCGCAACAACCAAGGGAGCGTGGGCGTGACAATGAAGATTTCCGAAGCGGGGAAGGACGATCTGCTGAGCCGCGGCTATTCGCGCCGGCAGATGATGCGGGCGGCGATGCTGGTGGGCGGCGGCGCGGCGGCACTGGGCCTGAACCCAGAACTGGCACGGGCGGCGGACGCGCCGGGCCGCATCCGGCTCAGCCTGAATGAGTGCTGGGCGGGCCCGATGGCGCCGGGCATCAAGGCCACCACCGACATACTGTCTCAATGCAATCGCTATACGCCGGAGAATATTCACGACCGGCTGGTGCAGACCATCGCGGGCATGGAAGGCGTGCCGGAAGATCATATCTCGACCTGGCCGGGCTCGAATGAAGCGCTAGCCCGTTCGGTGTTGGTGTTCTGTTCACCGCAAAAGGGTCTGGTGACGGCCGATCCGTCTTACGAAACGGCGGTCACCGCGGCCAAATTCCTCGGCGCGCCGATCAAGGGCGTACCGCTGACCGAAGATTACCGCCATGACGTCAAGGCGATGCTGGCCGCCAATCCGAATGCGGGCATCTATTATGTCTGCTCGCCCAACAATCCCACCGGCACCATGACGCCGATGGCCGACATCGAATGGCTGGTGGCGAACAAGCCGCAAGGCGCCATCGTGGTGGTGGACGAGGCCTATATTCATTGGACGCCGGACTATCCGAACAACACTGCCACTCATCTGGTGAAGGCGGGCAAGGAGGTGCTCATCATGCGCACCTTCTCCAAAGTATTCGGCATGGCGGGCATGCGCATGGGCTTCGCGATGGGACGGCCCGACCTGATCAACAAACTCCGCGCCCATGATGGCGGCCAGATGTCGTATCAGATTCCGGTGCCTGCCGCGGCCTGCGCCATCGCCAGCCTGGCCGCGCGCGACCTGATCGACCAGCGCCGCAAGGAATTGGTCGAGGTTCGCGGTATGACGGAAGCGTTTCTGAAAAAACGCGGTCTGAAGTTGATCGGCCCCAGCCACGCCAACATGCTGATGGTGGACTGGAAGGACAAGACCGCGAAAGACATGCAGGTAGCGTTCCGGGCCCAAGGCGTGGACATCGCAGGCGGTCGCTGGGCGATCTGGCCCACCGTATCGCGTGTCTCAATCGGCTCGCGGCAGGAAATGGAAGGCTTCATGGCCGCCTGCGACAAGGTCCTGTCGGCCTAAGCGCCTGAAATGGAACGGGAGCGGGGCGGCTTACACAAGCCGTCCTGTTCTTCCTTGTGCGATGGCCTGGAATGGTGGGCGCGACAGGGATTGAACCTGTGACCCCTCCCGTGTGAAGGGAGTGCTCTCCCGCTGAGCTACGCGCCCCCGTTTGGGGAGCCCCGCCTTAAGGAGCGGCCCGGCGGCTGTCAAGATCGGCCGTGGAGAGCGCTTAGGCTGCCAGCGGAAGGTCGATCCAGAACCGGGTCTGGCGGCCGGGGATGCTCTCGAAATCGATCCGGCCGCCCTGTTTTTCGGCCAGCACCTTGGCCATGGAAAGACCCAGCCCCGCGCCCGGGACGGTTCGCCCGCCGGCATCCTGGCCTAGGGGCTGGAACAGGGCCTCGCGCTCGCGCAAGGGAATGCCGGGCCCGGTGTTCAGGATCTCGATCCGCCCGAAGCCGTCGCCCAGCCGCGAGGCGCGCACGCGAATGGGCGAGTCATTGTCGCCATATTTGTAGGCGTTGGCGATCAGGTTGTTGATGATCTGCGCAAGGCGGCGCGGATCGGCCTGAACGCTGAGATCGTCGGCGATCTCCGCCAGCAGCACGGACTTTCCGCCCAACGCGGCATCCAGCCGGATCGCGCCGATGCAGGATTTGAGCGTCTGCGCCACCGGCACGCGTTCGGACTGGATGGTCAACGCCCCAGGATCGGCGCGGGCAAGGTCGAGCAGGTCGGCATAGAGACGCTGCAGCAGCTCGCCATTATGCGCCACGATATGCGCAAATTCCTGGGCGCGCTCGGGCGCCAGCTTGCCGGATTCCAGGACGCTGGAAATGCCGATAATGGCCGACAACGGGCCGCGCGCTTCCTGTCCGACATGCGCCAGAAGCTGGCTCTTGAAGCGCGAAGCGCGCAGGGCGCTGCGCCGACGTCCTTCGATCAAGGCGAGATGCACATCGCGCTCGTTGAGCATCATCGCCGTGCGGGTGCTGATCAGGCTGACGACCGCCAGGAACATCTGAAACCGTTCGATGCGGGCCACATATTCGGCCGGCGTGCCGGCGCCCAGGTCCGATGTCAGAATGATCGCCAGCAGCAGTGCCATGGCGAGGCCCGCGCCCAGAAGCCGGAACCGTACCGCTGCCGCCAGCGCGAATGGCAGGATGATTATGGGCACGGGATGCCCCTGCCAGCGGATGGCGAAAACGCTGACCAGAGTCAGGCCCGTGAAGACCAGAACGGCTTCGGTGCGGCGTTCGGAAAGCCGCAGCTTGGCGAATTTGCGCCAGGATATCGCGAGCCCGATCGGCAGTATGACGCAGAGGCCGAGCACATTGGCCGCGAACCAATGGCGGCTGTCCACCAGCCAGTCGGGATTTCCTACCGCGATCATCACGCCGGCAACCAGCACGGCTCCGATCAGCGCTGGCGCCAGAATGGCGGCGGCAAGAAAACGCAGGCCGCCTTTGAGATCGCGGAAACGGGCGGCGCCGAACCGGCGGACCGCAACCACCGCGCCGGTCACTTCCAGCAGGCTGACGATGCCGAAGCCCAAGGTCACCATCGGCGGCGCCGACATTGCGAGATTGATGCAGGCTTCCGCGACACAGATAGCCGCCAGCATCGCAAGGTCCTGGCGGCGCGAGCGTGAGAGGCGCGCGATCATGCAGACGGCGAAAGCGGTCGCCGGCCAGATCAGGGCGATCATGCGGCCATGACCGGTGGCCTGGATGCCGCCATACCCGAGCAGGAAAAAGCCCAGGCCGGTCAGTAGCGACTGCCAGAGGGTGCGCTGCCAACCGGCATGCTCCGCAACTTGAATCATGAACAGCCCCGCGAGTCGCGGGCACTGTAAGCGCAAACGCCGCAATCGTCAGCCGATTGCTGACACAACCAGAAGTAGAGTTCGCTTACAGTGATCCCACCGGCACGCCCGGCACGATGGGCAAATTTTCTGCAACGATTTCGCGCGCGGTTTTCCTGCGCCCGCGCTTGGCGGTTTTGGCGGCGGGCCGCGAGGCTTTGCGCTGTGCGGCTTTGGCAGGCTTGGGCGCGGCCTTGCTGCGCTTGGGCCTGGCGCGTGACGTCTTGACGGGTTTTGTGGCTTTGGCTTTCGGCGTTTTGCGCTTCTTGCGGGGCTTGGCGGTGAGCAATCCGGCCAGCGCGTCTTCCAGCGCCTGAATGCGTGCGATCACCTTGCTCCATTTTTTGTTCTTGGCCATGGCATCGTCCTCCGTCGCCCGACAGAATAGTCCGGCTGTGCCTGCATGAACCAGTCCCGACACAGGATTGTGACAGTGCGAAAGCGGGAAAACAGTCAGAACGGCAGCCGCAGGATTGCCTCCGGCAGCTGTGGGAAGTGATCCAATACCGCATCGGCGCCCAGGGATGCGGCCGGCACCGGCGTATAGCCATACGACATCAGCACACAGGGCACGTTCGAGGCGCGCGCGGTCTGAAGATCGGTGACGGAATCCCCGATCATCACGCCGCGTCCGCCATGGCCCTTGCCGCCGGACAATTCGTCGACCAGATCGTGGAAGATACGCGGGTCCGGCTTGACGTAATCGCGCACGCCCGCGCCATAGATGACGGAAAAGAACCGGACCAGGTCCAATTGCTCCAGCAGCGGCGCGGCCAGGGCATGGGGCTTGTTGGTGAGAACGGCCATGGGCACGCCCTCTGCCTTCAGCCGGGCCAGGGTTTCGGTCACCCCGGGAAAAGGGCGGCTGAAATCCGCCAGATGGACGCGGTAATGATCCAGGAAGATCGCCTCCAGGGCCGGCATTTCCTCGGCCCGGGCTTCCTCCCCGGTGAGGGCGAAAGCCTGGGCGATCAGGGAACGGGCGCCGAACCCGATCATATGGTGCAGGGCCATGGGATCGATGGGAGGCCTGTCCCGGGCCGTCAGGACGGCGTTGGCGGCTTCCAGCAGGTCCGGGGCGGTATCCACCAGGGTGCCGTCCAGGTCGAAGATCAGGGTGGGGGTCATGAGGCCAGTAATAAGGTGTAAATTCCGGGCAATATAGTGTCGTAAAACGTCACTTCCTCTTTTTCGGGCCGGGACTTACCGGAAATCATGACCAGAGCCGCCATCATCCTCGCCGCTGGGCCCCGGAGCATTTTTCCGGAGGAGGCGCTTCCGCCATCTGAAGACGGTTTGGGTCGGAAAAATGCGACAAGAAATATGAAAGGCGCCCGCGATGAATAGGGCCGCCATCATCCTCGCTGCGGGCGCCGGCACGCGCATGAAGTCCCGGACGGCCAAGGTCCTGCACCAGGTCGCGGGCCTTCCCATGCTGGGCCATGTCATCGCCGGGCTGAAGGCAGCGGGCGTGTCGCGCATCGTTGTGGTGACTGCCCCGGGCGCCGAGGATGTGCGCGCCTATGCGGCCGCCCAGGGCTGCCAGACCGCGGTCCAGGACAAGCAGCTCGGCACCGGCCATGCCGCGGCGGCGGCGGGCGAGGCGCTGAAGGATTTCGACGGCGAGCTGATGATCGCCTATGGCGACATGCCGCTGATGACGGCCTCCACTTTCGAGGCTTCGTTTCAGGCGCGAGGGCAGGGGCTGGCAATTGTCGCCTTCCGCGCCGCCGATCCGGGCGCCTATGGCCGCGTGATCCTGAAACCGGACGGCACCTTGGACCGCATCGTCGAGTTCAAGGATGCGAACGAAGCCGAACGCAAGACCGATCTGTGCAACGCCGGGGTGCTGGCGGCGGATGCCAGGAAATTTTTCGATTGGGTGGCCAAGCTCGACAACAAGAATGCACAGGGCGAATTCTATCTCACCGACGTGCCGGCATTGGCGGCGCGCGATGGCGCGGTCTGCGCCGTGGCCACGGTGGCCGAAGACGATGCCTTGGGCGTCAACAGCCGCGCCGAATTGGCGGAAGCCGAGCGCCGCATGCAGAACCGGCTGCGTGGCCGTGCGCTGGCCGCGGGCGTGGGCATGATCGCGCCGGAAACGGTCTATCTCTGCCACGACACGGTGCTGGAAGCCGATGTCGCCATCGAGCCTTTCGTGGTTTTCGGCCCCAAAGTGAAGATAGCCTCCGGTGCGCAGATCCGGGCGCACAGTCACATCGAAGGCGCCGATGTTGCGTCGAACGCCGTCATCGGGCCGTTCGCGCGCCTGCGTCCGGGCGCGGTGATCGGCGAAGGCGCCCATATCGGCAATTTCGTGGAGATCAAGAACGCGGTCATCGACGCGGGCGCCAAGGCCAATCATCTGACCTATCTGGGCGACGCCCATGTCGGCGCAGGCGCCAATATCGGCGCCGGCGTGATCACCTGCAATTATGATGGCTTCGGCAAATACAAAACCGAGATTGGCGCGGGCGCCTTTATCGGCTCCGATACGTCGCTGGTGGCGCCGGTGAAAGTGGGCGCGGGCGCGATCACGGCCGCGGGCTCGGTCATTACGAAAGATGTGGAAGCCGACGCCATGGCGGTGGCGCGCGGCCAGCAAGTGGAAAAACCCGGTTGGGCGAAAGCCTTCCGGGACTGGAAGAAGAAAGAGAAATCCTGATGTGCGGCATTGTCGGCATTGCGGGCACCGGTGAAGCCGCGCCCGTCATTCTGGAAGCCCTGAAGCGGCTGGAATATCGCGGCTATGATTCAGCGGGTATCGCCACCCTGGTGGGCGGCCATATCGAACGCCGCCGTTCGCCCGGAAAATTATCGAAGCTGGAAGCGGTGTTGCGCGAGACCCCGCTCAGCGGCCGCACCGGCATCGGTCATACCCGCTGGGCCACCCATGGCGCGCCAACCGAATCCAACGCCCACCCCCATGCCAGCGCCCGCGTCGCCATCGTCCATAACGGTATCATCGAGAATTTCCGCGAGCTGCGAGAAGAGCTGATCGGGCGCGGCCACAAATTCGAATCCCAGACCGACAGCGAAGTCGCGGCCCATCTGATCACCGACAATCTCGACAAGGGCATGACGCCCGATGACGCCGCCAAGGCCGCCGTGGCGCGGCTGACCGGCGCCTATTCCATCGCCATGATCTTCACGGATCATGAAGGCCTTCTGATCGGTGCGCGCAAAGGCGCGCCGATGGCGGTGGGTTATGCGGAAAAGGAATCCTATCTCGGCTCCGACGCGTTCCCGCACCCGCCCGTCAC
>CAYWWT010000004.1:20588-34171 GCA_964461855.1 uncultured Rhizobium sp. | reverse complement strand
GCTTTTCCTGAGCGGTCTCGGGGATGATGATGCCGCCGGCGGTCTTGGTGTCTTCTTTGACGCGGCGGACGACCACGCGGTCGCCAAGGGGACGGAACTTCATGCGTGCCTCTCCTAAGATGTTGGATTCAAATACGAACTTTTGCCGTGGCAGCACTCCCGAAGCGAGAGTGCCAGAACACTGCCGGGTATTTAGGAGGCCCCCCGGAGAAGGTCAAGGCAAGCATTCGTGAAACAGGTCGGGCTCGTGCGTCATCCCCCGGCTTTCTTCCCCCGCGCGGCAAAGCCGCTGGCGGGGGAAAGATGTGCGGTAGCGGGCTTGCCCGCGTGCCGCACAGATGGGGGAAGAGTAAATGTGGCGATTTGGAGGTTTTTTCGAAAAGCGCGCAAACGCACTGAACCTGAAATCGTTGTTCATTTGCGGTTCAGCCGCGCGCGATCAGGATCGCGCCAGATCTTGCGTAAGGAGACTCGAGATGAAGAAATTCGCGAAGGTTGCTCTGGGCGCGGTGATGCTGGCAGGTGCCGCCACCGCGCTGTCGGCGCCGGCAGAGGCGCGGGTTGTTGTGGGCATCGGCGGCGGCTATGGCTATGGGCCGGGTTATTATGGTCCCAGCTATTCCTGCAACCCCTACAGCCGCTGGTACGATCCCTATCGCTGCGGCTATTACGCGCCGCGTTATGCACGGCCCTATTATGGCGGCTACTACGGTGGTCCCAGCATCGTATTTGGCTTCGGCGGCGGCGGCGGTTGGCGCGGCGGCCATGGCGGCTGGCACGGCGGTCATGGTGGTTGGCATGGCGGCCATCACCGCTAAGCACCTCAAATGTAGCGAAGACGGCCCCGGTCGCCCGGGGCCGTTTTTGTTTGCCGGACACAATCCCGCCCAGATCGGTTCAGACTGCGTTCAACCGGCGAAGATCAGCATCCGTATAAAGCGCGATCCTGCGCCAATGGTGGAGTAGATGATGAAAATGTCGTGGAAGGCGGTTTTGACGGCATTGCTTGTGTTCGGCGGCGCCACGGCCATGTCGGGCTGTGCGAGCGCCCAGGGCTATGGCTATTACGGCGATGGCTATTACGGCAACGGTTATGGCACCGACTATGGCTATGGCGCGCCGGACGGCGGTATTGGCTTTTCCTATGACAGCGGCGGCTATTGCGACGCCTATGGCTGCCCCGATGATTACTGGGACATGCCGGTCTATTACGGATCGGTCTATTACGGCGATACCTGGTTCAACGGGCCGGTCTATTACCGCGACTGGAATGGACAGCGGCAATATTGGCTCCGTGGCGGCTGGCGCTACGACCAATGGCGCGGAGCACGGCCGAGTTGGTACCGTGAAGGCCGCTATGGTCCGGCACTCGGACAGAATTTCTATCGCAATAATGGCTTCCGTGGACGCTGGGATAACAATCGCAGCTTCGACAATCGCCGGTTCGACAACCGCCGCGATAATCGTCAATTCGATAATCGTCGTTTTGACGATCGGCGGCCTGATAATCGGCAGTTCAACAATCGTCGCGACGATCGCCAGTTCGACAACAACCGGTCGTCTGGAAATCAATTCCGCGAGCGCCGTGAAACCGTGTCTCCGCAGGCCGCGCCGGCGGAAACTATGCGCGGGATCGGCAACGCTTTCGGAAACCGGTCCGATGGCAATCGATCCGACAACAATCGGCGGTTTGAAAACCGGAGCGACAATGGTGGCCGCAATTTCGGCAACCGGAGCGGCGGACGCCGCGACTCCGGCGGGCGAGGCGACAGGGGCGACCGCTCCAATCGCTAGCAGCAACAGGTCGATGAGAATGAAAAGCCCCGGCAGCAATGCCGGGGCTTGTTTTTAACCTTTTGATAACAATCGCGTTCGCGGCAAGCCGGAGAAATATCGGTTAACAGATTGGAAACGGTCCGGCGGCAGACTCCATGGCGTATTCCGTTCGGAGTGGGCCATGACCCGGTTCCTCATCACGCTGACCTGCTTCTTTCTCTGCGCCGCCTTGGGCGCGGCCATGGCGCTGTTTTCCGGCTGGCCGATCGGCATCCTTGCGGGCGCGCTGGCTTTCCTCTTCACGCAACAAGTGACGGCTTTCATCGCACGCCGCCGCGACAAGCGCGCCAATGCGCGCGAGATCGCAACACTCCGCCAGATGACGCTGGAGTTCGAAGGAGCGCTCGCCGACACGCGTCTTCGGATGGACGATCTCACCCAGCAGCTGGAAGCCCGCTCCGACGCACAAGGCAAGAAGATCGTTTCTGAACTCAAGATGCTGGAAGGCCTGATGCGCGAATTCGCCAGCCGGGTTTCCAAAAGCGCCCGCGCCGCGCAGGATGAAATCGTGCCGGTGCAGACCATGCAGACGGGCCGCCGCCAAGGCAGCGCTGCTCAGTATCTTGCCCGCATGGGCGAAAGCGAATTGCTGGAAGTCATCCGGGCCAGCCTGGAAGAAAACCGGGTCGACCTTTATCTGCAGCCCATCGTCAGCCTGCCGCAACGCAAGCTGCGCTTCTATGAGGCGCTGTCACGACTGCGGGCTGAAGACGGTTCGGTGATCATGCCGGCCCAATATATCAAGGTTGCTGCACCCGCGGGCCTGATGAGCGTTGTCGACAATCTGCTGCTTTTCCGTTGCGTGCAGATCGTTCGGCGCCTGACGCAGAAGAGCAAGGACATTGCCATATTCTGCAACATCTCGGGCGATACATTGACGGACGTGGAATTCTTCCCGCAATTTCTCGATTATATGTACGCAAACCGGGATCTGGCCGGGCAGATCGTTTTCGAGTTTGCCCAAGACGCGGTCCTGGAAGCCGGCCCCGCAGGCGCGGAGAATCTTTCCCGTCTTGCCGGGCTGGGCTTTGCGCTGTCCATGGACCATGTCGAAACGCTGGCGCTGGATTTCGTGCGCCTGAAATCGATGGGATTCCGGCATCTGAAGGTGCGCGCTGACATGTTGACCAACGGCATGAATGGCGCCGGCGCCGCGGTGGCGGCAGAGGATTTCAAGAAGCTTCTGTCCCGCCATGGGCTCAACCTGATCGTGGAGCGCGTCGAGGACGAAAAGACGGTGGTCCAGCTTCTGGAATATGCCGTCGACTATGCGCAGGGCTTCCTGTTCGGGGAACCGCGTGCCGTGCGCGAAGACCCCGCGCGGACCCAGGCCGATGCGGCCTCCATCGTCCAGCTGAAGCGGGCCAGTTGACGGTTTTCGCCCGCCATGCGATCCGGGGCCGATGCTCCCGCCCCGCCTGATCGACGGCCTTTCCGAAATCGCGCGCGACCATGACGCCCTGATCTGCGATATCTGGGGCGTGGTGCATAACGGGCATGCGCCCTTTCCGGAAGCCGCGGAAGCGCTCCGGCATTTCCGCCGCGCGCATGGCCCGGTGATTCTCCTGTCAAATGCGCCCCGTCCGCCCGGGTCGGTGGAAGACCAATTTCGCCGCATCGGCGTGGCGACGGATTGCTATGACGCCATCGTAACCTCGGGCGGAGCCGCGCGCGGCGAACTTGCGGCGCGAACGGGACGAGGCGCCCCGGCACTTTATTATATCGGCCCCGAACAGGACACCGGACTGCTGGAAGGGCTCGATATCCGAAGGACCGGGATCGGCGATGCCGATGTGGCACTTTGCGTCGGACTGGTGGACGACCTGACGGAAACGCCGGACGATTATTCCGATATACTGGCGGCGATGCGGGCGAAGAACCTGACCATGTTGTGCGCCAACCCGGATTTGAAGGTCTATCGCGGCAGCCAGCTTTGCTGGTGTGCCGGTGCGCTCGCCCAGGAATATGAAAAGATCGGCGGGCCTGTGACGTATTTCGGCAAGCCTTATCCGGCCGTCTATGAGGCGGCTCTTAAGGCCGCCGGCAGCCCGCGCAAGGCGCTGGCGATCGGCGATGCCCTGGTGACCGATCTGAAGGGCGCGCAAGCCGCGGGCCTGGATGCGCTCTTTATCGCCGATGGTCTGCACGGCGAAGAAATCGAACCCTATACCGCCCAACATCTCGCCGAGATGTTCGAAGCCGCCAATGTCGGCGCCAAGGCGGCAATGCGAGCACTCAAATGGTAAGCGTCTATTACGAGGATCTGCAGATCGGTCAGTCTGCCACCATGGAGAAAACCGTCAGCGAACGGGATCTGCAGATGTTCGGGGACGCCACCGGCGATCACAATCCCATCCATTTCGACGAGGAATATGCCCGCGGCACGCTGTTTCGCGGCCGGGTCGCCCATGGCGTGCTCTCGATCGGCTTCATCTCGGCGGTGATCGGCATGCAGTTGCCGGGCGAAGGCACGATCTTCGTTTC
The DNA here is from genome assembly GCA_964461855.1 of uncultured Rhizobium sp. GTDB lineage: Bacteria > Pseudomonadota > Alphaproteobacteria > Micropepsales > Micropepsaceae > Rhizomicrobium. Next base: position 29,851 of record CAYWWT010000004.1, on the reverse strand, counting down.
CGCCAAATTCGAATTCAAGGCCCCGGTACGGATCGGCGATACGGTGGCGACGACCTGCACGGTTCGGGAGATCGGCGAGCGCCGCCGGGTGGTGCTGGATTGCATCTGTTCGGTGGGCGATACGGTCGTGGTGACGGGCGAGGCCTTTGTGATGGCCCCGAAGCGTCCCAAAAGCTGAAGCATGCGCATCTTCCGCCATTTCGAGGATGTGCCGGCGATCTATCAAGGCGCCGTCGTGGCCATCGGAAATTTCGATGGCGTCCATCGCGGGCATCAGGCGTTGATTGCGCAAGCGCGCGCCGAGGCGGAGGCGCGCAAGAGCGCCCTGGCGGTGCTCGCTTTCGAACCGCATCCGGCGGAATTCTTCCACCCGCGGCCCGATTCCATCCGGCTCACGCCGCTACGCACCAAGGCGCGCCTTCTGGCCGAGCTTGGGGTCGATGCGATGTTCGCGTTGACCTTCGACGAGACCATGGCCAAACGCAGCGCGGCGGATTTTGTGGGCGACGTGCTGGTCCAGGGGCTGGGGCTTTCCGGGGTGGTGGTCGGTCCGGATTTCGAGTTCGGCCAAGGCCGCGGCGGCAATCTCACCACCTTGCGCTATATGGGCGAGATGGAAGGCTTCTCGGTCACCGGCTTCGACATGGTGACCGCCGCAAAGGAAGGCAGCAATGCCGGCGCGGAGAAAATTTCCTCCACCCGCATCCGTGCCAGCCTGCAGGCGGCGAGGCCCCGGGAGGCGGCGCAGCTTCTGGGACGCTGGTGGGCGGTGGAAGCACGGGTCGAGCATGGCGATGCGCGGGGCCGCGAGATGGGCTTTCCCACCGCCAATATGCATCTGGGCCATTGTCTGGCCCCGGCCTTCGGCGTCTACGCGGTGCGGGTCACCATCCTGGAGAATGAAAAGCCGGTCGGCCGCCATGACGGGGTCGCCAATTTCGGCATCCGGCCCATGTATCGCATCGAAGTCCCGCTGATGGAGGCGCATCTGTTCGATTTCGATGGCGATCTTTACGGCAAGCATTTGTCAGTGGAGCTGATCGCCTATATCCGGCCCGAAGCGAAATTCGCCAGCCTCGACGCCCTGATCGCCCAGATCGGCGCGGATGCCGCCATGGCCCGGAAAATCCTGGCCGAGACCCCGGCCGCGCCCGCGCTGGACGGCTTTCCGCCGCACTGTTAGAAGCGCCGGATCATGTCCAATCCGCCCAAAACCGAGGCCCCGGCGCAGGACTATCGCGCCAGCCTGTTTCTCCCCGCGACCGACTTTCCCATGAAGGCCGGGCTGCCGGAGGCTGAGCCCAAATGGCTCCAGCGTTGGGCCGAGATCGACCTTTACGGGAAGATGCGCGACCGCGCCCGTGGCAGGCCGCTTTTCGTGCTGCATGATGGACCGATCTACGCCAATGGCGACATCCATTCCGGCACCGGCCTGAACCACATCCTCAAGGATTTCGTGGTGCGCAGCCAGGGCATGCTGGGCAAGGACGCGCCCTATGTTCCCGGCTGGGACTGCCACGGCCTGCCCATCGAGTGGAAGGTGGAAGAGCAGTACCGGGCGGAAGGCAAATCGAAGGACGAGGTGCCGACCGACCAACTGCGTCGCGATTGCCGCGTCTTCGCCAGCCACTGGCTGAACGTGCAGCGCGAGCAGATCAAGCGCCTGGGCCAGATCGGCGATTTCGAGCGCCCCTACACCACCATGAATTTCCGCGCCGAGGCCGTAATCGCGCGCGAAGCAATGAAGTTCGTGGAGAACGGGCTTCTCTATCGCGGTTTTCGCCCGGTGATGTGGTCACCGGTGGAAAAGACCGCGCTGGCCGACGCCGAGGTCGAGTATCACGAGAAATCCTCGCCGCAGATCTATGTGAAATTCCCGATTGTCAAAGGCGAGCTGGAAGGCGGCTTTGTGGTGATCTGGACTACCACGCCCTGGACCATTCCCGGCAACCGCGCCATCGCTTTCTCGCCGGAGATTTCCTACGGCCTTTATCAGATCGCCGACGCGGCGGACGGCTCGCTGGCGCGGGCGGGCGAGCAGATTCTCCTGGCCGATCTCCTGGCCGAGGAAGTCGCCAAGCAGGCGAAGATGATGCTTTCGCGTGTGCGCACGGTGGAGCAGGGCGAGCTTGCGGCCACGGTCTGCGCCCATCCGTTCCGCAGCCTGGGGTATGATTTCGAAGTCCCGCTGCTGGCGGGCGCGCATGTCACCGCCGAAGCCGGCACCGGCTTCGTGCACACCGCGCCGGGGCATGGCGAGGACGATTTCGAACTGATCACCTCGACCTTCCCGGGCTATGCGGCGCAAAATCCCGATGCCTTCAGCCTAATCGAGCCGGACGGTTCTTATGGACCCAAAGTGCCGTATTTCGCGGGCAAGCGGATTCTCACCCCCGAAGGCAAGGACGGCGATGCCAACGGCGCGGTGATCAAAGCGCTGATCGAGAAGGGCAAGCTTCTCGCCAAGGGCAATCTGCGCCATTCCTATCCGCACAGCTGGCGCTCCAAGGCGCCTGTGATCTTCCGCGCCACCCCGCAATGGTTCGTCAGCATCGACAAGCCGTTTTTGAACGGCAAGAGTTTGCGCGAACTGGCGATGAAAGCCATCGCCGAAACCAAATGGTATCCGCCGCGCGGCCAGAACCGTATCGGCTCCATGGTCGAAAGCCGTCCCGATTGGGTGCTGTCGCGCCAGCGCGCCTGGGGCGTGCCCCTGGCGATCTTCGTCGAAAAGAAAACCGGACAGGTGCTGAACGATCCTGCCGTTTTCGCCCGCATCGAGGAGGCCTTCATCGCGGAAGGCGCCGATGCCTGGTTCACCTCTAGTCCCGGACGCTTCCTGGGCGAGGGGCGCGATGCGAACGACTATGAGCAAGTGAAGGATATTCTCGACGTCTGGTTCGATTCCGGTTCGACCCATGTCTTCACGGTGGAAAATCCCATCGATCCGCATTGGCCGAAGAAAGATCAGGCCGATCTGTATCTCGAAGGCTCGGACCAGCATCGCGGCTGGTTCCAGTCTTCGCTGCTGGAATCGGTCGGCACGCGCGGGCGCGCGCCCTACAAGGGCGTCCTGACCCACGGCTTTGTGCTCGACGATCAGGGCCGCAAAATGTCCAAGTCGCTGGGCAACACGCTGGCGCCGCAAGTGATCGCGGAAAAGAACGGCGCGGAGATTCTGCGGCTCTGGGCCGCGTCCTCCGATTTCACCGAGGATCTGCGCATCGGCCAGGACATCCTCAAGGCCAATGTCGAAGCCTATCGCCGCTTGCGCAACACCATCCGCTTCCTGCTCGCGAATCTCGCCGGGTTTGACGAGAAGGAACGCATCGGCATCGAGCAGATGCCGGAGCTGGAACGCTTCATGCTGGCCAGGCTGGCGGAAATCGACACCCAGATCCGTGACGACTATGCCGGTTTCGATTTCAACCGTGTCACCGCGACCCTGTTCAATTTCCTCACCAACGATGTTTCGGCTTTCTATTTCGATATCCGGAAGGACGCACTGTATTGCGACCCGGCACGCGCGCCACGCCGTCGTGCGGTCCGGATCGTGATGGACGAGATCTTCCGCCGCGTCGTCACCTGGTTCGCGCCCATCCTGTGCTTCACCATGGAGGAAGCCTGGCTGTCGCGATTCCCGTCCGCCGAAAGCGTCCATCTGGAAACCTTCTTCGCAATTCCGCGCGGTTGGGCCAATCCGGCGCTGATCGAGAAATGGAAACGCGTCCGTGAGCTTCGCCGGGTCGTCACCGGCGCGCTGGAACTGGAGCGCGCCGCCAAGAATATCGGCTCCAGCTTGGAGGCGGCGCCGACCATTTATGTCGCCGACAAGGCTGACGCGACGATCCTCAAATCGGTCCCCTTCGAGGAGATCGCGATCACGTCCGGCATCGGCATCGTCACGGGCGAGGCACCGGGACAGGCGTTCCGGCTGCCCGATGTAAAGGGCGTTGCCGTAATCGCCAATCTTTCGCCGGGCGGCAAATGCGAGCGCTGCTGGCGGGTTCTGCCGGAAGTCGGCAGCCACAAAAATCATCCGCATCTTTGCGACCGCTGCGATGGCGCGGTGAGTCAAGGCGGCGCGGCGGTGTCGAGCCCCGCATGAGCAAGCCCCGCCCACGGGATTGGGGGCTGGTCGCGGCAGCGGCGGCGCTTTTCGCCGATCAGGCTTCGAAATTCGGTCTGCTCTATGGAGCGGGGTTCCTTCATCTCGGCCCGGGCCAGACCATCCCGGTCTTGCCGTTTTTTAATCTGGTGATGGTGTGGAATCCCGGCGTTTCTTATGGGCTGTTTCCCGCATCCAGCATCTGGGGAACGGCGTTTCTGGTCGTGGTTTCCCTCGCAGCGGTGGCGGGGCTGGGCTATTGGCTATGGGGGATGACCAGTCTTTCCCTGGGAATTGGCGTCGGGCTGGTGATCGGCGGCGCCTTGGGCAACCTGATCGACCGGCTGGTCTATGGCCGGGTGGCCGACTTTTTCCACTTTTACGGATTCGGCTATGACTGGTATGTCTTCAACGTCGCCGATATCGCCATAACCTTGGGCGCCGTCGCGATCATTTATGAAGTACTCAAGCCTCAAGCCGAGGCGTGAGCGATTGGAGTAGGCCGATGCGGTCCAAAGCTGTTCTTCGTTTCGCGATTTTGGCGACGGCATTGGCCGCGGTCTCGGCTTGCAGCACGCTGCGTGACGAGGCGGGCCTCACCAAGCAATCTCCGGACGAATTCGCCGTCACCACCAAGGCGCCCTTGATCATCCCGCCTGACTTCAATCTTCGCCCGCCTTCGCCTGGCGCGGCGCCGCTCAACCAGACCGATCCCAACTCCTCGGCCGAAATCGCTTTGTTCAACAACAGCGATCCGGCGACGGTGGCGGCCCAGATGCGGGGAAACTATTCCGCCAGCGAAAAAATGCTTCTGGCCAATGCTGGGGTTCAGAATGCCAATCCCACCATCCGCGCGGAATTGCAGTCCGACGCCGGCAATATGCAGGGTGCCGACCGCAGTTTCACCGATCGCATCCTGGGCAGCCCTGCCAAGGCGGCGCCTTCGGCCAAGGGCACGACCGACAAGAGCAGCGGCGGCTGGTTTGACTGGTTCTAAGCGAACGCTTCTCGCGCTGACGCTGGTGACGGCTCTGGCCGCGCCGGCTGCCTCCGCGCCCGCCGCAGCACCTGAGACCTTTCAGTTTTCGCTGCCCAACGGCATGCAGGTGCTGGTGATCCCCGATCACCGCGCGCCGGTCGTCACCCAGATGCTTTTCTTCAAGGTCGGTGGCGTGGACGATCCGCCCGGCATCTCGGGCCTGGCGCATTTCTTCGAACACATGATGTTCCGCGGTACCAAAAAAGTGCCGGGCGATCTCTTCGCCCAGACCATCGCCAAGAATGGGGGCGAGAACAACGCCTTCACCACCCATGACTTCACGGCTTTCTATGAGCAGATTGCCGTGGACCGGCTGAAGCTGGCGATGGAGCTGGAAGCGGATCGCATGGCCAATCTCGATCTCTCCGACAGCAGCGTCGCCACCGAGCGTGATGTCGTGCTGGAAGAGCGCCGCATGCGGGTGGAGAATAGCCCCCAGGCGTTGATGGGCGAACAGATGGAAGCGGCGCTGCACCTGTCGCATCCCTATGGCCGGCCCGTCGTGGGCTGGGCCGACGAGATCCGTCACATCGACAAGATCGCGGCCCAGGATTTCTATCAGCACCATTATGCGCCCAACAACGCCACACTGATCGTCGCGGGTGATGTGACGCCGGACCAGATCCGGGTGATGGCGCAGGAGATTTACGGAAAGGTTCCGGCGCGCGCCTTGCAGCCGCGCGCGGAATTTTCCGAGCCGCCGCGCCTGACCGAGACGCGCATGACTCTGGTGCGCAAGGATATCCAGGTGCCGCTGTTCCAGCGCATCTATCGCGTGCCGTCCTATGCGCAGGCGACGCGCGGTCAGGCGGAAAGCTTCGAGACCCTCGCGCAAGTGATGGGCGGCGACCAGACGGCGGCGCTCTACCGGACTCTGGTCGAGGAAAAGAAGCTGGCGACCGATGCGGGCGCCTCCTATGACGGCTATGACCGCGATGCCGGCGAATTCTCGGTCTATGCCGTGCCGCGGCCGGGGATCGCGCTTGAAACCTTGGAAAAGGCCGTGGATCAGGTGATGCAGACATTCGTGCGGGCACCGGCCAAGGCGTCCGACATGGCGCGCGCCAAGACCCAGCTGGTCGCGTCGGTCACCTATCGCCGCGACAGCCAGTACGCGATGGCGACGGCCTATGGCCAGGCGCTGATGATCGGTCTTACCGCCAACGATGTCGAAGAATGGCCTGCCCGAATCCGCGCGGTGAATGCCGCCGGCGTGCAGGCGGCCGCACGGCGCCTGCTCCGGCGCAATGCCGTCTCGGTCTATCTGAAGCCGGGGGAGAGCAAATGATGCTGCGGAGCCTTCTCGCGCTGCTGTTCTCGCTCGCCATGCTCGCGCCGGCTTCGGCCGCGGACATCAAGGCGCTGGATCTCGGCCCGAAGGCACAGGTGTGGTTCAGCGAGGACCATACGGTTCCCATCGTCGCCTTCAACATCACGCTGCCGGCCGGCACGGCTTACGATCCGTCGGCAAAGGCGGGGCTGGCCGCTTTCACCGGCGCGCTGCTGGACGAGGGCGCGGGCAACATGAACTCGCATGCGTTCCAGGACGCGTTGGCGGATCACGCGATCCATCTGCGCGCCAGCGTCGAACGCGACGACATGGTGATTTCGGTTATCACGCTCAGCGAGAATGCAGATCTGGCGATGCGCCTGCTGCAGACCGCGCTGACCAAGCCGCGCTTCGACGCCGAGGCTGTGGCGCGGGTGCGGGCCCAGATCATCCAGGGCATCCAGCAGGGCAATACCCGTCCGGGGACCGTGGCGCGGCGCGAATTCGGCAAGGAATTCTTCAACGGCCATCCCTACAGCCATCCCAGCACCGGGGATGTCGCCAGCATATCGAGGATCACGGTTGATGACCTGCGGGCCTTCGCCAAGAGCCATTGGGTGAAGGGCGATCTGATGGTGGCGGTGGCGGGCGACATCACCGCCGAAAAAGTGCAAAAGCTTCTGGGCGAAACTTTCGCGCCGCTGCCGGGGACGATGCCGCCGGCGATCCCCAATATCGGCAAGCTGGGCACACCCGGCGTGCATGTTCTGAAAATGCCGGTGCCGCAGCCCACCATCATGTTTGGCTTGCCCGGGATCATGCGCGCCGATCCGGATTTCATTCCCGGCTATGTGGCGAATTATATTTTGGGCGGCGGCGGATTTTCCTCGCGCCTCACCGACCAGGTCAGGGTCAAGCGCGGTCTGACCTATGGCATCAGCACGTCGCTCACGGCCTTTCGCAAAGCCAGCGTGATGGCCGGTTCGGTTGCAACGCGCGCCGATGCAGTGCGCCAGACCATTCAGGTGGTGAAGGATACCTTGGCGGACTTCGCCAAGACCGGCGCGACCCAGAGCGAGCTGGATGACGCCAAGACCTATCTCACGGGTTCTTTCCCGATGGCTTTCTCATCCAATGCCGGCATCGCCGCCCAACTGGGCGCCTTCCAGCGCCAGGGTCTGGATATCGGCTATGTCACGCGGCGCAATGCCTTGATTCAAGCGGTGACGCTGGAGGACGTGAAGCGCGCGGCCAAGCGCGTCTTCGATCCGGCACGCCTGACGGTCGTGGTCGCCGGTACGCCCGTCGATGGAAAACCGGCGGCGCAGCGGCCCAAGCCGCCCGTGCGTCCGGCCGAACCGTCCGCCACCCCGGCGGGTCCGGCCCCTGCGACACCGGGGCCGTCATCCCGGGCCGCTCCGGCGGAAACACCCGCCAGCAAACCCGTTGTCAAACCGGCGGAGAAGCCGGCGGCTGCTCCCAGGCCCTGAGCATTGTTTGACCCTTAAGAGGGCAGGGCTATTCCCGCAAACCCTTCTGCTAGAGTCGATCCCATGCCCGAATCGAAAAAAACGCCGATCCAATTTTCTCTCGACCTCGCGCTCACCGGAAAAGGCGCGGTCCCGCAAGCCCGCTATGCCGCGGCCCTTGCCAAAGCGAAGGATGCACTCGACTGGCTGAGGAGCCAGCAAGGCAAGCTGGAGCTATTGGGCATCCCTTCGCGAACCGACGACCTGAAAGCGGCGGCCAAGGTCGCGTCGGGGATCAAAGGCATGAAGACCGTGGCGGTGCTGGGCATCGGCGGCTCGTCGCTGGGCGGGCAGGCGCTGACGGCACTACGCCGCGCGGTGACGCCTGAGGTCGAATTCCACGACAATCCGGATCCGTTCAGCTGGGCTTCGGCGCTGGCGCGGTTCGACCTGAAGAAAACCCATTTCATCGCCATCTCGAAATCCGGCGGCACCGCCGAAACCATGATGCAGGTGCTGACGGCCGCGGATGCGTTGGAGAAGGCGGGCGTCAAATCGCTGAGAAAGCATTTCACCATCGTCACCGAGCCGCATAAGAGCGCGCTAGCCGATTTCGCCGATGACATCGGTGCCGAGCGGTTGGATCATCCCACCGGCGTGGGCGGACGCTATTCCGTACTCACCACAGTCGGCGTGCTGCCTGCCATCCTGATGGGACTCGATGTGAAGAAGCTGCGCGCCGGCGCGCAGATTATTCTCGATCAGACATTGGCAGCGAAAGACCCGTCGGATGCGCCCGCCGCGATGGGCGCCGCGCTGCATCAGGCGCTGGCGGCGGAGGGCAAGCTCGCGACCACGATCCTGTGGCCCTATGTCGACAAGCTGCAGGTGTTCGGAGGCTGGTGGCGTCAGCTCTGGGCCGAAAGCCTGGGCAAGGACGGCAAGGGCTCGACGCCGGTATCGGTGCTGGGGCCGGTCGATCAGCACAGCCAGTTGCAGCTTTTCCGCGACGGCCCCGGCAATGCGCTGTTCACTCTGGTGAGCGTGGACACCAAGGGCAAAGGGCCCACGGCGCCACGGGCGCGCGCGAAAAAGCTGGGCCTGGATTATCTGGCGGGCAAGAAGCTGGGCGATCTGGTCGATGCGGAAGCCCGCGCCACCGCCCAGACCCTTTCCAAGAATGGCCGGCCTGTGCGCCAGATCCATCTCGCCAAAATCGATGCGTTCGAGCTGGGCGCGCTGATGATGCATTTCATGCTGGAGACCATCCTGATGGGACGGTTGATGGAGGTTGATCCTTTCAATCAGCCCGGCGTGGAAGAGGGCAAGATTCTCGCGCGGAAATATCTGGAAGAGGAATAGCGGGTGGCGACGCAT
>CAYWWT010000004.1:15503-20488 GCA_964461855.1 uncultured Rhizobium sp. | reverse complement strand
GCGCGGAGGGGGTATGAAGATAAGGCGGCTATCGGAGGGCACGGTCAACCGCATCGCCGCCGGCGAAGTGGTGGAGCGCCCCGCCGCGGCGGTGAAGGAACTGGTCGAGAATGCGCTCGATGCGGGCGCCTCGCGTATCGATATCGCCACTTCGAATGGCGGCGCCGATCTCATCCTGGTCGAAGACGATGGCAGCGGCATGGGGCCGGACGATCTGCGTCTGGCCATCGAACGGCACGCGACCTCCAAGCTGCCCGAGCGCAATGGCGAGGATGATCTCTCTCATATTCAGACCATGGGCTTTCGCGGCGAGGCCCTGCCGTCGATCGGCGCGGTGGCGCGGCTTCTGATCGCCAGCCGCACCGCGTCCGGCGAAGCGCATGAAATTGCCGTCGAAGGCGGTGCGCTGCGCGGACCTGTCCCGGCATCGTTCCGTGCGCCCGGCCAGCATGGCTCCCGGGTGGAAGTGCGCGAGTTATTCTATGCCACCCCGGCGCGGCTCAAATTCCTCAAAAGCGCTCGCTCTGAAGATCTCGCGACCCAGGATATCGTAAAGCGGCTGGCGATGGCGCGGCCCGACGTGGCGTTCACCTTGACCATGGATGGGCGGCGTGTGCTCGATCTGGAAGCAGGCCGCGATCTTCTGGAAAGCCGCCTGACGCGGCTGGCGCGCATCATGGGCCGCGATTTCCACGACAATGCGGCGCGGGTGGATGCCATGCGCGAGGGCGTATCGCTCAGCGGCTTTGCGGGCCTGCCCACCTACAATCGCGCCAATGCCCAGATGCAGTTTCTGTTCGTCAACGACCGGCCGGTGCGCGACAAACTTCTGATCGGCGCGGTGCGCGGCGCCTATGCCGATTTTCTGGCGCGCGACCGCCATCCCGCGCTGGCGCTGTTCCTGGAATGCGATCCGGCCTTTGTCGACGTCAATGTCCATCCCGCCAAGACGGAGGTCCGCTTTCGCGACGCCGGCCTGGTTCGCGGCCTGATCGTGGGTGCGTTGAAACATACTTTGGCCGAGGCCGGGCACCGCGCCTCCACCACCGTGGCGGGCGCGGCTTTGTCGGCGTTCCAACGGCAGGCGCCGAGTTTCGCGCCGGGATTTCAGCCGCCAGGCTTTCGTCCCTCGCAGCCCGGCATGCGCGAGCCTGCCCCATTATTCGCGGACAGTATCGCTTCCGTCCGGACGGAAGTGGCGCCGGCGATGGAAGAAGTCCCTGCGCTTCCGTTGGGCATGGCCCGGGCGCAACTGCATGAAACCTATGTCGTGGCGCAGACCGCCGACGGCATCGTCATCGTGGATCAGCATGCTGCGCATGAGCGGCTGGTCTATGAGCGCATGAAGAAGGCGCTGGCGGATGGCGGCATCGCGCGCCAGCCGCTGCTGATACCGGAAGTAGTGGATCTTGATCCCGCGGAAGTCACGCGTGTCATCGCGCGGGCCGAGGAGCTTGCAGAGCTGGGACTGGTGATCGAGGGTTTCGGGCCGGACGCGGTGATGGTGCGCGAAATTCCGGCCATGTTGGGCAAGCTCGATGTGAAGGGCCTGATGCGCGACCTGGCCGACGAGATCGCCGAAACCGGCAATGCCTTGTCGCTGAAAGAAAGGCTGGAAGAAGTTTCCGGCACGCTGGCCTGCCATATGAGCGTGCGCGCCGGGCGCCGTCTCAATGCGGAAGAGATGAATGCGCTCTTGCGCGAAATGGAAGCGACGCCCCATTCCGGCCAGTGCAATCACGGGCGCCCGACCTATGTCGAATTGAAGCTGGGCGATATCGAAAGATTATTCGGACGGCGTTAAAAACGCGATCTCGGTGTCGCCATAGTCGCGCGTATCGAGAGGCGTGAAGCCTTCCGCATCGAAACCCTCGCCCTTGGCGGTTTCAATCACCAGCACAGCTTGCGGGCGGAGCCACCCACCCAGGCGCAGGCTTTTGAGCGCCGGCGCCACCAGATTTTTATGGTAGGGCGGATCGAGGAAGATGAGATCGAACGGCCCGCCCGCACCCGTGCCGAGCGGACCCAGATCGGTGGCGTCGCGCCGCCAGATCTTGGTTGTGCCGGTCAGGCTCAGCGCCTCGATATTTTCCCGTTGAAGCGCGCGGCTTTCGGCGGAATCGTCGACCAGCAGGCAGAAGCGGGCGCCCCGCGACAGGGCTTCGATCCCCAGCGCGCCCGTGCCCGCAAAGAGATCGGCCACGGCGGCGTTTTCTACGGTAAATCCGATGTCAAAATCGCGATGTTCCAGGATATTGAAAATCGCCTGGCGCGTACGATCTGAAGTGGGGCGCACGCGGGCATCCGCAGGCGCCAAAAGCCGCCGTCCGCCCAGTTTTCCGCCGGTGATCCGCATGTCCGGTAACCTTTTGGCTTCACCTAGCGAAAAACCCCCCGAACGGATATAGGTCGCGCCATGAAAAGCCTTCTCTTTTTGCTGGGCCTTGCCGTCGCCACCCCCGCCTTGGCGCAGGGCATCGACGAATTGCCGAAGGTGCATGCCCGGCTGGTGGCGGAAGACCTGACGGCGGCGCCGGGCGGTACGGTCACGGTGGCCCTGGAAGAGGATATCCGAGAAGGCTGGCATACCTATTGGGTCAATCCGGGCGATGCCGGCGCGCCCAGCGAAATCGCCTGGACCTTGCCGCAGGGTTGGAGTGCGGACGCCATCCAGTGGCCGACACCCAAGCGCCTGCCGGTCGGGCCGCTGATGGATTACGGCTATGAAGGCAAGCTCTGGCTTCTGCAAAAGCTGACCGTTCCGGCCGACGCAAAGGTGGGCGACACCGTCACCTTGAAAGCCGCTGCGACCTGGCTTGTCTGCAAAGATATCTGCGTGCCGGAAGATGCGAACCTCATGCTTCCCATAAAAGTCGGGCCCGCTGCGCCCGACCCGGCGGTGGCAAAAGACTTCGCGGCCGCGCGGGCATTGCTGCCCGTCACCTCGCCCTGGAAATTGACCTATGCGCGCTCGCAGACCGCGCTCGATATTTTCGCGGATGCGCCGGCGCTTTCCGCCGCCCGTCCCGTCGAAGCCGATTTCTTTCCCGACAAGCCCGGCATCGTGAAGGGCGCAGAGCCGCAGAAGATGGGCTTCGTGAAGGACGGGTTGGTGCTTCGGGTCTCGCCGGGCGACAAAGCCGCGGCCATGAGCGGTTCGCTGACCGGCGTGCTGGTGCTGAAATCGTCCGACGGTTCGATTCAGGCGCTGAATGTCGATGCGCCGTCCGGCGCGGTGCCCGACGCGTTCGGCGGACAAAGCGCGGGCGCTGGCGAAACCGGCGGCATCACACTTTGGGTCGCCATCCTGTCGGCGTTCCTCGGCGGCATTATCCTGAACGCCATGCCTTGCGTGCTGCCGATCCTGGCGATGAAAGCGATGGCGCTGGCGCGTCATGGCGGCGGCCAGCACAACGAAGCGGCCCGCGAAGGTTTCGCCTATAGCGCCGGCGCGATCCTGAGTTTCCTGGCTTTTGGCCTTTTCATCGTTTTGTTGCGTCAGGGCGGCGCCGCGGTCGGCTGGGGCTTCCAACTGCAAGAGCCCATCGTGGTGGCGGGCTTCGCGCTTTTGATGTTTGCCGTCGGTCTCAATCTGTCCGGGGTGTTCGAAGTGGGCTCGGTTACGGTGGGCGACAGCCTGGCGCAACGTTCGGGTCCGGCGGGCGCGTTCTTTACGGGCGTATTGGCGGTGGCGGTGGCGGCGCCTTGCACGGCGCCCTTCATGGCAGCGGCGCTGGGCTTTGCGCTGACCCAAAGCGTGGCGTCGGCCATGCTGATCTTCCTGGGCCTCGGCATCGGCTTCGCCTCGCCCTTCCTGATCCTGGGTATCTGGCCGAAAGCCCTCTCCTTCATGCCCAAGCCGGGAACATGGATGCTGCGGTTGAAGCAGTTCCTGGCCTTTCCGATGTACGGCGCGGCGGCCTGGCTGGTCTGGGTGCTGGCACAGGAAACCGGGGCCAATGGTGTCGCCATCGTGCTTGCCGCCTTTGTCGCCTTCGCGCTGGCGGTCTGGCTGTGGACGGTCACGCGCGATCTTTCGATGCGCGGGCGCGGTTTGGGCGCCGTTGCCGCTCTGCTGGTGTTTTTGACGAGCCTGTATGGCCTTTCGACCTTGCAAGGCGCCGGCGCGCCCCCGCCGGCCACGAGTGCCACCGCCAATGCCAAGCCCTTCACCCCTGAACGCCTGGCATCGCTCCGCGCCAGCGGCAAGCCGGTGTTCGTGGACGCGACCGCAGCCTGGTGCATCACCTGTCTGGTCAATGAGAAGGCCGTGCTGTCACAGCCCGGTATCAAGACCGCGTTCAACGATCGCAAGGTGGAATACCTGATCGCGGACTGGACCAACCGCAACGCCGAGATCACCAAGCTGCTCAGCGACAATGGCCGTTCCGGCGTGCCGCTCTATCTTTATTACGCGCCGGGCGCCGACAAGCCGGTGATCCTGCCGCAAATTCTCACCGAAGCTGGTGTGCTGGACGCGATGAAAGGCTGACCGCCTTTCGGTGCGGGGCACCCGGAAGGCAGGGGGGCTCAGTATTTATGCAGCTTTGCCGCGTGACCTTCCTGAACTTTCTTCTCTGCGTTTTTCACGGCCGGACTATCGCCGGTTGGCGCCTCGCTTTCCCGTTCCTTGGGCGCGCCGATGGTGTGATTGCCGCCGGAGAAGGACGGCGGATCGCTGGCGGGAAACGTGTCTTCCATCTGCCGGTCGATCTTTTCTTCTTTCGTGGTGGCCGGCTTGGCCGTGGAAAGATGTTCCGGAATCTTCGGGCTCGGGGTCGGGTGCTGCTCGCGCGACGCCATGATGAACTCCTATACCGCTGTTGATGTGAAAAGATGGGGAAACAGCCCGGTCAATCCGACCAGGATCAGGTAGATCGCAATCAGATAATTCAGCAGCCGCGGCAGAATCAGAATCAGAATGCCGAACAGAAGAGCCACCAATGGCTGCAGCATGATGATGTCGATATGCATCGATAATCCTT
>CAYWWT010000004.1:0-15403 GCA_964461855.1 uncultured Rhizobium sp. | reverse complement strand
TGGCGGCGGGCGGCGGCATGCTGCTGGCGTTCCCGGTGAGCCGGGCGATGGCGCAAGGTGCCCCAGCCAAATACGTGCTTCGTCCCGACGCCTTTGTCCGTATCGATCCGACCGGGCATGTGACGCTGATTATTCCTCAGGAAGAAATGGGGCAGGGGGTCTATACCGCCCTCTCGCAGCTCCTGGCGGACGAACTGGACGTGGGCCTGGACCGGGTGACGCCCGAGGCCGCGCCCCCCAGCGACACGATTTACGGCTCACCCATGGGCGGCGGCCAGGGCACCGGCGGCTCGACCTCGATCCGTGCCTTTTACACCGCGCTTCGTCAGGTGGGCGCCAGCGCCCGGGCCATGCTGGTTCAGGCTGCTGCCGCGCAATGGCGCGTCGATCCGGCGTCGCTGCGCACCGAGAATGGCGAAGTCATCGACGACGCCAACAAGCGCAGGCTCGGTTATGGCGCGCTGGCGGCGGCGGCGGCGAAATTGCCCGCCCCCCAGAATCCGCCGCTGAAGGCGGACAAGGATTTCAAGCTGATCGGTAAATCGGTCAAGCGGCTGGACACGCCCGACAAGGTCAATGGCAAGGCGCAATACGGCATCGATGTCCGGATGCCCGGTCTCAAGGTTGCGACCCTGATGGCAGCGCCAGTGGTCGGCGGCAAGGTGGCCGGCGTCGATCAAGCGGCAGCGCTCAAAGTTGCGGGCGCGCGTCAGGTCGTGGTGCTGGATGATATCGTGGCGGTGGTAGGCGATCACTTCTGGGCCGCGAAACAGGGGTTGGCGGCGCTTTCGCCGCGCTGGAACGATGGCGCCAATGCGACGCGCAACTCCAAGCAGATTCTTGACGAACTCGAAATCGCCAGCCGCAAGGGCGTCGTCGCCAAGAAGGAAGGCGATGCCGACAAGGGCCTGTCGCGGGACGCGCGTATCGATGCCGCTTATCAAGTCCCCTTCCTGGCGCATGCGCCGATGGAACCGTTGAACTTCACGGTGCATGTGAAGGACGGCGCCTGCGAAATGTGGGGCGGAAGCCAGGTGCAGGCATCGGCGCAGGGTGCGGCGGCCAAGGTGCTGGGCATTCCGCAGGACAAGGTCGTCTTCCACAATTTCATCCTGGGTGGCGGTTTCGGCCGGCGGCTGGACGTGGATATGGTCGAGAAAGCGGTGCGGGTCGCACAGAAAGTCGATGGCCCGGTCAAAGTGATCTGGACGCGGGAAGAGGACATGCACCAGGACATGTATCGCCCCGCCTACCGCAACGTGATGTCGGCCTCGGTGAATGGCGATGGCCGCATCACCGGCTGGATGCATCGGGTCACCGGCGGCTCGGTGGTCGAGCGCATGTTTGGGCCGCTCAAGAATGGCATTGACAATGACGCCCTCGATGGCGCGACCGAGATGCCCTATGACGTCGCCGACCAGCGGATCGAATATTCGCAGGCCGAGCCGCGCGCCTTGCGCGTGGGCTGGTGGCGCGGGGTCGGCCCCAACAATACGGTCTTCGCCATCGAAAGCATGATGGACGAGTTGGCGAAGAAGGCGGGCAAGGACCCGATTGCCTTCCGGCTGGCGCATCTGCAGAAAAACCCGCGCCTGAAGGCGGTGGTGGAACGGGCGGCACGCGAGTCAGGCTGGGATAAGCCGCTTCCTGCCCGGCACGGGCGCGGAATCTGCGCGCAGCGGGCATTCGGCACCTATATGGCGACAATCGCGGAGGTCGAAGTGGAAAGCGACGGCACCGTGCGTGTGCGCCGCATGACGTCGGTGGTCGATGCCGGCCGGGTGGTCAATCCCGACACCTTGGCGTCGCAGGTGCAGGGCGGACTGATCTTCGGCCTTACCGCCGCGCTTCATGGCAACATCACCATCGCCAATGGCCGCGTGCAGCAGGGCAATTTCAACGATTACCGCATGATGCGCATCAACGAAGCGCCGGCGATCGATGTTCACATCATGCCGTCGAAAGAGGCGCCGGGCGGTATCGGCGAACCGGGCTGCACGGCAGGGCCGCCCTCCCTCATCAACGCCATCGCGGCGGCAACCAATGTGCGCCTGCGTCAGATGCCGGTGGAGCGCGCGCTTCTGGCCGGGCGCCGCACCGTATGAGCGAAGCGCCCCGCTTAAGTCATTCGCTGCAATCGCGGCATGTCGCCATGATTTCGCTTGGCGGCATCATCGGTGCCGGCCTTTTCGTGGGCTCCAGTGCGGCGATCGCCTCCATCGGTCCGGCCGTGATCCTTTGCTATATCCTGGCCGGAATTCTGATCCTGCTTTCGATGCGCATGCTGGGCGAGCTGGCGGTGGCCAATCCCGGAGTGGGCTTTTTTACTGATTACGCGCGCAAGGTCCTGGGGCACCCCTTCGGTTTCGTGGGCGGCTGGCTCTATTGGTATTTCTGGATGATCGTGGTCGCGGTGGAAGCGATTGCGGGCGCCATCATCATCGCCCAGTGGGTCGCGGCCCCTGTATGGCTGATCGGGCTGGTATTGCTGGTGTGCCTGACGGGTGTGAATCTGATGTCGGCCCGGTCCTATGGCGAGTTCGAATTCTGGTTTTCCTCGATCAAGGTCGCGGCGATCATCGCGTTCATTCTGATAACCGGATCCTATGTCCTGGGCCTGACGCCGAGCCATGGTGCGGATTTTTCCGCATTGACCGCTTATGGCGGCTTCGCGCCGCATGGGGCGTTGTCGGTTCTGGCTGGCGTGACGACGGTGATCTTCTCGCTTACAGGCGCGGAGATCACGACCGTGGCGGCGGCGGAATCCAAGGAACCGGTCAAGGCGATCGCCTCCATGTCCACCACCCTGACGGTACGGGTGGTGTTGTTCTATGTCCTGTCGATCTTCTTCATCGTCGCGGCCGTGAACTGGACCTCCATCAAACCCGGAGAGTCGCCATTCATTGCGGCATTGACCTTGATCGGTATTCCCGGCTCCGCGATGGCGATGAACATCATTGTGCTGACGGCGGTGTTGTCCTGCCTCAATTCCGGACTTTACGTCACGTCACGAGCCTTGTTCGCGCTGGCCGCGCATGGCGACGCGCCCAAGAGCCTTGTCGTTTTGAACAGGCGCAAGGTACCCGCCCGCGCCATCCTGGTCGGAACGATCTTCGGCTATGGCGCGATGATGGCATCGATCATTTCGCCGACCGGCGTTTTCGTGTTCCTGGTCAACGCATCGGGAACCGCCATGCTGTTCCTTTATCTGATGATCGGCGTCGCCCAGATCCGCCACCGCCATGATCTGCCGGCCGAAGCCCAGGAAAAACTGGCCTTGAAGATGTGGCTGTTCCCAGGTCTGAGCTATGCAACGGTGCTTGGCATTGTCGCGGTATTGATTGCGATGGGGATGATACCCGATCTGAAAAGCCAGCTCTGGACCACCATGCTGATGGCCGCTTTCCTGGTGGCCTTCTATTTCCTGTTCCGCCGGGGCCGGTACGCAGTGGCGGAAGCGAGTCAGGCCTGAGCCGCAAGCTTCAGAATTTTCCGGAGATCGTGCTGGCGCAGGACAATCGAACCGGCGGCATCTCCTATTGGCAGGAGAAGGACCATCAGAGCGAAGCCGACCGGCATGGCGTCAGCCTGGCGGAATATATCCACGCCCTGTACGGGCTCCTGCTGCAGAGAAAGCCTCGGCGCGTCCTGATGATCGGTTGCGCCGGCGGCACCTTGGCCACCATGCTGTCGCGCGCCGGTTTGGCAGTGACCCTCGTGGATATCGACCCGCTGTCATTCGAAATCGCGCGCAATTATTTCCATATGCCGCATTCGGTCGAATGCCATGCGCGGGACGGACGCGCCTTTCTGCGCCGGCGAAAAGATCGCTATGACGCGATCGTCCTGGATGCCTTTGCGGATGAAATCATCCCGCCGCATCTGCTCGGGCCCGGTTTTTTCCGTCTGATCAAAACGCGGCTGAAGCGCGACGGACTGTTCCTGATCAATATTGTCGTCCGGGATGATGACGATCCCACGCCCCGTGATATCTGCAGAGACCTGCAACGTGTCTGGCGCAAGGTACGGCTGCTGGATGCCGAAGGTTTCGAAAACCGCAACGCAGTGGCAGTGGCCGGCGCTGTTTCATCCCTGCAACGGCCGCGCCTGCGCATGAAGCCGTCGCGGGGCGCGCGCGCCTTGGCCAAGGGTTTGGCGCAACTCCGCTTTCGGGCCGTCCGCTAAAGAGGTCAGGCCTTGATGAGATAGGTGTCGCGCAAGGCATTGCGGTCGACCTTGCCATTGGCATTCAGCGGCAATGTGTCGATCACCATGACCTTTTTTGGCGACGCGTAGACCGGCAGGTGCGCGCGGCAGAGTTCTACAATTTCCCGGTCCCTCCGCTCGGGCGCGCACACGAAGCCGACAACACCCTCCGCGGCACCCGTATCGCTGACGGGCCATAGGACCGCCGCGACTTCCGCGCTGCCCGAGACGCGGCGCAGAACCTCTTCGATCTCCAGAAGTTCTACACGATACCCCTGAATTTTGGCCTGTCCGTCCATGCGGCCCTGAAACACAAGCCCGTGGCGATCGTCATGCCGGACCAGATCGCCGGTTCGATACCAGCGTTCGTAAGGATAGCCTTCCAATGTCCGGTTTACGAATTTCGCACGGTTCTCGTCTTCATTGTTGATGTAGCCGCTCGAAATCTGCGCCCCCCCCAGCCAAAGCTCGCCCAGAACGGCGGGGCGGCCGGCCTCATCCACCACCACGGCGGCGGAATCGTGAAACGCCGTGCCCAGCGACACGGTGGCAGGCCGATCTTCGGCTGTGGCGGCGGCTTTATACTCTTGCGCTGTGATGGCAATCGTCGCCTCGGTGGGTCCGTAAAGATTCCAGATGCGGGAGTTGGGGGCGGCTTTTGCCCAATCGTCGGCAATGCTGACCGGCAGCGGCTCACCGCAAAACAGGCTGACCTGCATTTCGGGAAGAATATCGGGCTGAAGGCGCCGGAAACGCCGCGCCATGGCGACAACGGAGGGAACCGAGAACCAGGCTTGCAGAGCATGACGCTTCGCGAAGCCGACGGGATCCAGCATTTCCTCGTTGCTCGCGATGAAAAGGCAGCCGCCGCTGACCCAGGTCTGGAATACGTCATGGACGGAAAGGTCAAAGGAGAGGTCGAACAATTGGGTGCAGCGGGTTTCAGGTGCGATAGGGGCAATTTTTTCGATGGCGGAAAGATAAGCCGTCAAATTCTCCCGGCGCACGGCAACGCCTTTGGGCGTGCCCGTCGTGCCCGACGTGAACATCACATAAGCCGTTTCGGCTCCCTTGCCGGAAAGGTGCTTTTCCTGGAAATTCGCGCGTCCGCCGGTGGCGCGTTCGGGCACCGCGATCTCGCTGAGAGACGGACCGATGGCCTGGACAAGCTCGGGACCACGCGCCTTGGAATAATGATCGGTTATGAGCAGCGCGCATTTGGCAATGGCGGCGATGCTCACCTGCCGCTCGAACGGAAATTTCATGTTGATGGGAACGTAAGGCCGGGCCGATAAGGCCGAGGCCAGAATTCCCACATAAGCGGGATAGGAGCGTTGCGCCAGGAGGCCAATCCGGTCTCCTCGTTCAGTCGTCTGCGAGATTTTTCCGGCCAAATCCGCGGCGTCTGAAAACAGTTCGGCGTAAGAAACGGTCCTCCCGTCCAGCCAGAGCGCCGGCAGGGCGTGAAAGCGCGCGAAGCGCTCAAAAAGCAATTCCCCGATGTCGATGGTGTTCGGCATGACGATACTTATTTGGCGGGCTGTGATGGCGAAATTTTGCTGTATTCGTAAATCGTGACAGACGGGTGAAATCCCAACCTCTGCCAGAATGTCGTACCTTCCGCATTGTCCTGTAGAACACGGAGTTGCAGTCGTCCCGCCCCAAGCTCCTGAAGCCGGATGATAGCTTCGCCGACAAGCGTTTGCGCCATGTTTGCGCGCCTGTGTTCCGGCACGACAAAAATTTCCTCGATCGATCCGACCGGGGGCGTTCCAGGCACTATCTTCACCTGTCCATAAAGATACCCGATGGGTTTTCCTTCATGGGCCGCGACCAGCAATATGGTCCGGGCGCGTTCGATCAATCGGGCCGTATCGCCTGTCAATCGGGCCGGATCCAGGTCAGGACTATCGAGGCTACCCTTGGATATCTGGTCGGACCAGAAAGCGTTCCTCAAACTGGTCAAGGAACCCGCATCGGCAGGAACAGCCAGCCGTACATCGCTGTTGCGGCCTTTATTCAACGGAAACGCCTTTCGCCTTCAGAGTGGCGACAATTTTTTCGATGCTGGTCATGTTCACGATGTCGTCCGATTCCAGCGTCAGGCCGAACTTTTCTTCGACTGCCATGATCATGGACATGTGGGACGCGGAGTCCCATTCGGGTATGGCGTTGTAGGTCAGGTCGTCGCGAAAATCCTCAGGCTTGACCCCGAGTTCCGACACGAAGATTTCCTTGAGCGCAGCTTTCATGTGTTTCCTTCGTCGACCACCAAAACATTCGGATCTATGCGATCCGGTGCGAGTACGTCGATCCGCACGCCCCATTTGCCGGTCTTCAAGCCTTGCTCGATCACCCGCGCCGGGTTTCCCATGACAATGCAATTGTCGGGAACGTCCTTCAGGACCACGCTGCCCGCCGCGACCAGGCATCCATCGCCGATCCTGACGCCGGCTCCTATGATCGCTCCGGCGCCGATATGGCACCGCTCGCCGATCCAGGTGTCGACATGACGGTTGCGGACGAAATCGTGGGATAGGACGACGGCATTGAGCGCCACGCCGGTATAGCGGCCAATATGGATGCCGCGCGGATTGCTTTTGTCGAGAATGGCCTTGTGGGAAATCTTGCAGCCTTCGCCGATATCCATGCCCCAATAGCGCCGGTAATAAGCCAGACTCAGGGTCATGGTCATTTTGCGCAGCGAATTGCGAAGCCGAACCGAAAAGGGGGGCATTTTCTGTCCTGTTGCCGATCTTTTTCGGCGTCACTGCGCCTGGGTAAAGTTACGCACTAGAATATAGCCTTATCAACCCCTTGCGGCATTTTGCGGGCAGGGATCGGTTCGAAAATCGCGCAAATTTCGCAGGATCGGATCGATCTTCTGCAACGAGCCATCCTGGTGCGGCTCGGCCGGTCCTGATCGTCTGGTTTGGCCCCGCGCATGCGCGGCTCGCGGGTCAGCCATTCCGCCGCAGCCCCTGGGTTCGCGACGCAGAGATCCCTATTTCCCTCTCCATAGAACAAGGAGGAGGGGTCCATGCTTTCCATGCCGATACTTGATGCACTGGCCCTGACCGGCCTTTTTGGCGCGACCGGCCTTCTGCATATGGTCGGTCCACAGTTTGTGCGGCGTTCCTATCGCCGGTGGGGGTTCCCCAGCAATGCACACCGCGTCGTCGGCGTTCTGGCGATTTTAACGGCCCTGTTTCTGTCCAATCCGGTGACCCGGATCTGGGGCGTGATCCTGGCGGGGTTCATCATCTTCTTCGCCACTGTGGCTCTCCTGAACCGTGGCAGATATGCCTATTCCGTGCCCGGGCTGCTGTTGATGGCGGCGCTGGTCCCGGCCATGCTGGCAGGGCCGCTCTAGGTCAATCTTACCGTCGCGCAAAGAAGCCGGCTCCGGTCAGCGGAGGGCCCGACGAAAATTTCTATGTCGCCCGCTTCATATAACGGCTCGAGATCCGGCCCCGGATAGGTCGTTGCTTGTGCCGGCAAGATGAATTGCAGAGTGCCGCTTTGGCCGGCGTCCAATGTCAGGCTGTTGAAACCTTTCAGTTCCAGCACCGGGCGGCTGATGCGTGCGACCGTATCGCGAATGAACAGGAAGCCGGTTTCCCGCGCCGCGTGTGCGCCCCGGTTGGTGACGGTCACCGAAATCGAGAAGCTGTCCCGCGCGGTGGCCGTGTCCGGCATCACCTTCAGGTCTGTGTAGGCGAAATCGCCATAGGAAAGCCCATGCCCGAACGGAAACAGGGGCTCATTCGTTTCGTCCAGATATTTGCTGGTGAAATGATCATTGGGATTTTCCGGGCGCCCTGATGGACGTTGACCGAAAAACACGGGAATCTGCCCGACTGCCCGCGGCCAGCTCATCGGCGTGCGCCCGGACGGCGAGGCGCGCCCGGTCAATAGGTCTGCCAGCGCGTTACCCGCTTCGCAACCCGGCGACCAGGCCGCCATCACCGCGTCCACGCGCGCGATAAGGTCCGGCACCACCAGCGGCCGCCCGGAAAATAATACGACGATAATTTTTTTTCCCTGCGCACGCGCCAGAACCGCTTCGACCAGGGCATCCTGTCTGCCCGGCAATCCCGGGTGCGCGCGGCTGGCAGCCTCACCGCTCATCTCGGCCGCTTCGCCCAGACAGAGCAGGATGGTGTCGGCGCCATCGCAAAGCGCCGCTGCTCCGGCGATGCCGCTTTCGTCCGGACCACCGATGCTCACGCCCGAAGCGTAGCTGATCGAACGATGCGGCAACGCGAACCGCAATCCCGCCAGCACGCTGACGCAATCGCCGGGCTTTCCGGCTGCAGGCCAACAGCCCCGCATGTCGATCGCAGAATCGGCCAGCGGCCCGATTACGGCCAACCGTCCTTCGCCAAGGGGCAGGGCTGCATTATCATTCTTGAGCAGCACCACCGAGCGGATCGCGGCCTCGCGCGCCAGCTGCCGCCGCGCGGTCAGTACCGTTGCACTTTCACTACCGCCACGCCGGAACGGATCCTCGAAAAGGCCGAGTTGCTCTTTCAGGACGAGCACACGGCGCACGGAGGCATCGATCTCCGCCATCGTGATCAGCCCCTGGTCGAGCGCCACCGGCAGGCCATCGCGATAGGCGTATGCCATCATGTCGATATCCACGCCCGCCTTGAGCGCGAGTGCGGCGGCTTCGACGATGTTGGCGGCGACGCCATGACAGATCAGCTCGGCGATGGCGGTGTAATCGCTGATGATGACGCCTTCGAAGCCGAGGCGGTCGCGCAGATAGTCTTTCAGCAGGGCGCGGTGGGCGGTCAGCGGCACGCCGTCGATGGCGCTGAAGGCCGGCATGATGGTGGCGATGCCGGCGGCAATCGCGGTTTCAAAGGGTGGCAGATAAATTTCCCGCAACGCGCGAGGCGGCACATCGGTGGAGGCATAGTCGCGTCCCGCCAGCGCCGCGCCATAGGCGCAATAATGCTTGGCGCAGCCCGCCAGCGTGTCGGGACGATCCAGGCCCGCGCCCTGAAAGCCCTTCACTTTTGCCTGCGCCATCATTTGTGCCACATAGGGATCTTCGCCGGATCCTTCGGCACTGCGGCCCCAGCGCGGATCGCGCGCCACATCCAGCATGGGCGCGAAGGTCAGGTGCAATCCGTCGGCCGCGCCTTCCCGTGCGGCCTCGCGCGCGGTCGCTTCCCACAGGGCGGGATCGAACGCGGCCGTTTCGCCCAGCGGAATGGGGAACAGGGTCCGGTGGCCATGAATAATGTCCAGGCCGAGAAGAAGGGGAATTTTGAGTCGGGTTGATTCCAGTGCCAGCCGCTGGGCGGCGCGGGTCTTTTCCACCCCATACAGGTTTAAAAGATTGCCAATGGCACCGGACCGGATGCCGGCATCGAGGTCCGTCGTCATCGCGGTTCCGGTGGTGGCGGAATCCGCTGCCATCATGGTCATCTGACCCAGTTTTTCGGTCAGGGTCATGGCGGCAATCAGGGAATCGATGCGGCTCAAGACAGGCTCCTTTTCCCGCACCATAGCGGGGCGTGGCGTTTTTTCTATCCCGTTTCGGCGTCCGCAATGGCAAGGTCAGGCCATGTTTCTTGATCAGTCCGACGACGACGATCCTGGCGAAGGCGGAACAGGCCTTCTGCGCCAGCTTGCCATGATGATTCGCGCGCTGCTGGCTTCGGCGGTCCGCAACACTTTGTTCCTGCTGGCGGGGCTGATTTTCGTCGTCATCGTTGCCACGGCTTATGGCCAGATCCGTCTCAATCGCTGGAACCAGCCTTTTTACGACGCCCTGGCTCACCGGGACTTTCATGAATTCATGGTTCAGCTGGGTGTGTTCTGCATTATCGCGGGCGCGCTTCTGGTCCTGAACGTCACCCAACGCTGGCTGTCGGAGATGCTCAAGCTCAAGCTGCGCGAAGGCCTGGTTCAGGACCTGATAGGGGAATGGCTGAAGCCGCATCGGGCATTCCGCCTCAATCGGGTGGGGCCGATCGGCTCCAATCCCGATCAGCGCATGCACGAAGATGCCCGGCACCTGACGGAATTGTCATCCGACCTGGGCGTTCAACTGCTGCAATCGTCGATCCTGCTTGTCACTTTTGTCGAAATCCTGTGGCGGATTTCGGGCAGCTTCGCGTTTCACGCCGATGGCCGCGACTTCTCCATTCCGGGCTACATGGTGTGGGCGGCGATCATTTACGCCGGCTCGGGATCGCTGCTCAGCTATTGGGTGGGACGCGGACTGATCCGCCGCAATGCCGACCGCTATCAGCGGGAATCGGAATTGCGCACCTCGCTGAACCGCGTCAACGAACATATTGATCAGATCGAGCGCGACGGCGACGAAATGCGCATGCGCGAGCACATCGAGATCGATCTGCGCAATGTTCTGGCTGCGATGCGGCGGCTGGTGACGGGACTGACGGAGTTGACATGGGTTACAGCCGGGTATGGCTGGCTCACGCTCATCGCACCCATCCTGGTGGCGGCGCCGGCTTATTTTTCCGGCAATCTGAGTTTCGGCGGGCTGATGATGGCGGCGGGCGCATTCACGCAAGTGCAGTCTTCCCTGCGCTGGTTCGTGGACAATTTTTCCACCATCGCCGACTGGCGCGCCACTTTGCTGAGAGTTGCGGATTTTCGTCGCGCGGTGGTGGAGTGCGATGCGCTGCCGCCCGGCAGCGTTCCCGCCCCCAGACCGGAGCATTGATGGAGAATATTTCAGCCGCAGCGCTTCTGAATCTGGATTCGGATGCTTTGATGGAAGCGGTGGCCCGCCAGACTTTCCGGTTTTTCTGGGAAGGCGCGGAACCTTCAAGTTTCATGGCGCGGGACCGCACCACCCAGAAAGCGGATCCGCCGGGCGATCTGGTTGCGGTGGGCGGCACGGGCTTTGGCGTGATGGCGCTGGTGGTGGCGGTGGAACGCGGATGGGTCGGCCGCGATGCGGCGCTGGAACGGCTGAACTGGATGCTGGAGACGCTGGAGCGGGCCGAGCGTCATCACGGCGCCTATCCGCATTTTCTCCATGGCGAGACCGGCCGCACCATTCCGTTCATGCCGAACGATGATGGCGGGGATCTGGTCGAGACGGCGCTTCTGATGATGGGCCTGATCACCGCGCGGCAATATTTCGCCGCCGGGGAGCCGGCGCTTGCCGCGCGTATCACGGCCTTGTTCGATGGCGTGGAATGGGACTGGTACCGGCGGGGCGAGAATGTCCTCTATTGGCACTGGAGTCCCCATCATGGCTGGGCCATGAACCATTCCGTGCGGGGCTGGAACGAGACGTTGATCGTCTATGTGCTGGCAGCCGGTGCGCCGCATCACGGCATCGATCGCAGGATTTACGAAGAAGGTTTCTGCCGCAGCGCCGACTATCGAAACGGCAAAACCTATCGCGGCGTGACCCTGCCGCTGGGGCCCGAAGGCGGCGGGCCGCTTTTCTTCGCGCATTATTCCTTTTGCGGGCTTGACCCGCACGGCCTTAGCGACAGCCACGCCGATTACTGGCGCCAGAATGTGGCGCAGGTCGCGGTCAATCGCGATCATTGCATCGCCAATCCCGGTGGCTTCAAAGGCTATGGCCCCGATTGCTGGGGCCTGACCGCGAGCGACGATCCGTCGGGCTATGATGCCCATGCGCCCAACAACGACAATGGCACGATCTCGCCCACCGCGGCGCTAGCAAGCATGCCTTACGCTCCCGAAGCCGCGATCGCGGCGATGCGGCATTTCCTGTCGGCGCATGGCGAGAAAGTCTGGGGTCGCTTCGGCTTTGTCGATGCTTTCAATGAGACGAAGGACTGGTGGGCGGACACATACCTCGCCATCGATCAGGGGCCGATCATCGTGATGATGGAGAATTATCGCTCGGGACTTTTGTGGAAGCTCTTCATGGCCGCGCCCGAAATCCGGAAGGGATTGGCGCGCCTGGGTTTTGAGAGCGCCGAGGCGTGAGCGATCTGGAGCGTTGGATCGCGCGGCAATGGGACCATGCCGCCGAAATGATGCTGAAAAGCATTTCGCCGGTCGATATCGTCAAGGAACGGCCCCATTTCGGCCAGGTGATCATTCCAAAACCGGGTTCGGTGGTGGCATCGCCGGTGCTGGCCGCTTACGACCCCGATCCGGATTATTTCTTTCATTGGTATCGCGACAGCGCGGTGGTGATGGACGCCTTGCGGTTGCTGCGTCCGGATTTGTCGAAAGCCGATACGCTGTTCCAGGAACATGTGCGCTTCAGCCTGGATCTGGAAACGCTCGACGGACGCACCATGCCTCCCGATTGGCGTGATAAAGCCCAGCCGGATTTCGCCCGCTTCTTGCGCAAAGTGACCGACCAAGCGCATGGCATGGCGATCCCGGCGGAGACGCGCGTCAATCCTGATGGCACGCTCGACATCACCGATTGGCCGAGGCCCCAGCATGACGGGCCGGCTTCGCGCGCGCTGATGCTGCTGCATTGGGGCGCGGAAGGTGAGGCAGCGGATCTGCTGCGCCGGGACATCGCATTTGTCCTGCATCACGCCCGCCTGCCTTGTTTCGACATCTGGGAAGAGGAATTCGGTCTGCACGCTTATACGATGCGGGTTTCGGCGGCGGCGCTGACGGCGGGCGCCGGCTGGCTTTCCGGGCGGGGAGAGGCGGCGCTGGCGGAGCGATGCCGCGCCGAGGCCGCTTGTTTGGAAGAGATCCTGAGCAGCTTCTGGATGGAAGAACGGGCCCATATCCGCTCCCGCCATGTCGAGGGTGGCGCGCCCGAAAAGCTGCTGGATATCGCGGTGATCCTTGCCGCCAATCATGCCGATATCACCGGACCGCGCTACAGGGCGACCCTGGAACGGCTGGAGGCGTTGTTCGACGTCGCTTACCCGATCAACCACAACCGTCCTGCGGGCCGCGCCCCCGCGCTTGGCCGCTATGCGGGGGACAAATATTACTCCGGGGGCGCTTATTACTTCTCGACCTTGGGTGCGGCCGAATTCTGTTACCGCAGCGGCGATCGCGCGCGAGGCGATGCCTATCTGGAAACCGTGCGGGCTTTCACGCCCGAAAGCGGCGACATGTCGGAGCAGTTCGATCAAGCCACGGGGGCCCAAACATCGGCCCGCCATCTGGCCTGGAGCTATGCCGCGTTCCTGACGGCTGTTGCGGCCCGCCGAGACCGCTAACCATTGCGTCTCCGCGATGCGGATTCGGCGGGTTCCACAGGCGGGGCATTTCGCTATGGTATCGCCATGCAGGGGCGGCAATTTTCCAACGACACCGAGATCGCGCGCGCGGGCCGGAAGTTTCTCGACCTGACTTTGCCGAAGCCGGAATGGACACATGCGGCTCATTTCGCGGTCACGCTTTGGCTTATGCGGCATCGCACCGATTTGCGGCTGGTGCAGGAGATGCCGGGCCTGATACGCGCCTTCAACGAGGCGACGGGAACACCCAACACCGACACCAGCGGCTATCACGAAACCATAACCCAGATCTCATTGGGCGCGGCACGCGCACAGCTTGGCGTCTCGCCGGACAAACCACTTCACGCGATCCTGGATGCCATGCTGGCTTCGCCGCTGGGCAATTCCAAATGGCTGCTGGACTATTGGAGCCGCGAACGTCTCTTTTCGCCGGAGGCGCGGCGACGCTGGTTGCCGCCGGACCTGA
Organism: uncultured Rhizobium sp.; assembly: GCA_964461855.1. Classification (GTDB taxonomy): domain Bacteria; phylum Pseudomonadota; class Alphaproteobacteria; order Micropepsales; family Micropepsaceae; genus Rhizomicrobium. The sequence continues at coordinate 1,537 of CAYWWT010000004.1, read as the reverse complement.
AGCCCTTGCCCTTTGCGCTCGAGCCGGGCGCTGAGACATAACCGGCGGACTATAAATGCGGAATTCGACAGCTACGCGGCTTCCCTCCGCGATGCGTTGGCCTATAAGGGCGAAATGCTGCACTACAATCTGGCGCACTGGTCCACCTTCCTGACGATGGCGTTTTTTCTCAATCTGGCGCCGGGACCGGACATTGCCTTTATCCTCGGTCACACGGCCCGGGGCGGGACGCGCCATGGTGCGGCGGCCATGCTGGGCGTTTGGACCGGCGTGTTGGGGCACATCACATTCGCCGTGGTCGGCCTTTCAGCCCTCATCGCCGCATCGGCGGAGGCTTTCGCGATCGTCAAATGGGTTGGTGTCGCCTACCTCTTCTGGTTGGGCATACAGGCGCTGCGGTCGCAGGGCGATTTTCTGGCCGCGCGCCGAACCGATGTTTCGGGTGATCTGCGACGCGTCTTCGGCCAAGGCATCCTGGTCAATCTTCTGAATCCGAAGGTCGCGATCTTCTTTCTCGCCTTCCTGCCGCAATTTGTCGTGACGGGGGCGGGACCGGTCTGGCTTCAACTTTTCATCCATGGCGTGCTGATCATTGGGGTGGCCGCGTTGATCGAGCCGCCACTTGTCATGTTCGGAGACCGTGTGACGGCAGGTCTGCGCGCCAATCCAAAGCTGGGGTTATGGCTGGACCGCGCGCTGGGCGGGATGCTGATCGGCCTAGGTGTGAAGCTGGCGGTGACGCAGCGTTGATGTCACCAGCCGCGAAAGCGCGGCCAAACCGCTTCGACCCGGTTGCCGCCATCGATCAGGTAATAGCGGTCATGTTGCGCGGCGGTGGCGCAGGCATGGTTGGGCAGAATGCGGACCCGATCACCCACGTTTAGTTCGGGACCCCTTCCATTCGACCCTGGCCGCGCCGCCAGAACGCCGTGCTCCTGGTTGGCGCGCAGCACGACCAGATCCGGGTAGGGTCGCCCGCCGATGTCGCAAACAAGCCCGCTATATTGATCGACCGCCTGATCCCGCGTACCGCGATCCGCCGACAGCGCCATCCAGCCCGCATCGGTGATGATCCAGCCTTTTTGCGGTTGATGCCCGATCACGGTGGCGAGCACGCTGAGCGCGATATCGTCGATGCCGCACACCCCGATACCGGCTTGGACCAGGTCGAAAAACATATAGACGCCGGCGCGCACTTCCGTGATGCCGTCATAGGACCGCGACGAGAGTGCGGTGGGCGTGGCGCCGACGCTGACGACGGGGCAGGGCAGGCCCGCATCGCGAAGGGTGTTCGCCGCCATCGCCATCCGTGCGCGCTCATCTTCCGCCGCACCAGCCAGCGCGACCGGGTCGTGGAGATTGTAGCTCTCGCCCGCATGGCACAGGATGCCCCGAAGCGCACCCGCTGCCGCCAGTATCCTGCCGATGCGGACGAGGCGTTCGCGGTCGTCCCAGCGTACGCCCGAGCGGTGATCGTCGACATCGATCTCGATCAGGGTGGGTATGGGATCGCCGGATTGCGCCGCATGGCGCGCGG
>CAYWWT010000003.1:25392-34939 GCA_964461855.1 uncultured Rhizobium sp. | reverse complement strand
CAAAGGCCGCGAGATCACCACCATAGAAGGCCTGTCGCAGAACGTCATCCTGAACAATGTGCAGAAAGCCTGGATCGCGGAAGACGTGCCGCAATGCGGCTATTGCCAGTCCGGCCAGATCATGTCGGCGACGGCGCTTCTGAGCCGCACGTCCAATCCGGACGATTCCGATATCGATGCGGCGATGGCGGGCAATATCTGCCGCTGCGGCACCTATGTGCGCATCCGGCGCGCCATCAAGCGCGCCGCGGGAAAGGCGTGACGCCATGACCAGGACACTCACACGCCGCCGCTTCGTCGTTACGGCCGCCACCGCTTCGGGCGGATTGCTGGTAGGCCTGACCATGCCCGGGCAGGCGGCGGAATTCGCCCGCCAGACGTGGGCTGCCGACAGTGCCGATGCGCGCGAGGTCAATGCCTGGGTCGTGATCGAACCGGATGAGACCGTGATCCTGCGCTGCCCGATGGCGGAGATGGGGCAGGGCACCGGCTCGGGCCTTCCCATGCTTCTGGCTGAAGAACTGGAATGCGACTGGAGCAAGGTGAAAGTCGAATTCTCTTCCGTCAATCGCAACATTCGCGAAAACAAAATCTATGGCGATCAGCTGACGGCGGGCAGCCGCGGCATCCGCACCACCTGGCCCTATGTGCAGCAGGCGGGCGCTTCGGCGCGGGCGCGCCTGATCCAGGCGGCGGCCAACAAATGGAATGTGCCGGCGTCGGAATGCAGCGCCGTCCTGGGCAAGGTTTCGCACAAGGGCAGCGGACGGGTCCTGAGCTTTGGCGCCTTGGTGGCGGACGCCGCCAAAGTGAAACTTGCCGCCGAACCTGCGATCAAGACGCCGGAGCAATTCAAGCTGGCGGGCACACGCCAGCCGCGGCTGGATTCCGCCGCCAAGTCCGATGGCAGCGCCCAATTCGGTATCGACACGCGCCAGCCAGGCCAGCTCTATGCCGCCATTATCAGCTGTCCCGTATTCGGCGGGAAATTGAAATCGGTCGATGACGGCCCGGCGAAGAACCGGCGCGGCGTCCGCCAGGTGGTAAAGCTGGACGATGCGGTGGCGGTGGTGGCTGACAATTACTGGCGCGCCAACGAAGCCTTGAAACAGCTGAAGCCGGTCTGGGACGGCGGTGCGGCGGCGCAGACCGACAGCGAACAATTCGCCCGCGAATATCGCGCGGCGCTGGACGGGCCGATGGTGACGGCGCGCAATGACGGCGACGCCAAATCCGTCATCGCCAGAAGCAAACATGTGATCACGGCGGAATATGAAACCCCGCTCCTGGCCCATGCCACGATGGAGCCCTGCAATGCCACGGTGCATCTGCAGAAGGACCGCCTCGATATCTGGATGGGCTCGCAATCGGCACTGTCGAACGCGCAGATGGCGGCGGACCTCGCCGGGCTGAAGCCGGAACAGGTCTATTTCCACCAGATGTATCTGGGCGGCGGTTTCGGGCGGCGCACCTTCGGCGACGACCTGCGCCATGCCATCCGCGTGGCCAAGGCGGGCAAGATCGATGTCCCGCTCCAACTTCTGTGGTCGCGCGAACAGGATATGCGTGCCGACCGCTATCGCCCGCAATCGGCGATCCGGCTGAAAGGCGCGCTGTCGCCGGACGGCAAGCTGGAAGCGATCTTCATTCAAAGCGTTTGCGGTTCGATCGCGCGCTCGACCGGGCGCGGCGCGCCCGGCGGCATAGACGGGACCGCGCTGGAAGGCATCGGGCCGTCGGTGCCCTACAACAAAATTCCCAACTGGTACACGGGCCAGATGCTCAAGGACACGCATGTGCCGGTGGGTTATTGGCGCTCGGTCGGTGGCTCGCAAAACTGTTTTTATCTGGAAAGCTTCATTGACGAGCTGGCGCATGCCGCGGGCAGGGATCCGCTGGAATTCCGCCGCTCGCTGACCGACCGGCCGGATTCCCTGGCGGTGCTGGACAAGCTGGAAAAGATCAGCGGCTAGGGCAAACCGATGGGCCAGGGGCGCGGGCGCGGGCTTTCGCTCGTCGATAATCACGAAGCCTTGGGCGGCCAGGTGGCGGAAGTCACCATCGGTGCCAATGGCGCGGTGAAGGTGGACCGGGTCTTCGCCGCCACCGATGCCTATCATGTCGTCAATCCCAATCTGGTGGATGCGCAGATCGAAGGCGGCGTGATCTTCGGCATGACCGCGATGCTGTATGGCGAAGTCACCATCAAGGACGGCGCGGTCCTGCAGAGCAATTTCAACGACTACCGCATGGTGCGCATGCCCGACGTGCCCGAAACGATGACCGCCCTGGCGCTGACCGGCGGGCGGGACGAAGCGGGCAAGCCCAAATGGGGCGGCGTGGGCGAATGCTCGACCGCACCCATCGCGGCGGCCATCGCCAACGCCATCTTCGCGGCGTCGGGAAAACGTGTCCGCTCGCTGCCCCTGAAGAATTTGAATTTGCAGAAGCTGGCCAGCCTGTAAGCTTGCAATTCCTGCGGGCGGTATTCGCGCTGGCCGTGTGCGGGTTTTTGTCTTAGCCTCGGGCCGGATCGAAGCGGGGGCTTCTTTGCGAAGGCAATATTTTCTGGCACTGGCATTTGCCTGCGTCCTTCCGCATGCCGCTTGGGCCGCGGATTGCAAGGCGCTCAATATCGTCACCAGTCTGGATATGACCGAACTGTTTCCGGGCGATGTCGCGACCATTCCGGTTACGGTCAACGGTGTGGAAAAGCATTTCCTTCTCGATACCGGCGGCACCTTCGCGCAAATCGCGCCTGCTGCGGCGGATGCCCTGAATTTGCAGCGCCAGGAAAGCAATATCGAACTCTATGCCGTGGATGGCTCTGTTTCGCACAAATCCGTGAAGGTTCAGGATTTCGGGTTGGGCCGCCTTCATGGCGGGACCATGCTCCAGGTTTCGGCTCAGGATTTTGGCGAATTCGATGGGCTTTTTTCGCCCGTTCCCTTCACCGCCTATGATTTCGAAGTCAATTTCGCGGCGCACAAGCTCAACGTCCTGTCCAACGATCACTGCGAAGGCAAGGTCGTCTATTGGCCGGCACAGGCTTTGGCCGTGGTGCCCATCACCATCAAGAACCTTCACGTTACCGTGCCCGTCAAGCTGGATGGAAAGGATTTTATCGCCGTCGTCGATACCGGCTCCAGCCACACCAACATTCGACAGGATGCGGCGCTCAGCGCGTTCGGCTTACGGCCCGACTCGCCCGGCATGGTCGCAAACGGCCATATCGGCAAGGACGAGAATGCGGTGCGCTATAATTATCCCTTCAAAACTCTGACTTTTGAAGGCGTCACCGTAAGCAATCCCAAGGTGGCAATTCTGCCCAATCTCATGAACCGCAATGCCGACCAGAGTCACAAGATCAACAGCCTGATCGAGCGCCACAGCGATGCCGTCGGATTGCCCGAGGTGATCGTGGGCATGGATGTGCTTTCCGAGTTGCACCTCTATTTTGCCTTCAAGGAAAAGCGGCTCTACATCACCGAAGCTTCGAAAGGCTGACCCCCATCTGTCCGCCACGCGGACAGGCCCGCTAGCGGACATCTTCCCCCGTCAGCGGCTTCGCCGCACGGGGGGGAAGCCTTAGCCAAGGCGCATTGGCCCTTTGAGCGCTGCCCATCCCTCTGTGCAGCGCGCGGACTTTGCGCTTAGATCGCTTCCGGGGACGGACATGGGGTGCGCGGCGATGATCAGGGCGCTGGGGCTTGGGTTTGTTTTTGTCGTGGCAGTTCTGCCTGCGAAGGCCGACGAGCCCGACGATCTTCGGCTGCCGCCGGGGTTTCATGCCAGCGTGGTGGCGGAAGGTTTGGGCGATTCCGTCCGTCACATGGCGTTCGGCGATGCCGGCCGCCTTTATGTCTCGACCGAACGGCAGACAAAAGAATCCCCGAATGCCGGCATCATTGCGTTGCATCTCGATGCCAAACATGTCGCCGACAAGACCGAGCATTTCAGCCAGATCGACAACGGCACCGCCATCACGGTCTATAAGGGCGCACTCTATACGTCGTCACAAGACACGCTCTATCGCATCGCGCTCAAGCCGGGCGAATTGGTGCCGTCCGCGGCGCCGGAGGTGATCGTTTCCGGCCTGCCGGGCCGCGCCGCCATCGCCTTCGACAACAAGAACAATCTTTTCGTCGCCGTGGGCGGAGGCGGCAATGTCTGCGCTCCGCCGGGCACGCCGCGCGACCAGAAATCGGTTGGCCCCAGGCCCTGTCCCATCCTGGAGACGCGCGCGGGCGTATGGCGCTTCGATGCCGGCCGGACCAATCAGGCCTGGGCATCGGGCGAGCATTACGCCACCGGCATTCGCGATACCAATGCGCTCGGTTTCGATGGCCGCGCGCTCTATGCGGTGCTGTATGGCCGCGACCAGGCCCAGGCCGCCTATCCCGAGATCATCACCCCGGACGCCGGCCGTCATATCGCCGACGAAATGTTCAAGATCGAAAAGGGCACCGACATGGGCTGGCCCTATACCCATTACGATTCCGCGAAACGGATCCGGCTGGAGGCGCCCGAATATGGCGGCGATGGACTGACGGCGGTGAGCGACCCGAAATATGCCGTGCCGGTGGCGGCGTTTCCCGCCCATGTCGCGCCGATGGACATCGCGTTCTACAATGGGCGGATGTTTCCGCCGGCCTATCGCGGCGGCGCCTTCATCGCCTTTCACGGTGCGGGCGGCGGCGATCCGGGCGGGCATGACGATGGTTATAATGTGATGTTCGTGCCCTTCGACCAGGACGGCCAGGCGCATCTGCCGATGACCTTCGCCCAGGATTTTGCCGGTCCCACCCGCGACGACAGGAACGGCAAGCGTGCGCGCTATCGCCCGGTGGGCGTGGCGGTCGGACCGGACGGCGCGCTTTATGTTTCCGAATCCCAGAAGGGGCGCATCTGGCGGATTTCCTACACCGCGCCCTGATCAGGCGCGCTCCGTCTCCAGCATCCTCTCCGCTTCCAGGCTGGCGCTGTCGCGATAGATGGAGGCGCAAGCCAGCACCCGCCCATTCTTGCGATAGCGCAGCAGGCAATCGCGGGCGCCGATATCGCCCTCGATCTCGATCGCGTCCCAGCTTTCGGCATGGCCGACATAATTGATCGGCACGTCGTAATGCTGGCTCCAGAAGAAGGGCACGCCTTCGAACGGCTCCCGCTCGCCCATCAGAATGGCGGCCGCGGCCTGGCCCTGGCGCTGTGCCAGCACCCAATGCTCGACCCGGATGGCCTGGCCGGTATGCGGATCGGGCCAGCGCGCAATGTCGCCCGCCGCCAGGATCGCGGGATCGCTGGTTTCCAGCCAGGCGTTCACCAGGACGCCGCGATCCAGCGTCAGTCCCGCTTTCTCCGCCAACTGGATGCGCGGGCGCACGCCCACGCCCGTGACGACGAAATCCGCCTCCAGGCTCGCGCCGCTTTTGCGTTTTACCTGCCGGCCTTCGAACGCCACCGCGCTGTCTTCAAGATGGAAGATCACGCCATGCTCTTCGTGCAGGCCGCGCACGAAAGCGCCCATCTCAGGACCCAGGATTTTCGCCATCGGAATTTTGTCCGGCGCGATGACATGGACCTCGATCCCGCGCGTGCGCAGCGAAGCGGCGACTTCCAGCCCGATGAAGCTGGCGCCGATCACCGCCACACGCTTGGCATCTTTGGCGCGCGCCAGGATGGCGCGGCAATCGGCCAGGGTGCGCAAGGTATGAATGTGCGGCTGGTCCGCGCCCGGCACCGAAAGGCGCACCGGCTCCGCGCCGGTCGCCAACAGCAGGCGGTCATACGGCACGGAGCCGCCATCGGCCAGGATGAGCTGATGCGCGCTGCGGTCGATGGCGGCGACCGGCGTGCCCAGGCGCAGGTCGATGTCGTTGGCGGCATAGAAATCGTCCGGCTTGAGCGGCATCCATTCTTCCGGCGCCGAGCCTGCGAGATAATCCTTGGAGAGGTTGGGCCGGTCGATGGGCGGCGCCGCATCGTCGCTCAGCATCGTCAGGCTGCCCTGATAGCCGTCCCGCCGCAGCCGCTCGGCCGCGGCGAAGCCCGCCGCGCCGCCGCCCAGGATCACGATCCGGTTGGGGGCTGGGTTGTGGGACCTGCGCGATTTCTTCGCGGCGGATGCCCGCTTGGCGCCGACAAAGACCTTTCCGTCGCGCTCGGTGACTTCCCATGTGTCCAGGGGATCGATGGCGGGCGCGCGCAAGGCTTCCCCGGTGCGCAAGTCGAAACAGGCGTGATGCCAGGGACAGCGAAGATTGCCGTCGGCGGCAAGGCCTTCCGCCAGCGGGCCGTGATAATGCGTGCATTGATGGGCGACGGCGAAAATCTCCGCGCCCTGGCGGACCAGCACCATTTGTTCGCCCCCGGCATGGCCCAAAAGCGGCGCATTCTCTTTCAGGCCGGACAGCGCGATCCCGCTTGCCAGATCGGGTCCCTGAAGTTGGTTCGCATCGGCCGTCATGGGCTGTCCTCCGGGTAATGGGGAAAGCTTATCGCCGGCCCGCGCAGATTCCCATTGCCGGAGCGCGGGGCGCTGGCGATGATGCCGCTTCGGCAAGGGAGAGCGGGCGATGGCGGCGAATGCGGAACATGAACGGTTTCTGACCCTGTTCCAGCGCATGGTGGATCACACCGATGCCTGGATCGCCAAGACGCCGGCGGACAAGCTGGATTGGGTGCCGATCCAGACCGACGCCATGCGCTTCGGCGACCGCGTCAGCCGCGTCACCATCAAGGGCCTGATCGCCCATATCGTGGTGGGCGAAGATCATTGGGCCCATGCGCTTCCCGATATCGCCGATGGCGCGGTGATGCCGATCCCGCAATATTCCGCTTTGCAGGACGAATTCGCCAAGGGCGATTTCCAGGAGATCGCGCACCGCACGCAAAAGCAGATCGCGGCGGCCTTCGCCGGTCTTTCGCAAAGCCAGCTCGACAAGCATGTGGTCTGGGCCGGGCGGCGCTGGACCGTGATGGGCTTTCTGTGGGGCGCCTATGCCCACCGTGCCTTCCATATCGGCAATATCGATATCTATCTGCGCCAGGCCGGCGTGGTGGCGCCCGAATTCTTCGAATTCAATCCGCCGCAGATGGCGTGACGCGCGGCGCCGGCTGGATGACACCCGGCTTTCGCCGGCATGAAATCGCGATCACGATCCTGGCGCATGAGGCGGCGCACGGCTTTTTCCATCGCGCGCTCAAAATTTTGTAACCGCCGATACAAGAAACATCCATGTCGAAGCCCTAGGTGAAGGCAAACGGCTACTTCGCCGATGCTCTTACCGAAAGGTTTTGTCATGTGGTTCCACATTTTTCCCGAGAGAAAATCACGCATCGTGCTGACGGCGCTGCTTCTGGGAACCGCGCTGGGCGCGGGCGGCGCCGCCTGGACATTGGCGGACCGTTCCTTCGCGGCGACCCCGCCGCCGCTCGCCGTGGCGCCGGTCAATTCCCAGCCCGGTTTTGGTCCCTTGGTTGCCAAGGTGAAGCCGGCGGTGGTGCAGATCGCCACCGTCTCGCAGGCGCAGGGTGAGGACGGGCAGGACCTTCAACAGATGATGCCCGACCTGCCGCCGCCGTTCCGCGACATGTTCCGCCATCGCTTCGGGGAAGGCGGTCCGATGCGCGAGCAGCGCGCGCTGGGCTCCGGCTTCATCATCGATCCCGCCGGCTATATCGTCACCAACAATCATGTGGTGGACGGTGCGCGCGAAGTCTCCGTCACGCTTACCGATGGCAACAAATACAAGGCCAAGGTTATCGGCCGCGACCCCAAAACCGATCTCGCTCTGGTCAAGATCGATGCGGGGCACAACCTGCCCTATGTCGCTTTCGGCGATTCCGACAAGGCGCAGGAAGGCGATTGGGTGATCGCGGTCGGCAACCCATACGGCCTGGGCGGCACCGTCACCGCAGGCATCATCTCGGCACATGGCCGCAACATCAATTCCGGACCCTATGACGATTTCCTGCAGATCGACGCGCCGATCAATCCCGGCAATTCCGGCGGGCCTTTGTTCAATCAGACGGGCCAGGTGGTAGGGATCGACACGGCGATCTTCTCGCCGTCGGGCGGCAGCGTCGGTATCGGCTTCGCCATTCCCTCCAACGTGGCCAGAAACATCGTCGCGCAACTGCGCGAGCATGGAAAAGTCTCACGCGGCTGGCTGGGCGTGCAGATGCAGCCGCTGACCCCCGCGCTCGCCAAGGCGGTGGGCCTTTCGAACCATGACGGGGTGCTGGTGAACCTGGTCACCGATGGCTCGCCCGCCGCGCATGCCGGCGTGCAGCAGGGCGATGTCATCACCGGCTTTGCCGGCAAGCCGATCAAGACCACGCGTGACCTGGCCATGGCGGTTGCCGGAACGCCCAGCGGCAAGAGCGTGGAAATGACGGTGTGGCGCGACGGCCATTCGCGCAATCTCGACGTCGCCATCGGCACACAGAAGAAAGAAACGCTTGCCAGCGCGGCAGGCGCCCATGACGGCGCCAGGCCGGTCGGCATGTCGCTACAGCCCCTGACGCCGGAATTGCGCGATCAACTCGGCCTTACCTCGTCTTCCAGGGGCGTGGTGGTGGGCGCGGTCACGCCCGGCAGCGATGCCGACGAAAGCGGCGTGCGGCCCGGCGACATCATCGAACGGGTTGCGGGCACCAATGTCGGCACACCGGGAGAAGCCGCCGACGCCATCCATGCCGCCCAACGCGAGAAGAAATCCGCCATCTCGCTCCTGGTACGGCGCGATGGCGTGACGTCCTTCCTGGGATTGCAATTGTCGGCGTGATGCGCGTTCAGGCGGTCTGGCGGGCATCGCGCCTGGGCAGCACCCAGCCCGGCCGCACAAAGTGGCAGGTATAACCGTTTGGGATGCGCTCCAGATAATCCTGGTGTTCGGGCTCGGCCTCCCAGAAATCGCCCACGGGCGTGACCTCGGTCGTGGCCTTGCCCGGCCACAGGCCCGAGGCATCGACATCGGCGATGGTATCGAGCGCGGTCTGCTTCTGCGCTTCGCTGGTATAGAAAATTGCCGAGCGGTAGCTGGTGCCCAGATCGTTGCCCTGGCGGTTCAAGGTGCTGGGATCGTGAATCTGGAAAAAGAATTCCAGCAATTGGCGAAAGCTGATCCTGGCGGGATCGAAAATGATCTCGATGGCTTCGGCATGGCCTTCGTGATTGCGATAGGTCGCGTTGGCGACTTTGCCGCCGGTATAGCCGACACGGGTCTTGATCACGCCGGGATATTTGCGGATCAGATCCTGCACGCCCCAGAAGCATCCACCCGCCAGCACTGCGCGTTCCGTCGTTCCCGTCATGGTGGTTTCCTTTCGATCCTGGACCTTTAGTCTAAATCAAAATCGGTTCCGTGAAAGCCGTGTCATGCGCGGATGCCATCTTGCGGAACCCGGCAACCCGCCGCCGACGGAAATGGTTATGTCTTCAGCAACCGGATTTGTGAGGAGACAGACATGAAACTCGCCATTCTCGCGGCCGTCGCCACGCTTGCCGCGGTTCCCGCCCTGGCCCAGACCACGGTGTATTCCG
>CAYWWT010000003.1:0-25292 GCA_964461855.1 uncultured Rhizobium sp. | reverse complement strand
GCGCGCGAATGCGTTCCCGGATCATTCCGTCCAGGCGGCCAACTCGTTGCCGTTGGGATCGCGGAAATGAAAGCGCCGCCCGCCGGGAAACGAGAAGATCGGCCTGACGATGGTGCCACCTGCTGCTTTGACGGCCGCGAGCGCGGCTTCCAGATCCTTGACATGCACCACGGGCAGGGGGTGCGTTGCCGCTTCCTTTGCATCGCCTTGCAGGCCGATATCGACATCGCCGCCGGCCGTGCCTGCATAGGTCGGGCCGAAATCGGTCAACGGCCAGCCGAACACTTTTGCATAAAAAAGTTTGGCGGCGCCAAGATCGCCGGATGGCAGTTCGATGAAATCAATGCGCGCCATGTTTCGCCTTTCCGCCCGGCAGGGCCGGCTGCCACAATTCGATAGGATTTCCTTCTGGATCCTCCAGGCGCGCGAAGCGGCCATTGGGGAAGGTCTCGGGATTGATTTCCACCGCGATACCGGCGCGCGTCAGTTGCGCCGCCATCGCGTCCAGGTCGCGGACACGGAAATTGATCATCCAGACATTGTCGGGGGCCCCGAGATAAGTGCTGTCCTGGGGAAAGGGCGCGAAGGCCGTGGGACCGGCCGCTTGCGTCCAGGGCGGCGTCTCATAATCGGTCGGTACCAGGGCCACGCCCAGATGGTCGCGATACCATTTCGCCAGGGCGCCCGGTTCGCGGGCCTTGAAAAACAGCCCGCCAATGCCCGTCACTTTTTCCATAGGTCTCTTTCGGGGTTCGCGTTCGGCGTCAGCCTAGCAGGAAACCACCCCCGTACCAGCCGCGTTGCCTTGTTCCCGTCACGGTCCTGTTGCTATCTGGCGGGCATAGAATTGCTCGTCGTCGCTCCCGGCGTTCGGGACTTTTCCGCCTGAGGTTGTGCGCTTGATATCGGTTCGCCGGACGCTTCGTTCCCAGCTGGAAGATATCTCCAGCTTCCTGCCTTGGATTCCCGACTGGGTTTTCGCGATTCTCGCCTTCGCCGGCATTGTCGCGGCCGGCTTGGCGCTGCAAGGGATAATCACGCGCTGGCTGAAGAGGCGGCCCGCCGGATGGCATCCCTTCATCAAGCATGCCTGGGAGCGGACGCGCGGCCTGGTGCGCTTCATCGTGGTGTTGTTCGCGCTGTCGGTGGTGCTGCCGCTGCTGCATCCGCCGCACGATCTGCGCGACGATATCCGCAAGATCTTCCTGGCGCTTGCGGTGGTGCAGCTGGGCTGGATCGTGGGTGTTCTCGTCAACATCGCCATCGACCGCTACACCTTCGGCCTGCGTGTCGACAACACCGACAATCTCCATGCCCGCCGCGCCGCGACCCAGATGCGCATCCTGCGTCAGGCCGTCAATGCCCTGATCGGAACCCTCACCGTCGCCATCGCCCTGATGAGTTTCGATTCGGTGCGCCAGTTCGGCATCTCGCTTTTTGCCTCCGCCGGCGTCGCGGGCATCGTGGCGGGCCTGGCGGCGCGGCCCCTTCTCGAAAATCTGATCGCCGGGCTTCAGCTCGCTTTCACCCAGCCCTTGCGCCTGGGCGATGCGGTGGTGATCAACAATGAATTCGGCACGGTCGAAGAGATCGGCAATGTCTATGTCGTGATCAAGCTATGGGATTTGCGCCGCCAGATCGTGCCGCTGTCTTATCTCTTCACCAATCCCTTCGTGAATTGGACGCGATCCTCGTCCGCCGTGGTCGGTTCGGTGATGTTCTTTTTCGACTATACGCTGGATGTCGAGATACTTCGCGTGGAAGCCGAGCGACTGGTGCGGGACTCCAATCTTTGGGACGGGAATGTCTTCAAGGTCCAGGTGATCGACCTGACCGAGAACAGCATGAAGGTCCGTGTTCTGGCCACGGCTGCCGATGCGGGGAAATCCTCGGATCTCGGTGCCTATCTGCGTGAAGGCTTGATCGCCTTCGTGCGCAAGAACCATCCCTTGTCCCTGCCGCGCAACCGCCAGGAGGCGATAGTACCGCCCGAAGACATGCCCAAGCCCTGAAAGCGGCGCGGGAACTTCCGCGCGCATAGATTGTTACCAGTCCGATATATTCAGGACGGGGATTTCCATGAGCCTACTTCTGATCGTCATTCTGCTGGTCATATTGCTGGGCGGCGGCGGCTTCGGTTATCGCCGTTACGGCATGGGCGGCCTTGGCGGCGCGCTCGGCCTGGTTTTGGTGATTATTCTTGTTCTTTATCTTCTGGGCGCGCTCGGCGTTCCGGCATAACGGCAGGCATAGTCATCCGGTCGGACCGTGGTGATTGTGCCTGTATTTCATGCATCTGGACCCATACAATCGCGGCGGGCGTTATGGCCCGAATCCATAAGCCGCCCCTGACGGGGTTCGCGAAGGCCCGGTTTGCATTTGCCGTATTTTGCTCTGCTCGGAAGAAGTGCGTTTGTTCTGCTGCTGGCCGGTTTTTCGGTGGGCGTGGCGCTGGCCGCCGATCCCCAACCCTATAATGTCAATCTCGCCGGCACCGGCTCGGGCGAGATCGATGCCGTGCTGCGTTCCAGCTCGCAGCTTATCGCGCTCCAGGACAAGGTGCCGGTGCCGCCCTTCGCGCTGGTGCAGAGGGCGCAGTCCGATATCGCGCGGCTTCAGACCGCGCTGGACAGTTTCGGCTATTACCTGAACGGCGTGACCATCAAGATCGCAGGCCGCGATTTGAACGATCCGGAATTGCCGCAGATCCTGGACGACGCGCCCGCCGCTCCGCCCGCCGCGATCGACATCGCCATCGACCGGGGCCCGCTCTTTCATATCGGCACCATCACCTTTGACGGCATCGTGCCCGAGGCCGATCGTGCCATGGTCCGCATCAAGAGCGGCGATCCGGCTGCCGCCAATTCGGTGCTGGATGCCCAGTCCGATCTCCTGGCGGCGCTGCAGGAAGACGGCTATGCGCTCGCCACCGTCGAAGCGCCCATCGCGCTCGCCGATAATGCGCAGCACACCGTCAATCTTTCCTATCGCGTGGTCGCGGGGCCGCGCGTGAATATCGGGCGCATCGCGTTCACCGGCTTGAAGGATGTGCATGAGGAATTCGTGCGCCGGGCGCTGACGGTAAAGCGCGGCGACCGTTATCGCCCCAGCCGTATCGAGGCGGCGCGCCAGGCGGTGGCGGCACTGGGTGTTTTCTCCGGCGTCAGCGTGCATGCCGCGCAAAAGCTCGATGCCGACGGCACCATGCCGCTGACATTCGATGTGCAGGAACGGCCCCGGCATGCGGTGACGCTCAGCGGTACCTATTCCACCGATCTGGGCATCAGCCTGGGCGCAACCTGGTCGCACCGCAATCTGTTCGGCAATGCCGAGCAACTCAATCTCAGTGCCGCGGGCACGGGTCTGGGCACCGCCACGGCGGGCCTGGGCTACAATCTGTCGGCGCAATTTCTGAAACCCCAATTCCTGCGCCCCGACCAGGTGCTGGAGTTCGACATATTGGGCGTGCGCCAGCAGCTCGACGCCTATGACCAGACCGCCGAAAGCGCCGCCGTCTATCTGCGCCGGAAATTCTCACCCCTGTGGAGCGGCAGCGCCGGCGTGCGGCTGGAATATGATCAGGTGGCGCAGGAAAATACCGACCGGCTCTATCAACTCGTCGCGTTGCCCCTGACGGTGAATTACGATTCCACCGGCCAGTCGGATCTTTTGCGCGATCCGGTCAGCGGCGCGCGCGTCTCGCTGGCGGCAACGCCGACGCAATCCTTTGGCGCCCACAATCTCAGCTTTCTGGTGTTGCAGGCTTCGGGCTCGACCTATTTCGATCTGGGCGAACCGGGCCGTTCGGTGCTGGCGCTGCGCGCATTGGCGGGCAGCATTCTGGGCGGCTCCAATCTGGAACTGCCCCCGGACCAGCGCCTTTATGCGGGCGGCAGCGCCACGGTGCGCGGCTTCGCCTATCAGTCCATCGGGCCGCAATTTCCCGACAACAAACCGGTCGGCGCGAAATCGGTCGATGCCGCCAGCATCGAGTTCCGCCAGCGCATCCTGGAAGATTATGGCGCGGTGGCGTTCATCGATGCCGGGCAGGCGAGCGAAGTGGGCGCACCTTTCAGCGGGGCAGTGCGCGTGGGCGCCGGCATCGGCGCACGATATTATACGCCGCTGGGCGCGGTGCGCGCCGACATCGCGGTGCCGCTCAATCGCATTCCGGGCGGCGACGCCTTTGAACTCTATATCGGACTGGGACAGGCTTTTTGAGCGAAGAGCAGAAACAGCGTCTGTTGCGCATCGCGCGCTGGACCGGCGGTATCGCCGGCGGCGCCCTTGTGCTGCTGGCGTTTCTGCTGTGGACGCCACCGGGCCATCGCACGATCGAGTGGATCGTCGCCAGGTCGACCGGCGGCGAAGTGATCGTGGAGGGGCTGGAAGGCGGGCTTCCGGCCAGCGCCCGGGCGCGCAAGGTCGAACTGCGCGATGCCAATGGCACCTGGCTGCGCGTCAGCGATGCGCAAGTCGAATGGTCGCCGCTGGCCGCGCTGGGCAACCATTATGAAGTGACGCACGCCGCCGCCGCGAAGCTGGAGTTCCTGCGCCGTCCGCTGCCATCCAAGCCCAGCACCGGCGAATCCCCGCGCATCGATGTCTACTCCCTGTCGCTGCCGCATATCGATATCGCGCCGTCGCTGCTGGGTCATCCCGCCATGCTGGCGGCGAAGGGATCGCTGAACTTCACCACCATCCATGAGTTTGGTGTCGATGTCCTGATCACGCGGCCGGGCGGCGGCGACCGCTATCTTCTCAAGGGTCATGTCACCGCCGACGTGATCAATGGCGAAGCCACCATCGCCGAAAGTGCGGACGGCCTGTTCGGGAAGGTCGTGGGATTGCCGGGCCTGGGTGCGGTCGCGCTGTCGGCAAAGGCATCGGGTGACCGCAGCGCCAACAATGTCGCGTTCAACCTGACGGCGGGGCCGCTGTCGGCACGCGGGCAGGGCACCATTTCGCTGGCGAATTCGCGCGCCGATATCGACTTCACTGCGGCGTCCGCCGTCATGCAACTGGACGCCTCCACCGGCTGGGAGGCGCTTTCCGCGGAAGGCCATGTTCATGGCGCCTTCGCCGCGCCGCAGATCGATGCGCGCCTCAATCTCGCGCGCCTCAAGACGGCGGGCTTTGCCTTCGAAAGGGTGGATGCCGATGTGCGCGGCACGGACGGCGCCGCCGATCTCACCGCCAAGGTCATCGGCACGCGGTTGCCGCAAAGCACCTATGCCGGGGTATTTGAAAACGCGCCCTTCGATCTGACCGCGCATGTCGATCTGAAGGATGCGGCGCGGCCCGTGACGTTCCATCTGCACCACCGGCTTTTGGAATTGGCCGGTACGGCGCGCACCGCCGGGGCGCAGACGGCGTCGCTCAATCTTTCGGTGCCTGCGCTTGCACCCTTTGCCGCGCTGGCGGGTGCCGATCTCGCCGGCAGCGCCAGGCTGAAAGTGGATGCCGCACGTGCCGGCAGTCAGATCACGCTCGATCTCGATGGCGGCATCGCCGCCAGCGGATCGTCGCTGGTGGCACGGATGCTGGGCCGTAACGCAAAGCTCGTCTTCCACACCCAGGTCGCGGGCAGTGACATTCTCGATACGCGCTTGCGTCTCAGCGGTGCGGGTTTCGACACCCGGGTGGACGGCAGCTTCCGGGCCAGCCGGATGGATTATCGCGTTCAGGCCGTGCTGACCGACCTGGCGCGGCTCACGCCTGCGCTCACCGGCACCTTGCGCTTGAACGGCACCGTGACGGGCGCAATGGCCCAGGCGGCGATCGATCTGTCCGGCACTGCCGACATGGCGAGCCGTGGTTTTCCCCGCCAGCGCGTTACGCTGAAGGCGCGCGCCAATGGGCTGCCCAACCCCGCCACGGCGCGGGTCAGCGCCGATGGCCGCTTCGATGGTGCGCCGCTCAAGCTGCTCGCGGATTGGAAGGCAGCAGGCAAAGGCCATGACGCCACGCTCTCGCTGGACTGGAAGTCGCTGGCCGCCCGCGCCGCCGTCACGCTGCCGCAAAATGGCGTACCCGCCGCCGGGCACATTCGCCTGGACGTGAACGACCTCAACGATCTCTCCGCGCCGGCGGGTGTCGCGCTCGGCGGGCATCTGCATGGCAATGCCGATCTGCAAGGCGATGGCGGCAAGCAATCCCTCGCGCTGCATCTGGATGCGGGCGCGATGAAAGTCATGGATACGGTGCTGGGATCGCTCGCCGTCAATGGCCGGGTGACGGACGCCTTCGGCAAGCCGCGCGCCGATGCAAAGCTGAATGTCCAGGGTCTCGCCGTCAGCGGCGTCACAGGTTCCGGTTCGGCGACGCTGGGTGGTGCGCTGGATGCGCTGGCTATTTCGCTCGATGCCGATCTCAAGGATCGCGAGGGCATTCCCGCGCATGTGGTCGCGACGGCACTGGCCAATGTGCCAGGATCGCAGCTGCGGCTGACGCAAATGACGGCGGACTGGCACGAACAGACCATGACGCTGGCCGCGCCCGCGAATTTCGATCTCGCAGGCGGCGCGGCGGTGGATCGTCTGGCGCTGAAGCTCGCGGGCGGCACGTTCACCGCATCGGGACGCTTGACGCCGCAACTGGGCTTGAACGCATCGGCAGAAAATATCCAGCTCGCAGCCTTGCGCAGCTTTGCCCCGCGCCTGGGTGCGGAGGGCGTGTTGTCGGCCAGCGCCAATCTGACGGGCACGCTCGCTGCGCCCAACGGCACCATCCGCGTGAACGGCAAGGAACTGCGGGTAGCCGGCTATTCGCGCAAGCTCGCATCCGCCGCTCTGGACGCGCGGGCGGATCTGGGCGGCGGCGCGGCGCAAGTGAATGCGCGGCTCTCGGCGGGTGAAAATGTGGCACTGACGCTGGAAGGCTCGGCGCCCTTGTCGCCGGACCGGATGCTCGCTCTGCATGCAGCGGGCAAAGCCGATCTGTCCTTGCTCAATCCGCTTCTGACGGCGGATGGGCGGCAGGTGAAGGGCTTGCTGACGCTCGATGCGGGTGTCGCCGGTCCTTTGACGGCGCCGCGTCTCTCGGGCACGGCTTCGCTCAGAAGCGGGGAATTCCAGGATTATACCCAAGGGGTGCGCGTGCATGACATGAGCGCCGATCTGGCGGCCGAGAATGGCGTGATCCGCATCGTCAAGCTGGACGGCAAGGCGGGCCCGGGCAGCATTACGGGCGGCGGCGGCATCGACACCACCGCGCCGGGCTGGCCCGTCGATCTCACTATCGGCCTGCGCAATGCGCGCCCGATCGCCAGCGATATGATGACGGCTTCGCTCACCGGCGATCTCAAGCTCAAGGGTCAGGCCCGGGGAAATGCGGTGACGCTGTCCGGCAAGCTCGACGTACCGAAGGCCGAAATCAATATTCCCGATTCCTTCCCGCCGGAAGTCCGTACACTGAATATACGCCGCCGCGGCCAGAAGCCGCCTCCGCCGCCGCCCGTTGCGACGGCGGTCGCGCTCGATCTTGCGGTCAACACCACCGGGCCGGTGATTGTGCGTGGCCATGGCATCGATGCCGATCTGGGCGGGCAGTTGACTTTGAAAGGCAGCACCGGCGCGCCCGCCATCGGCGGCGGCTTCCAGATGAATCGCGGCACGCTCACCGTGGCGGGACAGGTGCTGGATTTCACCACCGGCAAGGTCAGCTTCGATGGCGGCGGTGTGCGCAGCCGCCTCGACCCGGTGCTGGATTTCGTGGCCGAGACGTCGTCGGGCGGCGTCACCGCCACCTTGCGCGTCAGCGGTTATGCCTCCGCGCCCAAGATCACGCTGTCGAGTTCGCCGCAATTGCCGCAGGATGAGATCCTGGCGCATCTGCTCTTCCAGCAAAGCTCCAAGCAGCTCTCGCCGCTGCAACTCGCCCAGATCGCGCAGGCACTGGCCGCGCTCAGCGGCATCTCCAATGGTTTCGATCCGGTGGCGTCGATCCGGGGCGGTTTGGGATTGGACCGGCTTGCGGTCGGCGGCGGCTCCGGCGTCACCACCGGCACCACGGTCGAAGCGGGAAAATATGTTTCGCGCAACGTCTATGTCGGCGCCAAGCAGGGCGTGTCCGGCGGCACCCAGGCCCAGGTGCAGATCGACATCACCCGCAATCTGAAGGCGGAAGCGACCGTCAGCGCGGGCACCAACGCCACCGCGACGCAGGGCGCGGCGGCGCGCGACACCGGGGGCTCGCTCGGCCTTTCCTATCAGTTCGAATATTGATGGGAACGCGAATTCTCATAGCGGCGCTGGCGCTTCTCATCGCGATCGGTGCCGGCGTGGCACTGGACGGTTTCTGGCTCGAACCCTCTTCGTTGAAGCTGGCGCGCTATGATGTGCCGGTCGATGCGCCGTTCCTGAAAGGCATGAAGATCGCGGTGATCAGCGATTTGCATGCGGGCGCGCCCTTCATCGACGCGGCCAAGATCGACAAGGTGGTGGCGCTCACCAATGCGGCGCGGCCCGACATCATTCTGCTGACAGGCGATTATGTGATCCAGGGCGTGAAGGGCGGCCGCCCGATCTCGGCGCAAACCATCGTGGCGCACCTGAAGCCGCTGCGCGCACCGCTGGGTGTTTATGCCGTGCTGGGCAACCACGACAATTGGTCGGATGGGCAACGCATCGGCGCACTGTTCCGGGCTGCCGGCATTCCCGACCTGGAAAACCAGCCGCTGGCGCTGCACTGGCGTCATGGCGATTTCTATCTGGTCGGCATCGGCGATTATACCAGCGGCGAGTCGCATCCGCCGCGCGCCTTCCGGCAGATTCCGAAGAACGCGCCCGCGCTCTGCTTTACCCATTCGCCGGATTCGCTGCCGATCCTGCCCGACAATTGCGCGCTCACCCTGGCGGGTCATACCCATGGCGGACAGGTCTGGCTGCCGTTTCTGGGCCGCCCCGCGGTCGCGATGTCGTCCCGATATGGCCAGCGCTATGCCATCGGCGTGGTGCGGGAAGGGCGCAAGACTCTGTTCGTCTCGCCCGGCATCGGCACCAGTGTATTGCCGGTCCGGCTCGGCGTACCGCCGGAAGTTTCCTTCCTGACGGTACGTTGAACCTGCTTCGACAGGCTCATGCTTCGACCGGCTCAGCATGAGGCCTCGGTTCTCTTCACCCTGAGCTTGTCGAAGAGTGCTTGGGTCTCCTCATGCTTCGACAGGTTCAGCATGAGGGGGGTGCTTAGATGCGCTCGATCTTCTGCGTGACCTCGTCGAGCAGCGCCGCGATCTTGTGCATCGCCTCGTCCTCGTCGGTGCGCGCGATCTTCTCGGCCAGCGCGGCATGCAGGTTGCGCATGGCGCGGCGCACGGGCGCGCGGTCGCCTTTCTGTGCCGATTGAAGTTCGGCGATGCGGGCGAGAAGGGCGGCGATTTCCTCTTTCTTTTCCGCGAGCAACTGCATGCCTTCGGCTGTTGCGGCATAGATTTTCCGCGTCCCTGTCGTATCGCTCTCAGCGATCAAGCCCATGTCCTGCAGCATGGTGAGGGTGGGATAGATGATCCCCGGACTGGGCGCATAAGCGCCGCCGGTACGTTCCTCGATCTCGCGGATCAGGTCATAGCCATGGCGCGGCTGCTCCGCGATCAGCGAAAGCAAAACCAGGCGCAGTTCTTCGGAGTCATAGAGTCCCCGCCGGCGGCCAAAACCTTCCGATCCGCCGCCGCCACGTCCGAAGGAGTGGCCAAAGCCGCCGGGCCCGCCGCGGAAACGACCGCGGGGGCTGCAATGCCGATAACCATTTGATTCTTCGTGATGTCTTGAGTGCCACATGCATTTTTCTCCGTTGTTGTGGTACAGTCTAGATATATCTAGAAACTTCTACAACAAGGGCCGCTGGGAAATTTTATGGGAACTTTCGGCTTTGCAACCCGGAAGATTGCGTGCTTGCTGTCGCCAGGCTGGCGGGGGGCTGCCGGGAGACCCAATTCATGTCGCGCCGTTTTCTCTCCACCTGCCTTTTTCTGGTGATGACACTGCCCGCTTTGGCAGCGGAGCCGGTGATCGACAATGACCGCGTCACGGTGTGGGACCTGAAGCTGAAGGCGGACGAAAGCGCGCCGCCCACGCCCGCCGACTATGACAGCGTCACGGTGTTCCTGGAGGGCGGCGACATCCGTACCCGGCACAATGACGGGACCGTCTCCAGCGCGAAGCGCGCCTTCGGCGACGCGGTCTTTACGGCCAAGGGCCTGGGCACGATCGACACGCCCGTGAGCGGGCCCGCGCATGAAGTGGTGATCTGGCTGAAAGGTCCGGCGCTCGGATCGCAGGAGGGGCCCGCCGGCATTCCGGATGCATTTCCCCGACCCGGTTCGCAGATCATGTTCGAGAATGATCGCGTGCGGGTATCGCGCTTCAGCTGGACGCCCGGGGTGCCGGTCGCCATGCATCATCACGACAAGGATACGGTGATGGCATTTCGCTATGACGGGGCCATCCGCTCGACCGGCCTCGACGGCAAAAGCGAGATTCTGGATTTCCGCAAAAACCAGATTCAGTTCAGCAAGGCCGGCCGCGTCCATAGCGAGCTCCTGGCCGGGGCACGGCAGACCGCGGTGATGACGGAACTGAAATAGGTTGCCGCGGCTCCCCGCGCCTCTTTCCCGCTGGCCAAGATTTATTGCTTTCCGGGCGGTCTCCATATTTGTGAAACGAATCAAATGCTTGTATTTTATAAACGAGTTGGTAAGGGTGAATTAACTCTATTGCCTGACACTGTACTCATAAAAATTACGGGGCGAGACCATGATGCATGCTGCTCTGCCAGATGCGGCCGCGCCTGCTCCTACCGAGCAGGAAACACACGGTCCGTCCGCAATGGAAGACACCGCACAAGGTCTTCATTCGCTTCATGAAAAGATCGAGACCGCGTTTGCACCTGGCACCGAGGAGACGCCGTCCATGGTGGTGACACACCCGTTCCGCGCCGGCGTCGAGCGTCAGGCTGCCGCGATCGGCGAAATGGATGCCCGCCTGGAACGGCTGGAGAGTGCTACCGACCTCGCCGAGCTTCGCGAGACCCTGCGCGAAATGTGCGCCGCGATTTCCGGACTTGC
The DNA here is from genome assembly GCA_964461855.1 of uncultured Rhizobium sp. Classification (GTDB taxonomy): domain Bacteria; phylum Pseudomonadota; class Alphaproteobacteria; order Micropepsales; family Micropepsaceae; genus Rhizomicrobium. Next base: position 14,230 of record CAYWWT010000003.1, on the reverse strand, counting down.
CGCGGAATCCGAACGCAGCGCCAATGAGCGCGACGACAAGATTTCCGATCTGGCGCACGCGCTGGAATCCCAGGTCAGCGCCGACCGCGAGCGGTTGAACGCGTTGGAGATCCGTGTGGTCGACAGCGAAGCGGGCAATGCCCGCCATCTGGAAGATGTTCGCGCCGTCATGCATCACATGGAAGAGCGCATGCGCGTGGGCGATGCGCATAACGAAGATCTCGCCTACAATATGCGCGTCCTGCGCAGCGAGCTTGCGGGATTGAACGAAGCCACCGCAGCGCTGCGCCGCATGGAAGAGCGTGCCGATGCGGGCGATGCCCGTCACGCCGATCTGGCGCAGCAGGCCGGCGCCCTGAAAAACGAATTGTCGGCGGTCAGCGACATGGTTGCCGGCGCCGCGCGCCGCCTGGAAGAGAAATTCGCCGCGTCGGACCGCCGTCACGAAGAATTGCTGCGCGACATGAACCGCGTGAAAGACGAGACGCTGAACCAGGCCACTGCCGCGGTCCAGGCGCACCAGGGACGGATGGACGATGCCGAACGCCTGATCGGCGAGTTGAAGGATCGCAATGCCCGGTCCGCCGAGCGGATCGAGGCCCTGGCGGATGGATTGGGCAGTGTGGGGCGCAAGCTCGACAGCGGCACCGAACGCCTGGCGACACTGACCGGCGATTTCATCAAGCTGCACACCCGCATCGATGCCGATGCCAGCGGCGCTCAACTCCTGGCAGAGCGGTTGGGCACGATCGAAAGCTGGATCGCCAAGGCGCATGAGCGCGAACGGGCTCGGGCGGAACTGCATGCACGGCTGGCCGACAGCCTGTTGCCGCCTTCGGTCTGATCCGTCTCTACAGCGCAAAAATGCAGAGCAGCGCGACCGCGGTGTAAAACATCGCCGCGCCGGTCAGCCACCAGCCCGGCGCGAAACGGGGCGAACGGCCAATGCCATGATCCAGGTTTTCCGCGCTGTCTCTTCCGTTGGACCGGCGCGCTGGGGGGCCCAGATAGGTTTGGTCGCGAAAGGTGAGGGACATGGGTTTGCGATCTCAAAAAACCTTACCCAGACTCAATGCGGGAACAGGGGATTCGGTTCAAAACCGGACGCTGGAGCGGTGTGCGGGTCGAATGAAAACAGCAGGTTAGGGGCGTGGCGGCGGACCCTGGCGCAAAAAATGAATGCGAAACAGGGAACCGGATAGCGCAAATGCTGCGAACCCCGCCTATATAAGAAACAGATCGGGACCTTAGGGAGCGCCAATGGCCAGCCGGTACACAGACGAGGAACTGGAGAAGCGGGTGACCTCGCCGGGTTGGCAGATCGATCCCGCCGACGGCGCGCCGGTATCCGGCACCCTGGAACAAGTGCTGAAAGACAGCCATGCCCGCCAGGCTTCCGGCGGGACGCCGGGACGGATCGCGGAACTGGAAACCGCGATCGAGCTGGATATGATTCAGATCGAAAAATTGTGGCGGTATCTCGGGCTGCCGGTCTGACGGCCAATGTCCTCCTCGCGGGAGCGCCCCGAAAAGACGTCGCAACTCTTACGTGACTTCGCGGAGCGGTATGCCGCCGATCGCGTGAGTTTCGGCGACCTGGTGGCCGCCCTGGGCGATCGCGGGCTGGGTGTGCTGATGGCGATCTTCGCGGTGCCCAATATCTTTCCCGCGCCGGTTCCTTTCGGCAATGTGATTCTGGGCATTCCGGTGATCATCCTGGCGGTTCATCTGATGATGGGCTGGCCGCGATTGGTGCTGCCGCGCACGCTTGCCACACGCAGCATCGGGGCCTCGGTGCTGAAGTCTTTCGCGCCCAAGCTGGCGGGCACGCTTGCGCGGATCGAGCCGCTGTTGAAGCCGCGGCTGCCCGCCATCAGCAGCGGCGCCGCCGAACGCGTTATCGGGGTGATCTGCGTGCTTCTCTCCTTGCTGTCGGCGATGCCGATTCCATTCGGACATATGGTTCCGGCCTTGGCCCTGATGGTGATCGGGCTTGGCCTGATCGAGCATGACGGCGTGGCGATTCTCCTCGGTGCCGCCCTTGGGCTTGCCGGTGTTCTGGTCTTCGGGCTCGTCGTGTTCGGATTGGCGACGGGATTGGATCATTTTCTCTGAGGGAATGTCCCGATTCGGGGATGTTGCCGGGAAAAACTGTGGCAACCATGCCAGTGCCAGCCGGAAAGCGCGTCAAATGTACGAGTTCCGTCTGCGGAATTTTTTGCCGATGCCAGGAATTCGGCCCGTTTTCGACACAGTACCTATGCCTTTCGTCTTTGTTCTACGCATAACGAGGCGTCATACCTATACTTTAGAGTTATATGTCACCAACCTGAATATAGTTACGCGTCGCGCTCTCCCCTCATAGCCTGTCGCAAAGTTTGTAACTGTCGCTTCGCGGCGGCAGTTTTTTTCAGGAATGGGCTCGCAAAAGCTCGATTATTGCCATCGGTACGGGGGGAAACCAGCCACAAGCCTTTCCAAATGCTCTTCGTCAATCGATGCGCAAAAGCGCATTCGTCAAAAAAAAACGCAAATCTTAGGGGACAATCTGATGCTGAACTTCAAGCACGCCCTGCTTTTGGGCACCTCCATCGCCACGATCGGCTGGGCCGTTACGCCCGCTCTGGCACAAAACCGGGACAGCGCTGAAAACGAAACCGTGATCGTGACCGGCACGCGCGTGCAGGGCATGACGGCCGCCGACAGCGCCGCGCCCATCACGGTGCTCGGCTCCGACTCGCTGACCCATGGTTCGGGTTCGGGCGACTTGCGCGCCGCACTCGGCCAGACCGTTCCTTCCTTCACCGCAGAATCGTTCGGTGGCGATACCGCCAACCTGACCCTGGCGGCCGCGCTGCGCGGTCTGTCGCCCAACGACACCCTGGTTCTGGTGAACGGCAAGCGCCGTCACGGCACCGCCAACCTGAACGTCGGCGGCGGTTCGTCCGGCGGCGGCGCGGCAGCGGACATTTCGCTGATCCCGACCGCCTCGATCGATCACGTCGAAGTGCTGCTGGATGGCGCGGCTGCGCAATACGGCACGGACGCCATCGCCGGCGTTGTGAACTTCATCCTCAAGAAGAAATCTTCCGGCGGCCAGATCAGCGTTTCGGGCGGTCAGAACTATAATCGCCGCGGCGAAACCTTCGAAGTTTCGACCAACCTGGCCCTGCCGCTGTTCGACAAGGGCTATGTCGACATCACCGTGAACAAGAAATTCCACGGCTTCACCCACAATGGCGGCAACGACACCCGCCTGTTCGGCCCGACCGGCGCGGAAGCGCAAGAAGGCCTGATCGGTGTGGGCGCCACGCCCGGCAACAACACCTTCACGCCCAATGCCGCCGGCGTTGTGCCTTGCACCGCCGGCATTTGCGTGCCGTTGGCCAATCGCCGTGCGATGCCGGAATATGGCCGCGCCAACCTGATCAACTCCGACCCTGAATACCAGCTGCTCACCTCGATGGTGAACGCGGGTTACGACGTCAGCGACAATGTTTCGATCTACGGCTTCGGCAGCTGGGCGCATCGTTTCGCCAAGGGCCAGGAAAATGTCCGCATGCCGTCGCAGGTGATCGCGTCGCCCGGCTCCAACCAGCCTTGCTCGGCTGCCAATCCGCAAGGCTACAACACCGCAGTTACGGCCAACGGCGTCACGCCGGCTTGCGCCGTCGGCATTGGCGGCGGCCTCTCGGCTCTTGGCAACAACGGCTTGAACGCCAATGGCCAGGTGATTTCCTCCGGTCAGGCCGGTACGTTCTATACGCCGGGCGAGTTGGTTCTTTATCCCAACGGCTTCACGCCTCAGGAAGTGCTGCGCGAAGACGATTATCAGTATAATTTCGGCGTGAAGTTCAATGTCGCGGGCTGGGACGTCGATGTCGGCGCCGGCTACGGCAAGGACAAGGCCGATATCTATACCTGGAACTCGGCCAACCGTTCGCTGTTCATCGACACGCATACCACGCCGACGAACTTCTATGACGGTACCTTCACCTCCAGCGAACTGACCGGCACCATCGACGTCAGCCATGGCTTCAATGTCGGCCTGGCGGGTCCGTTGAATGTCGCATTCGGCTTCGAAGGCCGTGAAAACTACTACAGCATCGATGCCGGCGACCCGGCCTCGCGCTACAAGGAAGGCGGCCAGTCCTATCCGGGCTTCCAGCCTTCCGACGCCGGCAAGCACAGCCGCAAGAATTACGGCGTGTATCTCGACCTCGCGGTGGCGCCGGTCGAGGAGTTGCAGATCGATATCGCCGGCCGTGCCGAACATTATTCGGACTTCGGCGATGCCCAGATCGGCAAGATCACGGCCCGCTACGACTTCAGCCCGATGATCGGTATCCGTGGTACGATCTCGACCGGTTTCCGCGCTCCCAATCTGGGCGAGGAATTCTATTCGGCCACCCAGGTCTCGCCGACCACGGCGACCGTGCAGCTGCCGGCCAACTCGGCATCCGCCAAGGTCCTGGGCCTGCCGAACCTGAAGCCGGAAATCTCGACCCAGTACAGCGTCGGCCTCGTCGCGCATCCGCTGGACGATCTCAGCGTCACGGTCGATGCCTACAGCGTCAGCCTCGGCGATCGTATCGTTCGGTCGGGTACGGTGAATGCGACGGGCGGCTCGATCAACACGCCGCTGGTCTTCCAGGCAATCACCGCGCACGGCAACATCCTGGATCCGACCGCCAGCCAGGTTGGCGTCACGGCCTTCTTGAACGGCCTTGATACCCTGACCCAGGGCGTCGACTTGGTGGTCAACTATCCCACCGACTTTGGTGAGTATGGCTTGGTCGATTGGACCCTGGCCGGCAACTACAACACCACTGCGGTGTCGTCGGTCGCGCCGCCGCCCGCAGTCCTGACGGCCGGCAATCCTTCGGCAACCTTCTTCCAGAACTACACGCTGTTCAACTTCGTGCACAGCGCGCCGCAGGAAAAGGTCGGCCTGACCGCGAACTGGTCGCTGGACGAGTTCGGCGTCACGTTCCGCGAGACCTATTATGGTCCGCAGAAGGGTTTCACCACGCCGAACAGCGGCCCGCCGCTGTATTCGTCCAGCCAGGCAGGCGTCGGCCTGACCGATCTGGAAGCACGGTACAACATCACCGAAGGCTTCCAGGTCACCTTCGGCGGCAACAACATCTTCAACATCCGCCGCAATGTCGTCGGCTTCGCCAATCCGTCAGGCAACGCCAATGGCGGCACCAACTCCGCCAGCGGCGGCCAGGTGCAGAATCCGCCGGTCGGCGCCTCCTTCGATCCGAATGGCGGCTACTATTATGGACGCCTGACGCTGAACTTCTGATCGGCTGATCGCGTAAAGTCTTTGCGCCCGTTTCCGGTAACTCGGAAACGGGCGTTTTTTTTATGTCTTCAGAGGACGTAGTTGATCGCCACGGCCGGAGTGATCGAGGCCGGGCTGTTGTGGCCCTTCATCAGGAAACGGGCGCCGACCAGCACGCCCAGATTGGGCGTCCAGCTATATTCGATGGCGGGCGCAAAGCCCCAACCGTCGCTGGTGCCGGAATTCCACTGCAACGCATTGCCGCCTTGCAGGCCATCCACATGGGTGGCATCGCCATGATTGTAGATCGCGTCCGCCGCCAGCACCCAGCGCCGCGTCAGGCTGTATTCGACCGATGCATCCACCGACAAGCTCGCGCCCGTGCGCGCATGGCCGGAAAAGCCGGCGCCCGTGCCGTAGACGCTGATATCCCGCACATCGGCACGACCCGAAAAACTCTGCTGCAGGTTCAGCCGCGTCCGCAGCAGGCGGCCATTGGGAAGCCACCACACCATCTGGGAGTAAAGCGCCACGGCGGTGGTATAGGCGCCGCCGCCGAACCCGTCGCTTAAGCGGGACAGCCGGTCATGGCGTCCGGTCGGCACTGTTTCGATCAGGGCCACCGCGATGTCGGGAATGCCGCGCTCGGCATCCAAGGCGGTCAGTCCATATTGAAGCCGCAACTGCGTATCGCCGATCTGAAATCCCGAGCTGTCCTGTGCATCGCGCATGAAAGCGACGCCGCCCGTGGGCACCAGGCCCAACGTGATGCGGTCGGTGAGGCCGTAAAGCAGATAGGTGAGGGAGTTGACGCTGTTCGTCTTTCCCTGGACCGCGTCGTAAAGATAGGATTCCACCAGCAAATGCCCTTGCGGCATGGTGTGCGCGGAATTGGCCAGCATCGGGCCCGTCCACCAGGCATCGTCCAGCGCCTGGCGGGTTTCTTCCGCCGATGCGCCGCCGCCCAGCATCAAACATGCGGATAATGCCGCAAGCCATTTCATCCTTGCCATGTCCGTCTCTCGTTTTTGTTCCGGGAGAGACATGGCGAATGCGCGGCGCGCGAACACTCTGCTTCTTGCGCTCGAATTTTCCTGTCTGCGCGTGATGGGGCGTGCTGCGCGGATTGCGTCATGGGCGTCTCCCGTATCGGGAGCGTCAGACCATGAAGGCCGCCGGGATCGCTATCAGGATATTTAGCGGATTGCTATCCGCGCGGCATGCGGTGCGAATTCGAACGCAAGAAGCGGATGGCTGATGCGATTCTCAGCATTGATGACAGCCGATGGTCGACGCCGGCGTCAGTGCATACACGCCGTCGGGATAGCGCCGATGCAAAGTTTTTTCCGCCGCTTCTTCCCGCCGCACGCAGAGATTGAAGGCGCCCGCCGTAACGCTCCAGCCGTCCTGAAGTTCGCGCCCGCCATGCGCCGGATGGATCCGGTACTGTTTGGCGGCCGTAAAACAGGCGGTTTCCGCGATCGCCCGAGAATTTGTCACCGCGAAAAGCGCGACCGCGCAAACTGCCAAAACGAAACCGCGCCCGGATTTTGTCATCATGCCGATACCCTTGATCCGATCTGGGACTATATGCCCGGCAAGCGGGCAGGGTGTGCATGAAGGTATTTTAATTGCGGCAATCCGCTACAATTTGCGACGTTAATGCGTATCGAAGCGGCATCGTGCAGCCTTTTGTTTGCCTCTGAAATGTGCTGATTTCCGGCCGCAAACCGGAGCCCCGCTTCGATCATGAACCCCAACAAAACCGACAAGGATCTCGCGCTGCTGCAAGGCACCTGGGAGCAGGTTGGCGCCGAAGCGGATGGCATTGCCAATCCTTCGGACGAATACAGCGCCGCGGGCACGCTGACCAAATTCGAAGGCAATGAATTTTCCGTCGTCGGCGCGGACGGGGAATTGCTTCTGAAGGGAACGTTCCAGCTCGACGCGACCACGATCCCGCGCCAGGCCACATGGGTCGACACGATGGGTCCGGACCAGGGCAAGCAGCTTCCCGGTATTTACAATCTGTCCGGCGACAATTTCGTCTTCGTCGCCGCGAAAGACGATCGCACCGTCAAGCCGACCGATTTTCGCGCCGAACGGCCGGGCCAGACCCTGCGCCGCTTCGTGCGCCGGTCGCATCGCGGCTGATCCCCAGATTTCCGTTCCGGTTCCGGCTGGGATCGTGTGCTGCCTGCTTTGCGGGCGGTGCAAAAAATGTCATGAAGCCGGATGCCCGCATCGTATGACGACACCGATTCCGACGCCCGGATTCCTGTTCTGGTGGCGGGCGCCGGTCCGGCGGGGCTTGTGCTGGCCTTGGAACTTGCCCGCCGCAATATCGGGGTGCGAATCGTCGAGGCGGAGGCCCAGCCGCGCCTGGCGTCTCGGGCCAAGGGGCTGCAGCCCCGCACCTTGGAAATCTTCGACGATCTGGGCCTGATCGAGGCCGTCCGGGAAGATGGCGGGGAGTTTCCCCGCTGGCGCTCTTATGACGGCGCGCGCCTCTTGTGGGAAAAACCGATCTGGGACCTTTTGGGGCGCGGGCGGCCGGTGGCGACAGCGGCGCGGCCTTATCCGGGGACCTGGATGATCCCGCAATGGCGCACGGAAGATATCTTGCGCAATGCGCTGCTGGATCGGGGCGTCACGGTAGAATTCGGAAAAGAATTCCTCTGGTCGGAAGAGGAGGCGGATGGCGTCACCGCCGTGGTCCGCAAGGATGGCGAGGAGCAGAAGATCGCCTGCCGCTATCTGGTGGGCGCCGATGGCGCGCGCAGCGCGGTGCGCAAAGCGCTGGGCATCGACTTTTCCGGCGAAACCTCCGCAAGCGAACTTTACATCGTCGCCGATGTGAAGGCCGGCGCGTTGGAGCCCGGCTATTGGATGAACTGGGTGCCTGGCGGCGATGCCAGCCAGCGTATCTCGATGTGCCCGCTGCCGCGCAGCGATTATTTCCAGTTCGTCGCGCCGCTGACTCCGGACCAGCCGGTGCCGGAGCTTTCGCTCGCCACCCTGCAGGCCTTGTTCGATGCGCGCACGGGGCGCAGCGACATGCTCCTGTCGGATGCGCGCTGGATCGTGTCCCACCGGCCCAACACCAGGCTGGCGGAAGATTTTCGCGATGGTTCGGTCTTTCTGGTGGGCGACGCCGCTCATTCCGCGCCCACCTCGCCTGGGCAGGGCCTCAATATCAGTGTTCAGGACGCCTATAATCTGGGCTGGAAGCTGGCGGCGGTTCTTCAGGGCGCCAACCCGGATCTTCTGAACACTTACGAAGAAGAGCGCCGCCCGATTGCGGCGGGCGTGCTCGGTGTCCTGACCCGCGAGCTGGTCCAGGCCGGCCTTCCGGAAGAAGAGGCCGAAGTGCGCCAGGCTGCGATCCGGAACGATATTTTTCATCTCGATCACAATTACCGGGATTCATCCCTCAGCCTGGACCAAGGGAGCGGGGATGGTCTTGTCCGCGCCGGCGACCGCGCCCCGGACGGGTTCATCACCGGCATGTCGGGGCGGCCCGTGCGGCTGTTCGATTTGCTGCGCGGGACACATTTGCTGGTCCTGAATTTCGTATCCGGCACCAATGATCTGGCATCGGCGCTGGCGCCGCAGCCGGGGCTGCGCGTGGTGGTAGTTCCGCCGACCGCGGCCAATCATGCCATCCGCCGCGCCTTCGGCGTGGGCGACGCCCCGGTCCAGTTCCTGATCCGGCCGGACGGCTATATCGGGGTGCGCAGCGCCCGCGCGCAGGACCTGGAAGACTGGCTGCACCGCGTCTTCGCCTGATACGCCAATTTCCATTGAGGCCGGTTTGCATTTGGATCGGCCGCCGCCATTATCTCCGGCGCAAAATGGGGGCGCACATGCTTGCGGCATTGATCGTGGCGGCAAATCTCGCGGCGGCGCCCGCGCCTAAAACGATGCAGGTGCCCGACGGTTTCACCTTCGCCGCGGGCGGCGACATGATCGGCCCCTATCATCCCCTGCCGGGCGCGAAGGATGACGGACAGGCGCGGATCACCGCATTGTTTCGCGGCGCCGATATCGGCTTCGCCAATCAGGAAGGCTCGATCTTCGACATCAAAAGCTTTCGTGGGTTTCCCGCGGCGGAAAATGGCGGTGGCTATCCCTTGCAGCCATCGGGCTTCGCGCGCGACATCAGGGCGATGGGGATCGGCATGGTCTCCAAGGCCAACAATCACGCCACCGATTGGGGCACCGAAGGCCTGGCCGCGACGTTGGGCTGGCTGGCGGCCGCCGGCGTGGTCCAGGCCGGCGCCGGCGCGGGGCTCGAGGCGGCACGCGCGCCCGCCTATCTGGAAACCGTCAAAGGCCGCGCCGCGCTCGTCGCGACCGCGTCGACCTTTCCACCGATGGCGGTGGCGGGTCCGCCGGTCACCCGTTTCGATACGCCCTCGCGTGCCCGTATCGGCATCAGCGCGTTGAATGTACGCGAGGTGCGGCTGGTGACGGCGCAGCAATTGCAGAATTTGCGCCAGATCGCGGGCCCGGTCGATTTCGGCGGCTCATCCTCTTCGAAGGAAGTGCGGCTAGGCGATCAGCTTTTCCGCAGCAGCGCCGCTGCCGGCACGTTGTGGGAAATGAACCGGCCGGCCAAGGACGCGATCCTGGCGTCGGTACGCCAGGCGCGTGCCCACGCGAAATTCGTGCTGTTCTCCATTCACGCACATCAAACCGCGGGCCATGACGATGCGGGCGGTGCACCTTACGAGCCGATGATGCTGCACTGGGCCAACGAGGCAGCCTCGGCGGAAGATCCGCGGCCTGCCAGCTTCGAGCCGCAACTGTTTCATGCCGCCATCGATGCCGGCGCCGATGCCGTGGTGCGCACCGGGCCTCATGTGCTGGGCGGCATCGAGATCTACAAAGGCAAGCCGATCTTCTACAGCCTGGGCAGCCTGTTCTTCGATTTCCGGGGCAAGCGGACCTACACCACGCCCGCCGGCCAGGTGATGAAATTTCCCGAGGGCTATTTTCAGACCGTGATTCCGGTCACCCGGTATCGCAATGGCCGCATCGACGAGATCCGGCTTTATCCGTTTGCGATCGAAGGCGATGGCGGCGCGGCGGGCGGCATGCCGCGTATTCCTTCCGCCCAGGAAGCGCAGCGAATCCTGGAGAATCTCCGCACCATGTCGGCGGCTTTCGGCACCAAAATCCGCATCGAAAATGGCGTCGGCTTTATTCGGGGCGGGTGACGTAAAATTTTTCGGACGGAAATAAGGATGTTAACCACAATTTCCCATTAAAACATGCGGGTTAAGAGTTCCAGCCCCGATAAGCTTTAACCAATTTCTTGCCGACGAATTGCTCTGCCGAATATCGCGCGTGATTTTGCCTATGTCGTATTTTGCGGATGTTTTCATGGGGCCGGGGAAAGACGGGGAGCAGGTTCTGGAAGCATTGCGGTCGGCGTGCCGCGCTTCGCTGCGTGACGAGGCCTCGGTCCCGGATGTGATCGCGCGCATCCTGTCGGAAAATCTGGCGCTGGCGGGTGAAGAAAGAAAACTCAGGATCGACCGCTATATCTATCAACTGGCCCTGCTTTACGCGAACCAGACCGGTGCGATGCCGGCTTTCACCAACGGCGAAAGCGAAACCCGTTTCGAGCGCTTTGTGCATGCCGTGCCCGTGCCCGCCGATCTCGGTTTGACCCGCCATCTGGTGAAGGCCGCCATCCGCCGCCTCGACGCCAAGCGCAATCCCCAGTTCGCCCGCGACCTGGAAAGCCTGAACGGCCGGAGCGCGACGGAGTAGCTTCAATCTTGAGGCGTGGCATTTCGCGCATCCGGTTCGGATGTCACGCAATCATTGCATTGTGCAGCGATAAGGCGCGCGCCAGCCGAAAGGCTGTCGTTCCCCCAACTTGGCCGCGCTTCGTTTTTCGATGCGCGGTCTTTTCTTATGGTGCCGCTTCTTAAGGCGTTACCGGCAGATCGATGAAGCTGCCTTGCGGGCCCGCGACCGTGATGCTCTGCGTCGCCTTCTGGAAATCTTCGGGCTTGGCGAAGAAGATGTTGGGCACGAATTTCTGCGGATTGCGGTCATAGAGCGGGAACCAGCTCGACTGGACCTGCACCATGATGCGGTGGCCGGGCAGAAAGACGTGATCGGCGGTCGGCAGTTCGAAGCTGTAGGGCAGGGCCGTGTTGGGCGCGACCGGTTTGGCTTCAGACAGCGATTCCCGGTAGCGGCCGCGGAAAATGTCCATCGCCACCGCCAGTTGATAGCCGCCCATGGCGTGATCGCCCGGGACCTGGTCGGGATAGACGTCGATGAGCTTCACCACCCAATCGGCATCGCTGCCAGTGGTGGCGGCGGTGAGATGCACAACCGGCTGGCCGCGCACCGTCACCGGCTGGGTCAAAACATCGGTCGTGAAACTCACGACATCGGGCCGCCCCGAAGCCTCGCGCTGGTCGTCGGTGAGCCAGCACGCCCATTGCGCGCAGGTGTCATAGCCCGAAGTCTTGATCGGGCGGGCCCGATAGGGCACCGGTTTCATCGGGTCGGAAATATAATCCACGCTGGCGGCTGCCCCCTGCGCAGGCTCGAAGCCCAGCGCGCCATTGGGTTTGAGATAGAGCGGCGTGCCCTTGGCACCCGCGACCGGCCAGCTCTGGAAACTGCGCCATTCGTTGGTGCCGGTCTCGAAGGCGGTGACGGGCGCGATGGTCAACGGCGGCGCGTCGTCCTTCAGGTAATGGGCGAGGGTCGGCGCCAGCACGTTTTTGCGCCACCATTTGGCGGTGTCCATGCCGAACTTGACCGCGCCCAGCGTGCTGCCTTCCTCGATCCCCTGGCCGTGATACCAGGGCCCGATCGACATGCGGACCATGTCGCCGTTTGTGTCTTTCGGCTTCAAGGCCTTCCACATCGCCAGATAGCCGTAAATGTCTTCGGCATCCCACAGGCTGCCCACCAGCAGCACCGGCACACTCAGTGGCCGGTCGGCCAGAATTTTGTCCATCGCCTGGGATTGCCAGAAATCGTCATAGGCGGGATGGGCGGTTATCTTGTTCCAGAAACCCATCTGTTCGAGGCCATGCTCTTTCGCCAGGGCCCCGGCCGAGACGCCGCGCAGATAGAAGTCGTAATCGTCCTGCACCGACTGCCACCATTTGGCGGAATTGTCGGCGGTACCGTCCTGTTCGTAGATATAGGGCAGGTTCTGCTGGCGGAAGGCGCCATTGTGGAACCAGTCGTCGCCGCGCCAGCCATCCACCATCGGGTTCATCGGCACCGAAATCTTCAAGGCCGGATGCGGATTGACCAGCGCCATCAGCGGCAGGAAGCCGTCATAGGAAATGCCCAGAATGCCGACCCTGCCGTTGGATTCCTTCACATGTTTCACCAGCCAGTCGATAGTGTCATAGGCGTCGGTGGAATCGTCGGTCTTGGTGGCATTGTACTTGGTGCCCGCGAGCGGCGGGTTCATCATATAGATGCCCTTGGAGCCATATTTGCCCCGGACATCCTGCACCACGCGGATATAACCGCCTTCGATGATGGTATCGACCGCATTGTCATAGCCGTCGATGATCATCCCCATATGACCGCTTTGGGCATAGCCGGTCTGCTCTTCGGCGCTGTAGGGCGTGCGGGTCAGAAGCATGGGCGCATGGGCCGCACCGCGCGGGATAAGAATGATGGTGTGGAGCGTAACGCCGTCGCGCATGGGAATCTCTTCCACACGGCGGATATAATCGAAGCTGGATTCGGGCCGGACCACCTTTTTGGGTGACTCGTTATAATCCGGTGCCGCGATGGCCGATCCGCTCAAGACCGCGCAAAGCCCGGCTATAATAAGGCCCGTCCGCATGAAATCCCCCGCTGTTGGCGGGCGCGACTATGCCATCAACGCGATAGCCCGCCCAGAGCGGGATTGTCAGCGCGGCCCGGTCCCGTCGGCCAGCCAGCGGGCGCAATCGGGGCCCAGTTCGGCCTGCACCTTGGCCTCATAGCGGGCAATGTCGTCCGCCGTCAGCATGTCGCGCCACCGCCCATTGGTGCCTTTGTTGATGAAGGTCTTGGCGCCGCCGGTCCACAAGGCGCCGCCCAGCGGCGAGACCTGCTCGGCATGCGACTTCATATAGTCGAAGCCGCAATGCGCAACGATGGCGGGAAACTGCGCTTCGTCGATGGGGATTTCGAGAAAGGCCGCGATATCGCGGATCGATCCGGCCAGATCCCTCTTCAGATCGTTGAAATGCACCAGCTTGACGTTGGGCAGGTCGCGCACCGCCCACCAGGAACGCACATTCTCCCAGAACGACCAGAAGGGATAGCCGTCTTCCGCGAGCCAGCGGCGGAAATAGTCCGGGATGGAGTCCGGCGGCGGCGCGATCGGCGGGCCGACCCGTCCGGGCGCGTTGTTGAGCGCGTCGTACCAATGCTCATTGGCGTTGGCGTGATGGTTGTAAAGACTCCACACCGCATCGCGGCCATCGCGCCCGACATAGAGATATTTGGCGCGCGGCGAGAATACCAGGGCATCGACGGGCAGATGTGTCTTGATGAAGCGGCGATGTGCCTGCTGTTCCAGCCCCGCAATGGCCTCGGGCGGTATCACGCGCAGATCGAGCCAAGGCGATAGCCGCGAGAGGTCGATGCCTTCTTCGCCCTTGAAGATCAGCTGCGCCAGGATCTGCTGCATCCAGGTGGTGCCGGACTTGCCATAGGTGGCGATGACGATGTCGTCATCGCGGAACTTGAAATCGTTCCACACCGCCGAGTTCATGTGATGATTGTGAAGTTCGCGAGTTTTGGCCGGCCATGCAATCTTGGCTGTGTCGCTCATATATATCCCCCCGGATGTGCGCGTCGGCGTGTTAGTCCTGCCGCGCCTTTGGATCAAGTCGCGGCATGTTCCGCCCACAGGCGCCGGACCAGGCTTTTGGTGTCGTCGGAAAAATC
>CAYWWT010000002.1:25171-36281 GCA_964461855.1 uncultured Rhizobium sp. | reverse complement strand
GCGTCAGGCCGTGCGACCAAAAATAAAGGCTGCCGGAGCTTCAATGCTCCGGCAGCCCAATTTCGCGCTCAGGGGGGAGAGAGCGCGTTTGCCGCGCCCGGGGGGAGAAAGCGCGACACTCAGGAAATGGGAATGACAGGATCGGGTTTCAAGCCATCGAAAAAATGGCGGAAAATCAATATTGCCAGTCCTTGGAACCTTTCACGAGGAAGTCGCGGAACGCCGCCACCCGCTTGGATTGGCGAAGCGCGTCGGCATAAACCAGATGGACATCAAAACCGGGCGCCGGAACTTCCGGCAGCACCCGGACCAGATTGGCGTGTTCCGCCGCCACGAAATCCGGCACCACGCCGATGCCCAGGCCCGCTTCCACCGCCTGCAGAATGCCGGTGATGTTATTGATGCGGATGATGCTGCCGGTGCAGCCGGGGCGGAAATTCTTGTGATAGAGCTCCAGCAGCCAGTTGATGTCGCGAATCTCCGGCGCCGCCGTCTCGCCATAGACGATGATGGTGTGGTTGCAGATCTCTTCCAGGGTCTTGGGCGCGGGGCGCCCCGCCAGATACTCCTTCGACGCGTACATATGATAGTGCACGGTGAAGAGTTTGCGCTGGATCAGGTCGGCCTGAACCGGGGCGCGCATGCGGATGGCGAGGTCGGCGGCGCGCTGCGACAGATCGAGTTCGCGGTCGTCCATCACCAGATGGATCTCCACTTCCGGGAACTCTTTCAGGAACTCGTGCAGGCGCGGCATCAGCCAATAGGCGCCGATGCCGTGGCTGGCCGTGATCTTGAGCGAGCCGCGCGGGCTGTCATGGATGTTCTTGAGCGCTTCCTCGGCGGCGGCGAGGCGCGAGAGCACATCGGAGACCGCGCCATACAGAAGTTCGCCTTCGTCGGTGAGGGTGAGCCCGCGCGCATGGCGCTGGAACAGCGGGGTGGAAATTTCCTCTTCCAGGGCGCTGATCTGGCGACTTACCGCCGACTGGCTGAGCGTGAGCATCTGTCCGGCATGGGTGAAGCTTCCGGCGCTAGCGACGGCGTGGAAAATACGAAGCTTGTCCCAGTCCATGACAGTCCCCCTCGTGACGCCGCCTCGAAAAGCGATGCGCCGGTGTTTCCGCTCCCGTTACGCAGACAGCGGCAGATCTCCCCCATGCGACGCCGCCAGAAACCGCTCCGCTTCCAGCGCCGCCATGCAGCCCATGCCAGCGGCCGTGACGGCCTGACGGAATACCTTATCCTTCACGTCTCCGGCAGCGAAGACGCCGGCAACGCTGGTATGCGTGGAATCGGCGGCGGTCTTGATGTAGCCGCTCTCATCCATCTCGAGCTTGCCCTTGAACAATTCGGTGGCCGGCGAATGGCCGATGGCGATGAAAAGCCCGTCCACGCCGATTTCGTGCTGCGAGCCGGTCACGGTGTTCGCCAGTTTAATGCCGGTGACGCCCTTGGGCTCGGTGGTGCCCAGCACCTCGGACACTTCGGTGTCGTAGACGATTTGCACTTTCTGGTTGGCGGCGAGGCGTGACTGGTTGGTCTTGTCGGCGCGCAGCGTGTCGCGCCGGTGGATAAGCGTCACCTTGTCGGCGAAATTGGTGAGGAACAAGGCTTCCTCGGCGGCGGTGTTGCCGCCGCCGACCACGGCGACCTGCTTGCCCCGGAAAAAGAAGCCGTCGCAGGTGGCGCAGGCTGAAACGCCAAAGCCCTGGAATTTGCTTTCGCTGGGCAGGCCCAGCCAGTTGGCGCTGGCGCCGGTCGCGATGATCAAGGTGTCGGCGGTATAGACCGTGCCGCTATCGCCATGGAGCGTGAAGGGCCGGCGCGAAAGATCGACCGAGGCGATGGTGTCGGAAATGAATTTGGTGCCCAGATGCTCGGCCTGCTTCTGCATCTGGTCCATCAGCCAGGGGCCCTGGATGGCGTCGGCGAAGCCGGGATAATTCTCCACCTCGGTGGTGATGGTGAGCTGGCCGCCCGGCTGGATGCCGGAGATCACGGTGGGCTCCAGCATGGCGCGGGCCGCATAGATGGCGGCGGTGCAGCCGGCCGGGCCGCTGCCCAGAATGATGACCTTGGAATGATTGTTCATGACGGCTTTCGGGCGGAAATTCGAAGGCGCCTGATATCAGGGCAGGGGGGCAAAAGATCAAGCGGGCCGCAAACACGAAATAGTGCATGATGTTAGCTGCCGGACCGGTCGGCTGCGCATCCCTGTCCGAAAAGCGGGCTTTACAGAAATATTATTGCGTCCAACCGGGCAGGCGCGTAAAAGCGCGGGTCTTGGATTTGGGTGCCCTTTGGAAAACCGCAAGCTTGATGCCATCGACCTGCGAATCCTGGCGGAGCTCCAGGCCGATGGCCGCATCACCAATGTGGAATTGTCCCGCCGCGCCAAGATCACCGCGCCGCCCTGCCTGCGCCGGATGCGCGCGCTGGAGAAGGCCGGCTTCATCGAAGGCTATCATGCCGACCTGAACGGCAAGGCGCTGGGCTTTGCCGTGATGGGCTTCATCTTTGTCGGGCTGGCCAGCCAGAAGGATGCCGACCTCAAGCATTTCGAGGAGCGGGTGCGCGGCTGGCCGGAAGTGCGCGAGTGCCACATGCTGTCGGGTGAAGTGGATTTCATCCTCAAATGCGTGGCCAAGGATTTGTCGGCGTTCCAGTCCTTCGTCACCGAGACGGTGACAGCGGAACGCAATGTCGCCAGCGTGAAGAGTTCGCTGGTGATACATCCTTCCAAGATCGAGCCGGGCATTCCAATAGACGTGCCGGAATAGGCGCGGTTCTTTTGCGTCCTGAGTTCGTCGCGCCTCCTCACGTGCTAACGCACGCTCCGGGCGTTGCCGCTACGCTGCCGCTAAGCAACCCTGCTCAGGCCGCAAAATTCCTCGCGCCGGATTTCGCGCGGGTCCTTTCCGCCTAAAAGCGGCTTCGAGGAAGAAATCTTTAGCTAAGGCGCATGATGCGTAGAGTTTCGTTCGGGCGCAAAGCTGGTACTGTAGCCGAATGAAAATGACACTTCTCGCAGCGCTGGCGCTTGTGTTCGCCGCGCAGGGCGCATCGGCGCAGGATATTCCGCGCTTCAAGGCGCGTATCCTGTCCTTCGACGGCAAGTCGGCGCTCACCGTGACATCGGGTACGGCGGGCCAGAATCTCTCCATCACTCTGATGCCATCGGCGCGGCTGATGTATGAGGAAAAGCTTGATCCCAATGCCGTCAAGCCGGGCGACTATCTCGGCGCGACCCTGGCGCGCGACGGCAAAAGCTGGAAAGCGAAAGAGATTCATCTTCTGCCGCAATCCCTGGCGGGCGGCGGCGAGGGGCTTTATCCGCTCCCCTCCGCGCCGGAGCAGCGGATCGTCACCGGCGCGGTCAGCGCCAATGACGGCAAGAGCATCACGATTGCCTTTCGCGGCAGTGTCGGCAGCGATGGCGCCACCTGCACCGGCCGCGCCCCGCGCCAGGGCGGCTGCAAGGGTGAAATAAGCTTCACCTTGGACGCCAAGGCGCCGTCGGTTGCGATCAAGCAAGGCGACAAATCGATGCTGGCGGTGGGCAAAGTGGTGGCGATTTCGGTGGTGGCCGGCCCCGGTGGCCGGCTGATGACCCCGGGTCTGACCGTCGAGAACGAGACCGGCGGCGAAGTGCTGGACGCCGCCCCCGCCAAGCCGCAAAAATAATCCCGATCTTTCCGGAGACGCCCATGCGCCTGTTGTCTGCTCTTCTCGCCACGAGCCTTTTGGCGATGCCCGCGCTTGCCGCCGACAAGCCGAAGCTGGGCGATTTCGGCGTCGATCTCTCGTCGATGGACAAGACCATCAAGCCCGGGGACAATTTCTTCCTTTATGTGAATGGCAAATGGCTGGCGACGGCGCAGATTCCGCCCGACCGCTCCCAGACCGGATCATTTCAGGACCTGCAGATCCTCAGCGAAACGCGCATGCGCGCCATCGTCGATGATCTGCAGAAGCGCCCCTATGCGCAGCTCAATGCCGAAGAGAAGAAGCTGCGCGATCTCTACGAAGCCTTTACCGATACCGCCGCCATCGAGGCGAACGGCCTGAAGCCGGTGCAGAAGGATTTGGATTATCTGAACGGGCTGAAGACGCTGGACGATGTCGCGCGCGCCATGGCCTCGGTGCCGCTGGCGACTGCCAGCATCTACGGCATCGGCATCGGCGTCGACGACAAGAATCCCGGAAACTATTCGCTCAATCTTGGCCAGTCCGGGTTGGGACTGCCGGACCGCGATTATTACCTGAAGGACGACAAGGCACTGGTCGAGACGCGGGCGCAATACCGCCAATATCTGGCCGACATGATGAAATTGGCGGGCATGAGCGATGCCGATGCGCGTGCCGACCGGATTCTCGCACTGGAAACCGAGATCGCCAAAGTGCAGTGGAGCCGTGCCGACCGCCGCGACGCCGACAAGATTTACAATCCCATGCTGATCCCGGACCTCAAGGCGATGGCGCCGGATTTCCCCTGGGATGCTTTCCTGGCGGAGTCTCATATTCCGCTGACGGCCGCCAATGGCAGCCCGCGCTATGCCATCGTGGCGGAGAAGTCCGCTTTCGCGCCGCTGGCCAAGATCTTCGCCGCCACGCCGGTTTCGACCTGGCGCGATTATCTGGTGGTGCATTATCTGCAGCATTTCGCGGCCTATCTGCCCAAGCGCTTCGACGAGCGCAATTTTGCTTTCTACGGCACGGTGCTGGCTGGCAATCCGCAACAGCTCGACCGCGCCACGCGCGGCATCCATCTCCTCGACCGCACCTTGGGCGAAGCGCTGGGCAAGATTTATGTCGCCCGCTATTTCCCGCCGGATGCCAAAGCCAAGGCCGACAGGCTGGTTTCCAATCTGCTCAAGGCCTATGAGGCCGATATCCAGACCCTGGATTGGATGGGGCCTGCCACGCGCGAGAAGGCGCTGGAGAAGATCCGCCAATTCACGCCCAAGATCGGTTATCCCGACCATTGGCGCGATTATTCCCCCTATGACGTCAAGCGCGACGACCTGATCGGCGATATCCAGCGCTCGTCGGTGTATGAGTGGAACCGCGACGTCAATCGCATCAACCAGCCGGTGGACAAGACCGAATGGGGCATGTCACCGCCCACCATCAACGCCTATTACAATCCATCCTTCAACGAGATCGTGTTCCCCGCCGCGATTTTGCAGGCGCCCTTCTTCGATCCCAATGCCGATGATGCAGTCAATTATGGCGGCATCGGCGCGGTGATCGGGCATGAGATCAGCCACGGCTTCGACGACCAGGGCAGCAAATATGACGGCAAGGGCGTGTTCCAGGATTGGTGGACCAAGGAAGACCGCGCCAATTTCGACGCCCGCACGGCAGAGATGGTGAAACAATATGATGCGTTCGAGCCGCTACCCGGCCTGCACGTTATCGGCGCCAATACCTTGGGCGAAAATATCGCCGACAATGCCGGCATCGCCATCGCGCTCAAGGCTTATCATATCTCGTTGAACGGCAAGCCCGCGCCGGTGATCGACGGGTTGACCGGCGACCAGCGCTTTTATTTGTCCTATGGGCAGATCTGGCGCACCAAGCAGCGCGACTCCTCATTGCGCACCCAGACCTTGTCGAACGAGCATGCGCCGTCGGAATTCCGCGTCATCGGACCGACCCGCAACCAGAATGAATGGTATGAGGCCTTTCCGGTGAAGCCTGGTGACAAATATTATCTGCCGCCCGAGAAGCGCGTTCACCTTTGGTGAACGCCTTCTATTTTCTTGTCGCGCGCCCATCGCCGCATTACCGCATCAGGCATACAAGAATGCCGCCCAGCTCGTTCGCGCTCCGGGGCACCTCTGGTAGTCAGAGCTTGCTGAGAATCTCGTAAGACCGCAGCCGCGCGGTGTGGTCATAGATCTGGCCGGTGACCATCAGTTCATCGGGCTTGTGGCGCTCGATAAAGGCTTCGAGCCCCGCTTTCACGGTCTCGGGCGATCCCACTTGCGCCAGCGACAACACGCTGGCCAGCATCGCCTCGATGCGCGGATCGGTGAAGTAATTGCCGATATCGGCGATAGGCGGCGGCAACTGGCCCGGGTTGCCGGTGCGCAGATTGACGAAGGCCTGCTGCAGCGAGGTGAAAAGAAACTTCGCTTCCGCATCGGTGTTCGCCGCTACGACATTCACGCCCAACATCGCATGCGGCTTGTCGAGAAAGGGCGAGGGGCGAAATTGCGCGCGATAAATTTCCAGCGCCTGGGTCAGTTGCTCCGGCGCGAAATGCGACGCGAAGGCGTAAGGCAGCCCCAGCGCGGCGGCGAGCTGCGCGCCATATAAGCTTGAACCCAGCATCCACACCGGCACCTTGGCGCCTTGGCCCGGAATGGCGTGCACCGGCTGGCCGGGACGCGGATCGCCCATATAGGCGATCAGCTCCAGCACATCCTGGGGGAAATTCTCGATGTCGCCATTCAAGGTCCGGCGCAGCGCCAGGGCGGTGCGCTGGTCGGTGCCCGGGGCACGGCCCACGCCCAGATCGATGCGGCCGGGAAACAGCGCTTCCAGGGTGCCGAACTGTTCGGCGATCACCAGGGGCGCGTGATTGGGCAGCATGATCCCGCCCGCGCCGACGCGAATGGTCTTGGTGCCGCCCGCGATATGGGCGATCACCACGCTGGTCGCGGCGCTGGCAATGCCAGGCATGTTGTGATGCTCCGCCACCCAGTAGCGGCGAAAGCCCCAATCTTCGGCATGCCGCGCCAGATCGAGACTGTTCTTCAGCGCCAGCGATGCATCGCCGCCCTGGATGATGGGAGAAAGATCTAGAACCGACAAGGGAACTGAAAGCACGGGCGCCGCCTCGCAAAAAACGCATGATGCGCGATCGGACCGTGGATCGTCCAGTCAGGCGGTCATGGCCTGCGCCTGATAGCGGCGGCGGCCGATGGCTTTCATCACGCCATAGGACGAGAAGGACAGGATGGTTTTGCTGGCGATGCCCCAGATGGTCATCACCGTGCCCCAGGCGGTCACGCTCAGGGTCAAAGCCAGCACCAGATTCAGCGCGGCCGAGAAAAACATCAGACCCGCCCAGGCATAGCCAAAGGCGATTGCCAGATCCGGCACGATCTGGAGCGCGCGATCCGGGAGATAGCGATACAACCAGCCGCGCTTGAGCATCGCCGCGCCCACGGCAAGATAGATCAGGCTGGGCTTGAGCATCACAAACACAGGATTGTGGGTGATGAGCGTGGCGCTTCCGGACGCGATCACCACGACCAGGCTGATCCATTGCAGCGTATCCACGGGTTTTCTTTGCAAAAGCTGCCAGGCGATCTGGGCGACGGCCACTGCCACGCCAAGCACCACGGCGAGGATAATATTTTCCGTAATCGCATAGATGCCGAAGAACAGGATGGTGGAGGCAAGATCCATGAGCAGCATGCGGGCCGTGGGCAGAAACGATCTCACGACACCGTTCCGCAATAGGCGATGGGCTTCATCACATGGAAATGCTGGCGCAGCGCGTCAAGCGGCTCAGGCAGCATCGCCTCCCAGTCCATGTCCGCGAACCAGCGCGCCTTGCGGCCATGGCGCCAAGCCTCGATCACCGCCTTGCGCTGGGCGCTGTTTTCCAGCCGCGAAAAGCCCATCAGCACGATCAGCGCCATGCCCAGATTGCCGGTGTGCGAATAGAGAAAAGCCAGCAGGCACAATTCGCCCAGGGGATCGCGGCCATAGCCGGTGAGGATGTGGGTCAGGTCATGCATGTCGCGCATGCGGTCGCGAAACAGCGCCACCTCCGCAGACACGGGCTCATCGCGCGTCGCCCGGGACGGTGCCAGCAATCCTTCGGGCGACAGATTTTCCGCCGCCATGAAGCGGTGATAGGCGCCGCCCAAGCTGCCCGCCGGCAGTGCGGCGAGCGCGGCGCCGTCGGACAGGATGGCGAACAGGTCGCGCCGGTCCGCCAGGATGCGCGCGCCCGTCACGCTTTGCCGGAAGCGGTTGAAGAGAGTGACGCCCGAACGGCCGCGCATGGTGCGCAAGACCACAAAGACTTCCTGCGTCGCTTCGGGATCGGCCATCAGGCGGCGGACGGCCTTGACGGCTTCCAGCGGGCGGAGCCGAGTGTCGATTGCGGTTTGGCTGGTCACGAGATGTCCTTGATCGCGTGGGCGCATCCTGTATCTTACCTACAGTATTGTCAATAGTGAGATTGAAAGCATGCCGGGGGGAAAATCTTCTAGCGATAACAAAAGGATAAGGCGTACGCCGGCGGAAGCACACCGTCTGATCCTGGAAGCCGCCGAAGCCGATATGGCGCGAAGCGGTCCCGCAGGGCTCCGGCTGGAAGCGGTGGCCAAGGCGGCAGGTGTCTCCCATCCTACGGTCCTGCATCATTTCGGCAGCCGTGAGGGCCTGATCCGCGCCGTCAGCCTGAAGACCGTGCAAGAGCTGAAATCGACCCTGCTGCAGGTTCTGGACACCACGCCATCCACGGGACCCGCGGCGGTCCGCGCGACCTTCGCCGCCTATCGCGAGGGCCTGGCGCAACGCATGGTGTGGCTGTTGCAGAGTCCGGGGAATGGCGTCAGCGCAATTCCACTTTCAGAAGCGGGACTGCCGGCGTTCGACGAATTGGTGGAGGCTTTGCATGAGGTGCGTCAGCGCCTTGCCGGGCCTGATGCGCGTCTCAACATCGCCGATACGCGCGCGGTGGTGCATCTGACGACAATCGCGGCGTTCGGCGATGCATTGCTGGGGCCGCGCCTGCGCCGTGCGCCGGACGCGGCCGGGGAAGCGGCACAGCGGCAACATTTCGAGACTTGGTTCGGCGATCTCCTGGCGCTCTATATGTCGCGCGGGCGCTGACGACTTCAGCGGCGGTGCGGCTTGGTGGCGATCAGAGGATCGTCCAGCACGAAGTTGATGAGATTCACGCCCAGCAGGAACAGCACGGCGATGAAGGGGCCATAAGACCAGTTGCTGTTATAGTCCCAGACCGGCAAGGCGGCGACCAACGCCAGCGCAAGAACGATAAGAAATTTCCGGTACATGGGCTCAAGCCTGAAAAAGATTCTCGGTTCGGCAAAATCAGCGCGCGTCATGTCCTTGTCCAACAGGTTCGGGGGTTAACCCTACCGCCGGGACGTGCGGAACCGTGACGGCGCGGCGCTAAGCCAAAAGATCGAGTGTTTTTGCGACAAATTCAGTGGAGAGTTCCATCGCGTTCCGCTTCGTCAACCTTGAAGCCGGGGGCACGGCCTTATAGCCTTTCCCGCAGACAAGGCCCGCTCGGGGGAGCAGGGCATTTGCCGGACTCAGTGCCGCTTCCCTGTTTTGCTTTCAGCGTACGCGTTTGAGCAACAAGCCGAGGGAGAACAACATGATTCATCGCATCCAAGAAGACGTGAAGGACGACCTGCTCAGCCGCGGTTTTTCGCGACGCCAGATGATGCGGGCCGCCATGATATTCAGCGGCGGCGCGACCGCGCTGACCCTGAGCCCCGAACTGGTCTTCGCGCAGGAAGGGCCGCAGACCGCCAAGGTCCGTATCGGCCAGAATGAATGCTGGACCGGTCCCATGGCGCCGGGCGCCAGGGCTGCTGCCGCCGCGATCGCGGTTTCCAACCGCTATTCACCCAATGACGAGCATGGCCAGCTGGTGCGGGCGATCGCGAAAATCGAAAATGTGCCCGAAGATCACATCATGACCTGGCCGGGCTCGAATGAAGCCCTGGCCCGTTCGGTGGTGGCCTTCTGTTCGCCGACCAAAAGCCTGGTGCAGGCCGATCCCACCTATGAGACCTCCGGACGCGCCGCCAAATTTCTCGGTGTGCCGATCAAGAATGTGCCGCTGAAAGCCGACTACAGCCACGACATCAGGGCGATGTCGACCACAGACGCCAATGCCGGCGTGATCTATGTCTGCAATCCCAACAACCCCACCGGCACCATGACGGCGAATTCGGAAATCGCCTGGCTGATGGACAACAAGCCGCCAGGCTCCATCATCGTGCTCGACGAGGCCTATATCCACTGGACCAAGGACTATCCCAACAACACCAATTCGCATCTGGTGGCGGCGGGCAAGGATGTGCTGCTCATGCGCACCTTCTCCAAGATCTTCGGCATGGCGGGAATGCGCATCGGCTACACGATGGGCCGTCCCGAATTGCTGGCCAAGCTCAAGCTGCATGACGGCGGCGCCCTGTCGAACCAATTGCCGATTCCGTCGGCGGCCTGCGCCATCGCCAGCCTGACCGACACCGCGTCGATCGCGGCGCGGCGCAAAACGCTGGTGGACAACCGCGCCATGACGGTGGACTTCCTCACCAAGCGCGGGCTGAAGCTGATCGGTCCCAGCGAAGCCAACATGCTGATGATCGACTGGAAGACCAAATCGTCGAAGGACATGCAGGCGGCCTTCCGCGCTCAGGGCGTGCAGATCGCGCGGGTCTTCCCGACCTGGCCGACCGTGTCGCGCATCTCCATCGGCTCGAAGGCGGACATGGAAGGCTTCTTCGCCGCCTTCAACAAGGTGGTGTCCGCCTAAACCGCATCATCCGCAATGAAATGAATAGGCTCTCCTTTACGGGAGGGCCTATTTTTTGCGCCACACACTGGCGAGCCAGGGCTGGCGCTCGCGCGGCAAGCCTTCGGGCCGGTAGTAATGGCGGATCTCTTCGAAGCCCGCCGTGATCATAAAGCCCCGCCAGGCGGCAAGGCCGTGATAGACGCAATAGCGTCCGTCGAACCAGCCTTCCTCGTTCTGTCCGCGTGGATTGGAGCTGAACAAGACGCCGCGCGGCTTTAGCGTGGCGTGAAATTGTTTCAGCACGCGCGGCAGTTCGCGGCTGGGAATGTGAAACAAGGTGGCGTTGGCGAAGATGCCGTCGAAGCGTTCCGCCGGCAGCTCGAGGCTCAGGAAATCCTGTTGCCACACCTCCAGGCCGTCGGCGCGTACCATCGCGGCAAAGTCCGGGCAGCCTTCCAGGCCGATGGCATGATGGCCCAGCGCCTTGAAGCTTTTCAGGTCGCGCCCCGGCCCGCAGCCCACATCCAGAATGGCGAAGGGCGGCGTGCCCTCGATGGCGGCCAGCAGGGCGCCGATATTCTG
>CAYWWT010000002.1:21029-25071 GCA_964461855.1 uncultured Rhizobium sp. | reverse complement strand
ATCACGGCCCGGTTGGCGCGATGCGGCACGACGACAGGCTTGGCCTTCTTCTCCGCCAGGAACGCGCGGATCGCCGCTTCGTCGGTGTTGTAGCGGGCGAAATTCCAATCCAGCGGCGCTTTGACATCCCACACCACAAGGCCGCCGCTTTCGCTGTCCAGACTGGCGTCGTCCGGCGCGATCCAGAAATTCACATTCACCGCCGCCTGGTCGGCATGCATCGGAATGCCCGACAGGCTGCTGTCATATTTGAAGCCCCAGGTGCGGCGCAGGCCATGATTGCCGATCACGGTGGGGAAGACATCGCGCAACTCGTCGGCGATCTGCGCCAGGAGCGGGCAGGCAAAGCCGGTTTCCGGCATCGCGCCCAGATAGCCGCTTTTGTAGGGCCGCCGCCACATGGTCGAGCCGCGGCAGAAGCGGCGAAGGCCTTCCAAGGCGTCTTCGGTGAGAAGGTTGTCGATCACCACGATCGGCGGATCGCGTTCAGCCCAGCGGGTCGCGATCTCTTCGGCATTGGCGGGATTGACCGCCGGCCCCGGCACGCGCGCACCCGGTTCCAGACGGAAACCGTCATCGTTGATGCCCTGCGCCGCCAGCCAGTCGCGCTGTTCGGCATCGTGACGCTGCTTGTGCGCCATGTCACTCTCCTGCGTGACCGGCTTGTCGCGCAAGGTCACTTCGGCATGATGGCGATAAACCGCCATGCCTTCATCGACGCGCCGGATTTCGCACAAGACCGCGGCCTTTCGGGTCAAGGCGGCGGAATTGTCCGCCTCCAGCGCCAGGACCTTGTCCAGCGCAGTAAGCGCTTCGGGGAAATTCTGTGTGATCTGGAAGTAAGCGGCGCGCTCCTGCCAGAGATCGGTTTCGCTTTTGCCGGGTTCGGCTTCGCCGAACAATTTCATCGTCTCCAGAAGCGCGATCCGCCGCTCGGTCGCGACCGGCTCGCCCGGCGCGATCTCCAGCGCGGCGTCGAAACTTTCCAGCGCCTCCTCGAAACGCTGCGAGGACATCAGCGCGCTGCCCCGTCCCAACCAGCCGGCCGCCAGGCGCGGGGCCAGCGCAACCGCTTTGTCGAAACTTTCCAATGCCCTGGCGAACTGGCCTTGGGCGTGGAGCGCCGTGCCGCGATTGAGCCAGGCTTGCAGATGGCCGGGCAGGAGGGCGAGGGCGCGGTCATAGCTTGCGATGGCGTCCGCGCCGCGTCCGCATTCCTGCAGGGCGACGCCGCGATTGACCCAGGCTTCGGTTGCGCCCGGCGCAAGCGCGACAAGCCGGTCGAAGGCGGCAAGCGCCATGGGGGCACGTCCCAGCTGGAGCAAAATCACGGCGCGATTGTAAAGCGCGTCGGCATGGTTCGGCGCCCGCGCCAGGGCCCGGTCGAGGGGCGCGAGGGCATCCTCGCGGCGGCCCGCCGCGGCCAAAAGCACGCCCTTCAGGACGAGGGCCTCGGCGAAGCCCGGGTCGATCGCCAGGGCTTTATCGATGGACACCAGGGCCTCGCCCTGCCGCTGTTGCTGGAATTGCACCAAGGCCAGCCGATGTTGCAGTTGCGCATTGGGCGGGGCTTCTTTCACGACCCGGCGATACAATTTCTCCGCTTCGGCAAGCTGGCCGTCGCGGTGCAGCAGTTGCGCTTGGTTGAGCAGGGCCTGCAGGGTCATGGCGTCACGCTATCGCAGCCCGGGAACAAAACAAATCATTCCGCTGTCTGCCTTGACCGGGGGCGGAAGCGGGCCCACCTAGAAGGCTTCTCGCGGAGGCCAGGATGAGCGACAAGCCCGTGAAAATCCCCGGACCGGATCATCCCATCATTCTGACGGCCAATCCCAAACGGGTGGTGGTGCGCCTGGGCGGAAAAGTGATCGCCGACACCAGGAGCGCGCTTCTTCTGCGCGAAGCCAATTATCCGGGCGTGAATTACATTCCCCGCGAAGATGCCGACATGTCGCTTCTGGAACGCACCGACCATGCCACCTATTGCCCCTATAAGGGCGATTGCAGCTATTTCAGCATTCCCTTGGGCGGGGAACGGTCCCGCAACGCGGTCTGGAGCTATGAAAGCCCCTATGGGGCGGTGGCCCGGATCCGCCATTATCTCGCCTTTTATCCCGACCGGGTTGATGGCATTGAAGAGCTCTCCGAAGGATAGCCCCTTGTCCGAATTCGCCGTCCAGACGCTTTTGAAGACCCAGAGCCTGACGGTGCGCGATGTCCATTGCTCGGGCCAATGCCGGCACCAAAGCGCGGAAGAATGCGCCGGCAATACCGAACTTGTGTTTCCCTATCGGGGGATTTTTGCCCGCCACCTGGGCCGCGACCAGGCGGTGGGCGAGGCCAACCAGGTGCTGTTCTTCAATGCCACGGAGGGCTATCGCGTCAGCCATCCGGTGACGGGCGGCGATGCGTCGTTGTCGCTGGACATCAGGCAGGATCTGCTGCGCGAGATCGCGCCCAAATCGCTGTTGCGGGACGGCGCGGTGCTGGCCTTCCGGCGGCACCGGTTGCGGATCGATGGGCGTGCCCAGGCACTGGTGGCGCTGTTGCGGCACGGCCTGGCCCAGGGCACGGCGCAGCCGTTGGAAGCCGAGAGCCTGGCGCTGACTTTGGTGCAGCGCGCGCTCGGCCCGCGCACCAGCCATGCCACGGATGCGGGCATCGCGCCCGCGCGCCTGGCCGACCGGGTCAAGCTGGTGCTGGCGAGCGATCTGACGCGGCGCTGGACCCTAGGCGAGATCGCCGCCGAAGTGGGCGGATCGCCGGTCTATCTCACCCAAGTGTTCCGCAAGGTCGAGGGCATGCCGCTTTATCGCTACCAGCTTCGGCTGCGGCTGGCGCGGGCGCTGGATCTCTTGCCGGACTATGACGACCTTACCCAGTTGGGATTGGATCTGGGCTTTTCCAGCCACAGCCATTTCAGCGCCGCTTTCCGCGAAGCCTATGGCCGCTCGCCTTCGGAATTCCGCCGTTCGGCACTGCCGCACTGATCGCGCTGGCGGCGCGGATCGCTAAAGATCCTGATAGCGGCCCATCCCATCCAAATGGTCTCTCACCTCATCGAAACCGAAGATGAGCAAGGAGACATGTCATGGTCGAAAAAAGCTGCGCCGCCTGCGATTGCGCCCTGGACGCTGAAGCGATCCAGGTCACCATCGGCGGGCAGGTGGTGGAAGTCTGCTGCGAGGAATGCGCCCATAAGCTGAAGGAAGCCAAGGCTTCCGTCTCGCGCGGGGAGGGCTGATCCGATGGCCGCGAACAAAAGCGTGCAGACGCCCTCGGGCACCATCGCCTATGCGGAAAAAGGCCAGGGACCGGTCGCGCTGTTCGTGCATGGCGTGCTCCTGAACAATCATTTGTGGCGCCACCAGCTTGCGGCGCTTTCCGACATTCGCCGCTGCATCGCGCCCGATCTTCTGGCGCATGGCGGGACCGAGGTCACGCCGGGCGGCGATGTTTCCGTCACCGCCAATGCGCGGATGCTGCTGGAATTCCTGGATGCGCTGGGCATCGACCAGGTCGATCTGGTGGGCAATGACAGCGGCGGCGGCATCGCGCAGATCTTCGCCGCCCGCCATCCCGAGCGGGTGCGAAGTTTTACCCTGACCGATTGCGACGCGCACGACAATTGGCCGCCGGAAGCGTTCAAGCCGTTCCTGGCGATGGCGGCGGCGGGCGGACTGGGCGACACGCTGAACGCCATGCTGAACGACAAGAGCATCTATCGCTCGCCTGGGGCCTTGGGGCCTGCCTATGAAGATCCGAACACGGTCAGCGACACCGATATCGAGACCTATCTGCGTCCGTTGCTAGCCGACCGCAAGCTCAAGGATTTCGAGCGCTTCCTGGCGGCGTTCGACAACAAGCACACTTTGGCCATCGAGGATGGGCTGAAGAAATTGCAGGTGCCGACCCTGATCGTATGGGGCACCGACGATGTCTATTTCCCCGTCGAATGGGCGCGCTGGCTGGCCAAGACCATTCCGGGCACCAAGCGAACGGTGGAATTGACAGGCGCGCGCATCTTTTTCCCCGAAGAAAG
>CAYWWT010000002.1:10659-20929 GCA_964461855.1 uncultured Rhizobium sp. | reverse complement strand
GGCTTTTCGCTGATGGAGGCGCGCGGGTCCTCGCCCGCCGCCGCCGTCCTTGGCCGCTATTTCGCGGGCGAGCTGAAAGCGATCGACCGGCTCAAGACCGCCAATGGCGGGACGGCGTTCCAGCGCAAGGTCTGGGCGGCGCTGCGCACCATTCCGGCGCGCGCCACCACCAGCTATGGCGAATTGGCGGCGCGGCTGGGCATGCCCAAGGCGGCGCGGGCGGTGGGGCTGGCCAATGGCGCCAATCCCATCGCCATCGTCGTGCCCTGTCACCGCGTGATCGGGGCCAACGGCACCCTGACCGGCTATGGCGGCGGACTGGCCCGCAAGCGCTGGCTGCTGGCGCATGAGGCCGGTGGCTGATCCCTGGTTCAAACCGGGACAAGTGCCGGACCAAGCCGCAGCGTCCCGATGGCATGCTTTGTGAAATTGCTCCTCCACGGAATTTCACGCCCCTCGGGCGTCAGGAGCTTTGGCATGGCGAACAGGACCGCAAATTGGCTGACTTCCGCACTGGTCTCGGCGGCCATCATCGGCACACCGGCCGCGTCCCAAGCCGGTGGAATGTCCCATATGGGGTCACATGGCGGCGGCGTGCCACACGTTCCGCCGGTTTCGACCTGCGGTCCCGTCAGCCGTCCGCCCGGCATCACCAACAACTACAATGTCTATAAGCGGACCTCGATCGAGAACAATATCAACGTCTACAAGCCCGTGACGGTGAACAAGAATCTGAACGTCACCACCAACATCGACAATTCCAAGACCATCAACGTCACCAAGAATATCGACAACTCCAAGACCATCGACAATTCCAAGAATATCAACATCAACAAGAGCATCGTGATCAACAAGGGCGGCGAGAATATCTCCGTCAGCGCCCAGGCTTCGGCCTCTGCCTCGGCCAACGCGGCGAGTTTCGCGGGTGCCGGCGCGGCCGCCGTGGCGATTGGCGGCGGCGGCTGGGCGCCGGAAGCGCCCCCGGCCTTCATGGGCGGCGATATCGGCAATCTCTCGGTCGAGACCCGTCAGCAATGCACCATCCAGCAAGCCACCATCGTCAAATCCATCCATGCCGTCTGCATGTCGGCGGAAGGCCATGAATTCCCCGCCTCGCACATGCTGGCCGACAGCTGGATCAACAGCGGTTATGAAGGCGAAGTCGTGCGCTGCATTCCGGGCTCTTATTTGAAGGTCAGCATCGGCAAAGTGGTCCAATCGGACCAGGGCCTGGCGGCGACGAATTCCGGTGCCGAGATCATCACTTGCGGCGCCCATGAAGCGCTGCGCCATACCAAAAACGGCGCGCTGAAATGCGCGGCCGCGGTTCCGGTGGTGGACTGCACCGAGCGTACCAATTTGCGCAAATACGGCACCGCCGACCTGTTCTTTTCCTATCGCGCGGAAGTCTGTGTCGAGACGCAGCAGGAATATTCGGAAATCTCCTCGGCCGACATGATCCGCAAGCGCAGCGGAAGCATCGCCCGTTAAGGGTTTATGACGGTTTTACAGCACGCGGTGCTTTGCAACCGATTGGTCGCGAAGCATTAACCGTCATCGAACCGATAACCATGCTTCGCCGCGATCTGCGATAGCCTTCAGGAATTATTATACGATCTTGGCTGTAATGGCGGACGTGACCGCTTGGCGATCACTGGTTTGAGTTCACGTCGGGGAAAGCAGCCTGCCCTGTCGAAAACGGCGTTTGTTTTTGACACGGACCGACTTGGTACGGGCTTTGCTTTGGCATTGGGATTGAGCTTCAAACGAGGGGCATCTTATGAACTGCTTTAAGCTTACGAAAATCGCGGCGATGCTGCTGCTCCTGTCGCCCGTCGCGGCCCAGGCGCAGAACAACAGCGCTGCTCCTTCCACGCCTTCTTCTTCGACTGCGATGGTCTCGGCCGATTATCAGATCGGGCCCGGCGACGAATTGCAGATTTTCGTCTGGAAAAACCCGGACTTGTCGGTGACCTTGCCGGTCCGTCCGGACGGCAGGATTTCCACGCCGCTGGTCGCCGACATGCAGGCCCAGGGCAAGACGCCGACCGATCTGGCCGCCAGCCTGCGCACCGCACTCAGCAAATATGTGCAAGATCCGGTGGTGACCGTTCTGGTCAAGCAGGTCGCGGCGCCCGGCAGCGCTGCCTCGATCCGGGTCATCGGCGCCGCCGCCACGCCCAAATCCGTGCCATATCGGGCCGGGTTGACCGTGCTGGATGTGCTGATCGAAGTCGGCGGGCTTAACACCTATGCCGCGGGCAACGATGCCCAGATCATCCGTACCCAGAATGGCGCCAGCCGCGGGATTCCCGTGCATCTGCGCGACCTGATGAAGGGCGGCGACCTGAAGGCGAATGTCCAGCTCATGCCGGGCGACGTCATCCGCATTCCGGAACGCTGGTTCTGATACTTCATCATCCGGTCCTGCCGCGCGGCAGGACCGGATGATCTTCAAATTTTGCACTCTGCCCAGCCATCACATGGGCGACCTCAAGAAGAACGAACAGAAACATGGTCGGTACCGTCCTTACTTTGATTTATGACGAGCTGGTTCGCATCTGGTGCTATCGCTGGACAGCGCTTTGCGCGGCGGTCGTCCTTTTCGTCGCCGGCGCCGCCTATGTGGTTCAACTGCCCAATGTCTATGACAGCTGGGCGCAGATCTACGTCAACAAGATGACGCCGCTGGCGCAAGCCGCGCAAAGCGTCTCTCTGGGCGGCGATACCTATGGCAGCACCTATGTCATCCAGAAAACGTTGTTGAACGACGACAGCCTGGGCAAGGTCGCCGAGCAGCTCAATCCCAATTTCAGCCGGTTGTCGCCGGCGGCGCGCCAGGGCGCGATCAGCAATCTGCGCAACAAGATCGAGATCGTTCCCGATGCCGGTGACGGTTTCACCGAATTCCATTACACCGCCACCGAACCGGTTCGCGCCTATCGCGTGGTCGAACTGCTCCTGAACCAGTTCGTCGCCGCCAATCAGGACCGCGCCACGCGCGATCTGGGCCAGGCCGATGTCTTCCTCGATGCGCAGATTGCCGTCTATCAGCGCAAGGTCGCGGAATCTCAAACGAAGATCGGCGCGTTCCGCCAGCGCTATGGCGCAAGCGCGGCGCAGACCGATTCCGAAGAAGAAGCGTCTGCCGCTGCCGATGTCGATAATGCCCGCGCGGTTTACACCGCCGCCATGGCCCGGGACGGCGCCGCCGCTCCGCAACAATCCCAAATCGCGGCCCTGGAAGACCGCATCGCGGCACTGCGCCTGCAATACACCGATCAATATCCCGATGTGATCGCCGCCCGCCAGCAACTGGCACAGTTGCAGCAACGCGCGGCACAAGGCGCCAAGACCGCCACCGACCCGGCCGTGGCGTCTGCGCGCAGCCAGCTTCTTGCCGCGCAGGCGCGCCTGCGCCGCGCGCGGTTCCGTCCCGGCCTGCCGCCGCAGATCGCAGCCCAGGAAGCGGAGCTCAAGCGCAATGACGACATGCTGCGCAATTCGCTGCAGGAACTCCTGTCGCGGCGCGAGGCTGCCCAGATGTCGATGGCCGTCTATGGCGCCAACAACAATGCGAAATTCCAGGTCACCAACCGGCCGACCATTCCGGCCTTCCCCGCCGGTCCCAACCGCCAGTTGTTGCTGACCCTGGCTTTCCTCGGCGCCATCGCGGGGGGCATCGGCGCGGCCTATCTGCGCGGCGCCATTACCGGTGTCTTCGTGGCGCCCCGGGAGCTCGAGGAAGCTTTCCAGCTTCCGGTCATAGGAACGATTTCCTGGGAAAAGACTTGGCATACGGGCGAGGTGAGTGCCGGAAGCCGAAATGTTGCGGTCTATGTGACTTTCGGCATCATCCTGTTGATCGGCACGATCCTGGTCTCGATTTCGACTTCGCCGTGGCTACAGGCGATTTACCATAATTATTCGACGTCCCTGTTGCAGGCTTTTGTGAGATAAGGGGCGCTATTGGCGATGGGTGAGATGAGCAAGGTTCCTTTTGCGGGCAAGGTGTTTCCCGCTGACTTAACTTCGGAAGACAGTGCGATCCTGGCCCCGGCCCGCGAAATCGCCAACCTGAAAAAGGTTGAAGAGCGCGGCGGCGTGGTCAAACGCGTCGGTTCCGTCGTTACGCCGCATTTTGACGAATCCCGCACGCGCGAAGATTTTCGCGTGGTCAAGCGCCACATCCTGTCGCGCATCAACGCGACGCCGGTGGAAGAGGGCAAGGACCCGCGCACCATTCTGATCACCAGCGCCAGCCCGCGCGAAGGCAAGACCACCGTCACCTTGGGCCTGGCCATGAGCTTCATCTTCGAGCGGGATTACAGCGTGATCCTGATCGACGCCGACATGCGCTCACCCGAATTGTCGCGCCGCATGGGGCTGTCGGGCGAGTTGGGCCTGCTGGATTTTCTCGAGAATGAGGAAATCGGGATCGAAGACATTGTCTATCCCACCAGCGTGAAGGGGGTTTATGCGGTTCCCTCGGGACTGCCCCGCATCACCGCGCCGGAACTCATCACCAGCGACCGGATGACCCAGTTGCTGAAGACCTTCCATGACGGCTCCGAGAAGCGGATCGTCATCATCGATTCCGGCTCGGTCCTGGCCTGCAGCGAGACCATCTCCCTGGCGGGCTATGCCGGCCAGTTGCTGTTTGTGGCCGCCAAGGGACAGACAAGGCGGAAAGACATCGACGAAGGCCTGGGAATCCTCCATCGCCAGGCCGGGCCGATTGACGAATCCCGGGTAGCTATGGTCTTCAATAAGACTGATCATTCCAGGTCGCCGGTTCGTTATTCTCGAAATTCGTGAATCGGCGTCACTTTTTTGTGGCGAGGGGATATGCAGTCTTTGGGGGTTGGCCGGGCCAGCCGCGCTGGTTACGTCGCGGGCGGTTGCGTACTGGCGTTGGCCATGAGCGCCTCGAGCGCTTCGGCACAGTTTTCGGGTCTTTTCAGCCAGGGCGCCTCGCTTTCCCCGGAGGGAACGACGATTGAGGATACCAGGCCCTTTTCGATCACGCCGATGGCGGGGCTGCAGGAAACCTTCACCGACAACGCGCTTTTGACCGTCACCAACAAGCAGGCGGACCTTGTCACCCGGCCGATGCTGGGCGCGGAGATCAATGCGCGCGGTCCCCTGACGGCCAATTTGATCACCCACGCCTATTACGATGCCTATCTGAACGAGGGCCAGCTCAGCGGCTTTTCGGGCGATGCCCAGGGCGTGGCCAAATACGATCTGATCCCCAGCTTCCTGTCGATCGATGCCAACGCCTATCTTACCAATGCCAGCCTCTCGCAGTTCGGGACGCCGGCGCTCAACCGCGTCGGCCCCTCCAACCAGGCCACGATCGCGACCTATGATCTGGGGCCGCACTTGACCACGACCGTCGATGATTTCGCAGACCTGGATGTGGTGGGCCGCTTCGCGCAGGTCTTCTTCCTCAACCCCAAGGGCAGTTCGATCAACCTCCCCACCGATTCCACTTTCCTGGAAGGGGCGGCCAATCTCGATACCGGCAAGCGGTATCTGGGCTATCAGTCGATCACCAGCGCGCAGGTTCAGACCGACGATCACGATTTCCAGGCCTACAATGCCCAGCAATCCTTTTACATCGATATTTTCCCCGCCATTCGCCTGATCGCCCGTGGCGGTTATGACAGCGTCACCCAGCCGGGCATCGTCGACATCAAGGACGCGATGTGGAGCGCCGGCGCCGAATGGACCATCAATGAAGATTCCAAGATTTCGGTGGAACGCGGCGAACGCTTCGGCCGTGCCGCTTGGGCGGGCGAACTGCATTTGCGCTTTTCCGAGGGGCTTTATGCGGAGGGCCGCTATTTCGAGGCAGTCCAGCCCGGCCAGCTTCAGCTCAATTCCGGTTTCGTGAATTTCATCTCGCCGTCCCAGCAATTGCCGTCGCAGCTTTCCAACGCCAATTTCGTGATCAACGGCAATATCGACGACCAGACCGCGCTTACGAAAATGGCTGACTTGCATCTGGTCTATAAATGGGAAGCCAACACCATCGATCTGCAGGGCAACTGGAACGATCGCCTGCTTCTGGCGCTCAACTCGCCCGACCGTTCGCTGTTCACCGGCGTCACCTATTCGCGCGAGATTGCGCTGGATATGAGCGTGTCGGGCGGCGTGAATTATTACCGCACCTTCGCCAATCCCTTTTACGGGGAGAGTGATGGGATCGGCGGCAATGTCGCGCTGCAGTACAATTTCAACTCCACGATGCGCGGCGTGGTGGGCTATTACTATCAGAGCCAAGGACTGGCGATCTCGAACCAGAGCATTACCGAGAACGTGTTGTTCGCCGCGGTTGCCAAGCAATTCTAATTGCGCGAGCCATGGAGACGGGACCCGGAACATCTTCCATCGTGAACGGCCTGTCCGTCGATGTGGAGGATTACTACCAGGTCCAGTCGCTGGAAAAGGCCTATACCCGGGATGGGTGGGAGCATTATCCCTCCCGGGTCGAGCGCAATACGAACGAACTGCTCGATATTTTCGCTGCGTCGGGCGTGAAAGCCACCTTTTTCACACTGGGCTGGATCGCCGAGCGCCACCCTGCGACGGTGCGCGCAATCGTTGCCGGCGGGCATGAGCTGGCGAGTCATGGCTATTGCCATCACCGCGTCGATTCCCAGAATGCAGAGGAATTTCGCGCTGATATCCGCCGCAGCAAGGCGATCCTGGAAGATATCGGCGGCGTGGAAGTGCGCGGCTATCGCGCCGCCACCTTCAGCGTCGGTGCGCACACGCCCTGGGCCTGGCCGGTGCTGGAAGAGGAAGGCTTTCGCTATTCCTCCAGCGTCTATCCGGTGGCGCGGGACAATTATTCCAATCCCGACGCGCCGCGGGTGCCCTACCAGCCGAACGGCGTGAAGACTTTGGTCGAAATCCCCATCGCCACGGTTCGTTTTGGGGCCAAGAATTATCCGGCCGGCGGCGGCGGCTATTTCCGCCTCCTGCCCTATGCGGTGTCGAAAGCGGCGCTGCGGCGCATCAACAGCCGCGACCGGCAAGCCGCGGTCTTCTATATCCATCCCTGGGAGATCGATCCGGGCCAGCCGCGCGCGACGGGCGTGTCCGCCAAGTCGGTCTTCCGCCATTACACCAATCTCGCCAAGACGGGCGACCGTTTGCGCCGGCTGACCCGCGATTTCCGCTGGGACCGGATGGACCGGATCTTCATCGACGGATCTCCCGCGCGGGCACCGCAAAAGTCCCGCGATGCTGCTGCCTGACACCCAAGACGCTTCGGCGGAATGGGACGCCTATGTCGCTTCCCGTCCCGATGCCAGTTTCTTCCATCTGTCGGGCTGGCGCGAAGTGGTCAAACGCAGCTTCGGCCATGCCTGTCCCTATCTGGTGGCGCGCGAAGGCGGTGCGATCGGCGCCGTCATGCCGCTGGTCGAGATTCAAAGTCGCGTGTTCGGGCATTTTCTGATCGGCAATGGTTTTACCGTGGGCGGCGGTCCCTTGGCGGCGAATGACGCGGCGCTCCAGACAGTGCTGGCGGAAGCGGAGGAACTGGGCCGCGCGCGCAAGGTCGCGTATGTCGAGTTGCGCGATTGCGGGAACGCAGGGCCCGGCTGGCAGGCCAAAAGCGATCTCTATGCCGGCTTTGAAGGACCGATCGCGCGCGAGGAAGCCGACAACCTGAAGCAGATTCCCCGAAAGCAGCGCGCCGTGGTGCGCAAGGCGCTGGAGCAGGGCTTCACGATCTCCATCGAGCGGAGCATCCAACCCTTTTTCGATCTCTATGCCCGGACCTTGCGCGATCATGGCACGCCGATCCTGCCGCGCCGTTTTTATGAAAATCTCCTGACGGTGTTCGGCGATGCCTGCGAAATCCTCACCGTGCGCAAGGATGGTGTGCCGATCTCCAGCGTGATGAGCTTCTTTTATCGCGACAAGGTGCTGCCCTATTACACCGGCAGTTTGCCGCAAGCGCGCCGCAGCGGCGCCAACGACATGATGTATTGGGCGCTGATGCGCCGCGCCGTCGAACGGGGCGCCACGATTTTCGATTTCGGGCGCAGCAAGGTCGGAACCGGTCCCTATAGCTTCAAGAGCAATTGGGGGTTCAATCCGCGCCCGATCACGCATCGCTATCTTCTGATCGGCCGGGACACGCTGCCCAATCTCAATCCCACCAACCCGCGCTATGCCAAGGTCATCGCGGCCTGGCAGCGTTTGCCGATCCCGGTGGCCAACGCGATTTCGCCATTCATCAGCCGCAGCCTGGCGTGAGGCTCCGCGCATGGCGAATCTGCTTTTTCTTACCCAGCGCATTCCCTATCCGCCCGACAAGGGCGAGAAAATCCGCCAATGGCAGATCCTGAAGCATTTGCGCAAAAGCTATGATGTGCATCTGGGTTGTCTGGTCGACGACCCGCATGATGTTCAGCATATCGATACGGTGAAGACGCTTTGCGCCTCGTCGCATTTCGCGCAGTTGGACCGGAGCCAGGCCAAGATCGCGAGTTTGCGCGGGCTTTTGACCGGCGAGCCGCTCAGCGTGGTTTTCTATCGCGACCGCGGACTGGCAAGCTGGGTGAAGCGTACTTTGGACGCGGTCAAACCGGATCTCATCTTTGTTTTTTCCTCGAACATGGCGCCCTATATCCTGGACCTGAAAACGGCCGCGCCTTTGATGGTCGATCTGGTGGATCTGGATTCGGAAAAATGGCGCAGCTATTCCAAGACCCATGGTTTTCCCATGAACTGGATCTATCGGCGCGAAGCCGATCACATCGCCGCGCTCGAAGCGCGCATCGCGCGGGACGCGGATTGGAGCATCTTCGTCTCGGAAGCCGAAATGGTGCTGTTCCGGGCTTTGCAGCCCGCCTTCCGCGACAAGGCCCATTATGTCAGCAACGGCGTCGATCTTGACTATTTCGATCCCGCGCGGGAATTCGCGGCGCCCTATGCCGCCCATGTGGCGAATTTCGTCTTCACCGGCGCCATGGATTATCCGCCCAATGAAGATGCCGTGATCTGGTTCGCGCAATCCATCCTGCCGATCATCCGCCGTACCTTGCCGGACGCACAATTTCACATTGCCGGTTCCAATCCCTCAGCCCAGGTTCGCGCGCTGGCCTCCTTGCCGGGCGTTTTCGTCACCGGCCGGGTGGCCGATATCAGGCCCTATACGGCCCACGCCACCGCTTGCGTCGCGCCGATGCGCATCGCGCGCGGCATTCAGAACAAGGTTCTGGAGGCGATGGCGATGGGCCGTCCCACGGTGGTGACGGCAGACGCGCTGGAAGGCATAAAGGCGGTGCCGGGCTCCGAATTGTTTCTTGCCGAAAGCCCCGAAGAGATCGCGCGCGCCTGTATCGCCTGTGCTGGTCCGGATGCCGCCGCCATCGGCCAGGCCGCCCGCCGCCGGGTGCTCGCCGATTATGGCTGGCCCAAGCAATTGGAAAGATTCGACGCCTTTCTTAACGAACGCAAAGCCGCCCCGGTGCTATGACCGCCGGGATCCGGACCAAGCCAGCCGCGGGCGCGGCACGAGGGACAGCCTGATGTGCGGCCTGACCGGCCTTTTCGATAGTGCGGGGGAGCGGGCATTCGATCCGGCCCTGATTCAGGCGATGACGGATGCGGTGGCCCATCGCGGCCCCGATGGCGAAGGTGTCTATAACGCGCCCGGCGTCGCGCTCGGTCACCGCCGGCTCGCTTTCATCGATCTGGCGGGCGGCATCCAGCCGATGCACACGGCGGATGGCGCGCTCACCATCGTTTTCAACGGCGAGATCTACAATTTCCCCGACCTGATGGCAGAGCTGAAGGCGCAAGGCGCGCAATTTCAGACCCGCAGCGACACCGAAGTTCTTCTGCATGGCTGGCGCCACTGGGGCACGGGCCTGTTCGCACGCCTGCGCGGCATGTTCGCGTTCGCGCTGTGGGATGCGCCGGCGCAGACCTTGGTTCTGGTGCGCGACCGGTTCGGCAAGAAGCCGATGCATTATGCGGCGCTGCCGGACGGGCGCATGGTGTTCGGCTCGGAGATCAAGTCGTTGCTCAAGATGCCAGGGCTGGACCGCGCCCTGGATCCGACCGCGGTCGAGGATTTCTTCACCTATGGCTATGTGCCGGATCCCAAGACCATCTATGCCGGGATCCGCAAATTGCCGGCGGCGCACGCCCTGATCGCGCGTCGCGGCAGGCCGTTCGAAGTGATGCGCTACTGGAATCTGCTGGACAATCTGCATCCCAGGACCGCACCAGCCGCGCCGCG
>CAYWWT010000002.1:0-10559 GCA_964461855.1 uncultured Rhizobium sp. | reverse complement strand
ATCGTCGATCCCGGTGATTTCAGCCTGCTGCCGCGATTGCCGGCCATTTACGACGAGCCTTTCGGCGACATCTCGGCACTGCCCACTTTTGCGGTCTGCAAGCTGGCGCGCCAGACGGTAAAGGCGGCGCTGACCGGTGACGGCGGCGACGAGATCCTGGGCGGCTACCGCCGCTATGCTTTCTTCGCCGCACAGATGCGGGCGCGGGGCTGGATACCGGATGGCGTGCGCGCGCCGCTTTTTTCTTTTCTGGCGGACATTTATCCGCATGGCGCGCGCCTGCCGCGTTTCCTGCGCGCCAAGACGACGTTCCGGGAATTGTCGCTGTCGCCGGCGGACGCGTATCTGCGCATGGTCTCGGCCTTGCCGAGCGAAATCCGCGCCCAAATCCTGTCGCCGGAATTCCGCAAGCGGCTTGGCGGCTATGAATCCGGCGACATCGTGCGCCGGCATTTCAATGTCGATGCGCCGCTCGACATGCTGCAGCGCGCGCAATATGCCGACATCATGACGTATCTGCCGGGCGACATCCTCACCAAGGTCGATCGCGCCAGCATGGCCAATTCACTGGAACTGCGTTCGCCGTTCCTGGACCAGGAATTGTCGGACTGGGCCTTCTCGCTGCCCGATGGCTTGAAGCTGGAGCGCGGCGCGGGCGGAAAGGCGGTTCTGAAGAAAGCGATGGAAGATTTTCTCCCGCACGATCTTCTGTATCGCGCCAAGAAAGGTTTCACCATTCCGGTGGCGGAATGGTTTCGCGGTCCGCTCAAAGAGGATGTTCGCGCTTTGGCGCACAGCGCGCGGCTGAACGAATGCGGCTTTTTCAATACCAGTGCGATCGGGGCGATGGCCGAGGCTCATATCGCGGGCAGTCGCGATTTTTCCAAGCCGCTTTGGCTGTTATGGGTGTTCGGCAGCTTCCTGGAGCATGCCGCGCAAGCGGAGTGAATTCAGATGAGGTGGGCTGCCATACCGACCGCGCTCCAGCCGGCAATGGCCAGAAGCGTCCAGATCGCCAAACAGGTCCGGAACGGCATTCTCTGATCCGCGTCCATCATGTCCTCCTCGGCAGCAATCTGCTGCACCGAAGACCGGGCTGCCGGAAACTGGACAATGTTGCTTTCTGCCGCGCTCTGTCGCACGTCGCATCGCCTTGTCTGAAAAATCCGGGTGCTCTGGTCTGCCAGCATGATCTAGCGCGACCTCGGTTAACAATCGCTTATGGTCCTACGACTTGCAAGCGGGGCGCAGGTTCAGGAACGGTGTAAGCCGACGCAACGATTGCGGAATTGAAGCGATCTTCAAATCCATAACGCGCTGCAGCAAGAAACAACGCTTTGTTGGCGCGCGCGGTAGCTTCCCAGCTGAATTGTTCGGCATATGTGCGCACCGCATTGCGGTCGGGCGTGCGCAGTCGCAGCGCCGTGATTGCCTGTGCCAGCGCCGGAGCAGAGCGTTCCTCGACCAACTGGCCGAGTGCGGAATCCTGAATCACTTCCGGCGTACCATTTACATTTGTCGCGACCACCGGCGTGCCGCAAGCCATGGCTTCCAGAAGAACATTCGCCCAGCCTTCACGCGAAGAGGCGAGCACGAACATGTCAGCGGCGCGATAGGCATCGGTAAGATCGTCATGCGCGATCTCGCCCAGAAAGCGCACGCGCGCGGTCACGCCCTTTTCCCGCGCGACACGCTCCAGCTCGGCGCGCAGGGGACCCGAGCCCGCGATCATCAGGCTGGCATCGGGAAGTTCTGCGAGCGCGGCGATGATCAGTTCATGGCCCTTGCGCGGAATGAGACTTCCCACGGACAGAAGCGTGAATCCGGACAGGCCAAGCCGCTGTCGCGCCGCGGCGCGATCGCCCGGTGAGAAACGCTTGAGATCCACGCCGTTCCGCAGACTCACGATGCGGGACGGTTCTTCACCCAATCCGATCAGCTTCTGCCGGAGATCTTCGCAGACGGTGATGAGACCGCTGGCCTGGCGGCTGGCCCATTGGATCTGAGAGCGTTCGGGTTCGGTTTGCGGGATGAGCGTGAGATCGGTGCCGCGTCCGGTGATCAGCAGCGGGATTTGCATCTCGCTGGCCAGGCGGGCCGCCGCC
Source organism: uncultured Rhizobium sp. (assembly GCA_964461855.1). GTDB lineage: Bacteria > Pseudomonadota > Alphaproteobacteria > Micropepsales > Micropepsaceae > Rhizomicrobium. Next base: position 8,454 of record CAYWWT010000002.1, on the reverse strand, counting down.
ACGCCATCGGGATAGAAATAATGCGCATCGATCAGGTCGAAGCGCGCGCCGTCCCGGATAAGCCTGTCCAGCACGCGCCGGGCCGCGCGATAGAGGAAGCCCGGCGTGAAGCGGGCGCCGATCCGGGGAATGACCGGGTAGCGGGGATGGTAAATTTCGAGCCCGTGACGGGTCTCCTGGCGCGGCACCCGGGCATAGACGGCGTAGCGGCCGAAGGCGGGATTTGCGACGGGAAAATAAGGCACCGGCGCCAGGATTGTCGCCTCGATGCCGCCCTGTGCCAAAGTGTGACGCAACCGGTTCTCGACGAAGACGCCATGGTTGGGCTGGGCGGCGTTGGGATAGAGCGTCGAGAACACCAATACGCGCAGCAAAAAAGCCTCCACCCGGTCGCCGCCGCCACTGTGGCAGTGGAATTGCTAAGGGGTCCTGAAGTTCCGGGAAGACGGCGGCAAGCGATTGTCACAATTGCACAATTGTTCGGTCTGTAAACTGCGTTTTCGCCATCGTTAACGTGCCGGATTGGCTCATACCCAACTTTAACCCTTGGCATATGAGTTGCAGCGTCCTCATCAGGACGGATCGGGTTAACGCCCGCCGGCCGGCGAAACATGAACGCGTAGGCTCGGGGACCAGTGAAGATTTTCGGCCATTATGTAGCGGCGCCATCGGTGGTGTTGGCCGGACTTGACGGCGGCTTGTTTCTGGCAGGCCTGCGGCTCCTCAGTCTCGAGCGGCATTGTTCCTTCTGCTATTTCAACAGCCTGATTTCGCTCGACCTGCTCAGGGCAGCGACGCTGACCGGCATCTTCGTTCTGCTTTGCGCTTCGGTCGGCATTTATAACGCCGATGCGCTGCGCAGTTTCCGGGTTTTCGCCAAGCGGTTTGCCTTGGCTTGGCAGCTCATCTTCATTCTCGCCGTGATCTTCTTCGCCATCAGCAAGATCGCACTGGGCATGCCGTTCGGCTGGTTCGTCGGCATCCTTTCCATCGCCATCAGCCTGTTCATGGCTTTGTTGCTGACGGTGCGTTTTTTCTTCCATATCTATTACCGCAGCCCGTATCCCAAGAAGCGGGTGCTGGTGCTGGGTCAGGGCACGACCGCCGACGCGGCGATCGCCTATATGAACGGGCCCGGCCGTAACCATCTCAAGCATGTCCGTACCGTCGCCAATTGCCGCATGGCGGACAATCGCGCATTGCGCGGGGTGGAAGGCAATCTCGCCATGGGCGAAACCGCCTCCGTGGAACCGCCGCTGGTGCAGGTCGCGCAGGATCTGCGCGTGGACGAGATCATCGTTGCCGTCGAAGACAAGCGCGGGTTGGCGGTGTGGGATCTGCTGGAATGCCGCCTCAACGGCATCGATGTGATCGATTACCTGAATTTCTGGGAGCGGGAATTCGCCCAGATCGATGTCTCCAATATCGGGCCGGGGACGCTCGCCTTCACCGGCGGCTTCCAATTCAGCCGCCGCCGCCGTGTCCTGAAGCGTGTGGCGGACTTCACGGTCAGTCTTTTGTTCCTTGCCGCGGTGCTTCCGGTCACCATTCTGGTCGCAGCTGCCATCAAGCTGGAGAGCAGGGGTCCGGTCTTTTATCGCCAGGAGCGCGTCGGTTTGAATGGGCGCATTTTCCGCGTCTGGAAATTCCGCAGCATGCGCATCGATGCCGAGAAGGACGGCGTGCCGCGTTGGGCGAGCGCCCAGGACAACCGCGTCACGCGCGTGGGCAAGTTCATCCGCGCCACCCGGATCGACGAGATTCCCCAGATCATTAACGTGCTGGAAGGGGATATGAGCTTTATTGGGCCCAGGCCCGAACGGCCCTATTTCGTCGAGCAGTTGCGCCGTGAGATGCCTTATTATGATCTTCGCCATCGCGTCAAACCGGGGATCACAGGATGGGCGCAGGTGAATTACCGCTATGGCGAATCGATCGAAGATGCGCGGCAGAAACTGGCCTTCGACCTCTATTACGTGAAGAACAATGATTTCATTCTCGATCTGACGATCCTGGTTCAGACCGTGCGGGTGGTTTTGTTCGCGCACGGCGCGCAATAGCCGAATAAGCAGACAGGTAGACCGATGCCGACCGCCGACACGATCTTGAGGAAGAATACCATGCCGACCGACGGCGCCGTGCCAAAAGTGGACACCATATCGGTCAAGGATGCGTCTTCGGCGCAAGGCGCCTCGGTGCCGGCGGTCAAGCGCGTCGCGCTGGTCGGAGCGGGCTATATCGCTGCCGTTCATGCCGATGCCCTCAAAGCCATATCCGGCGCCGCGCTGGTGGGGGTGGTCGATCCGAATGTCGATCGTGCGGCATCTTTGGCCCGCCGCATCAAGGGTGCGACGACTGCCGCCTCACTGGCGGAAATGCTGGACCGTCAACAGGTCGATGCCGTCCATGTCCTGACGCCGCCCAATCTGCATGTCGATGTGACTCGCGAAGCTTTGTCGCGCGGCCTGGCGGTTCTGCTGGAAAAGCCGATGGCGTCGGAAATCGAAGGCGCCGAGAGTTTGGTTGCCGCCGCCGGGGTCGAAGGTGCGCCGCCGCTTTATGTCAATCACAATTTTCTCTTCCATCCCGCCTTCGCCCAGCTTTCCGACATGATCAAGAGCGGCCGCTTGGGCAAACTGGTCAGCGTCTCCTGCACCTATGCGATGCCGCTGCGCCAGCTTTCGGCCGGTCAGTTACAGCATTGGATGTTCCGCCGCCCGGCCAATCTGCTGCTCGAGCAGGCGGTCCATCCGCTGTCCCAGGTCATGTCCTTGACCGGTCCGGTGTCGCGCCAGACTGTATTGGCCGGCGCGGCTTATGACGTGGGCTCGCCATCGCCGATACCGCGCACGCTTTCGCTTTCGTTGAGCGGGCAGAATTGCGAAGCGCAGGTCTATTTGTATTTCGGCTCGACATTTCCGGCCTGGCAGATCACCGCGCTCTGCACCGACGGCGTGATCAAGGCGGACATGATCGGCAATCGCTTTGTCTGCGAAGAAATGTCGGAAAATCTCGAACCGCTGGACAATTTCATCCAGGCCAAGCGGGTCGGCCGCGATTTGCGCCGGCAGACCCGTGCCGGCCTGATCGCTTATGGCCGTTCGCTGCTGGGTCTGGGAAAGCGCTCGGACAGTTTCTTCCACACCATGACCGGCAGCCTGGGCGCTTTCTATCGCGGCGAACGCCCATGGGTGAACACGCCCGAAGGCGCGCGAGATATCGTGCGGCTGTGCGAAACCGTCGCGGCGGAAGCATTTCCGGCGCCGGCGATCCGTTCCCATGCGCCGGTTCAGACAGGCTTCAAACCCGATGCGGTGGTGCTGGGTGGAACCGGCTTCATCGGTCATCACATCGTCAAGGCGCTGGCCGACAAGGGCATGCGGGTGGCCGCGGTGTCGCGCGCACCGGTGGTTCGCAACAACAGCGAAAATGTTCGTTTCCTGCATGGCGACATGCGCAATTCCGCCAAGCTGGCGGAACTGATCGGCGACGCGCCGTTCCTGATTAACGCCGCGGGGCCGGAAATCACCGAAAGCTGGGCGGATTGCGAGCGGAAGGTTCACGACGCCGTCACCGCGGTGAGTGATGCTTGCCGTCAGGCGGGCGTCAAGCGGCTTATCCATCTCAGTTCCATCGCGGCGCTCTATCTGGGCGACAAGGGCGACATCATCACGGGCAGTTCGCCTGTCGATTCCTTCGGCTGGAAGCGGGCGAATTATTCCCGCGCCAAGGGCCTGGAGGAAAGTGCGCTGTTGAAGAAATTCGCGGAAGGCACTTTGCCGGTATCGATCCTGCGCCCGGCCATCGTGGTGGGCGCGGGCGGCACGCCGTATCATACGGGGGTTGGCCTCTTCAACAATGAGCGCCACTGCATGGGCTGGGACGACGGCCGTCATCCCTTGCCGTTTGTGCTGGGGGAAGACGTCGCTTCCGCCGTACTTGCCGCCACGCAAAAGGACGGCATTCTAGGCCGCTGCTATAATCTGGCGGGTGATGTGCGGCTTTCGGCGCGCGAATATATTGCCGAACTGGCCAAGGCGACCGGCCGCCCGATCGTCTTCCACGCGCAATCTCCCGGCCTGATGTATTTCTCCGAACTGGCGAAATGGAGCATCAAACGCATCGGCGGCCGCAAAGTGGCGATTCCCAGCAAACGCGATCTTCTATCCCGCGGCATGGCCGCGACCATGGATTGCAGCGACGTGAAAGCGGCGCTGGATTGGGCACCGGTTTCGGATCGTGAAACCTTCATTGCCCGCAGTATCCTGATTCACACGGACAACAAGTAAGCGATGGCCGGGACAATTGCGCAGCCGCCTTTCCATTCTTCATATTTTCTCGACCTTTAAGATTGGAGGCCCGCAAGTTCGCTTCGCCGAGCTTGCTGCCGGTTTTGGTGATCGTTTCTCGCACACCATCGTCGCGATGGACGGCAATTACGATGCCGCCCGCTTCCTGCCGCCGGGGATCGATATTCGTTATGGCGGTCATCCTCCCAAGGGCGGATTTTTGGTCAGCCGCCTTGCGTCTTATCGCAAAGAGCTCGTGGAGAAAGCGCCCGATCTGCTGGTCACTTACAATTGGGGCGCGATCGAGTGGGCGCTTGCCAACATGACCAAGCGCATGCCGCACATCCATGTCGAGGACGGCTTCGGCCCCGAAGAAGCAAACCGTCAAATTACCCGCCGCGTCTGGACACGAAAGCTGGCACTGCAGCGCAGCCAGGTGATCGTTCCCTCCCTGGCGTTGCGCGATCTTGCGCTCCAGGTCTGGCGTCTCGATCCCAAGCGGCTGCATTATATTCCCAACGGCATCGGACCACACGATCCCGCGCCGAAGCCGCCCGGCCTGGCGGAAATCCCGCACGACAAGCCGCGCATCATCTCTGCGGGCGCCGTTCGCCGGGAAAAAAATCTGCCTCGGTTGCTCGACGCTTTTGCGCCCCTGCGCGATCAGGCTTATCTTATCGTCGCCGGCGACGGCCCGGAATTGGGACCGGTGCGGCGCAAGGCACAGGCGCTATCGCTGAACGGTTCGGTCTTTTTCCTTGGACGGCGCGAAGACATCCGCGACATCCTTCCGCAATGCGACCTGTTGGCGCTTTCGAGCGACACCGAACAGATGCCGCTCGCGGTTCTGGAAGCAATGGCGGCTGGACTTCCCGTCGCCGGAACGCGGGTCGGCGATGTCGCGCACATGGTTGCCGAAGAAAACCGGGCTTATATCGTTAATAGTTCCGATACCGAGCTCAGCGATGCGATTCGGAGGCTGGTGGCCGACCGAACGGCTCGCCAGACCATCGGGACGGCCAACCGGCGCCGCTGGCTTCAAGATTACCAGGCGGAAAGTATGGCGGCGGCCTATGCGGCGCTTTTCCGCCGTACGGCTGGTATCGAAGCGCAGGGGGCTTAACGGTTTCGATGGCAATCCTCCCCTAGAACGGGGCTGGGAAACGCGCCGAAGTCCGGCTTTTTGAATGGAAAATCTCGTTTACTACCCTGCGCAAGAGAGGTTGTGGTCTTCATGTTGCCAAGACTAGTTTCCCGACAGTCCACCAAGGGAAAATCTCGCGCATCGCGGGTTCAGACATGACATCGAAAACCGCATCCGCGCATCCTGCCGAAGTTGTCGTCATCAAGCCCAGCAAGGGATTGGTGGACATCGACTTCAAGGCGATGTGGCAATTCCGCGACCTTCTGTTCGCCTTCGCCGACCGCGACATAAGATTGCGTTATCGCCAGACCGTGCTTGGCGGCATCTGGGTGATCCTGCAGCCCCTGTTGAGTGCGCTGATCTTCGCGGTGGTGTTCGGCTTCATCGCCAAGATGCCGAGCCAGGGCGTGCCCTATTTTCTGATCGCCTTCTCGGGAATGTTGGGATGGACCCTTTTCCAGGGCAATCTCACCCGCGTCACACCGTCCCTGATCGGTAATGGGCCGCTGATCCGCAAAGTCTATTTTCCCCGCCTGCTGGCCCCGCTCGGCGTTGTGCCCAGCGTGCTGCTGGATTTCATGGTCAGCCTGGCGGTCATGGTCGTGCTTCTGTTTGTTTATGACGTCGTGCCGAACTGGGGGCTGTTGCTGTTTCCGCTCTGCGTGCTTTCCATTTTGATGCTGTCCCTGGGCCTGGGCCTGATCGGTGCCAGTCTTTCGGTCAAGTATCGCGACATCCAGCATATCGTGCCCTTCGTCACGCAGCTTTTGATGTATGCGAGCCCTGTGGGTTATTCGATCGCAGTGGTGCCGGAACGCATCCGGCCCTATTACCTGCTCAACCCGCTGGCGGAACCGATCGATGCCATCCGATGGTCGATCCTGGGCGTCGGCAATCCGAATTTCGCCTATCTCGCCTATGCTTTTGTGGCGTCCTTCGGAATCCTGTGGCTGGGTCTTATCGTGTTCAGAAGTTGCGAGCGAGAGTTTGCCGATGTCATCTGAGTTTGCCATTTCCGCGCGCGGTATCGGAAAATCCTATCGCATCGCGCACAAAAGACAGCATGCGACGATGGCGGAAGCCATGCTGCACAAGCTGCGCAATCCGTTCGAGCGCCCCGAGACCGAAGAAATGTGGGCCTTGGATGATGTCAGTTTCGACATCCCGCATGGTGAGATCGTCGGCCTGCTGGGCCGCAATGGTGCGGGGAAAAGCACGCTGCTGAAGATCCTCAGCCGTATCACTGAGCCCACGACGGGCGAGGCGCGCCTGTCTGGGCGCATTGGCAGCCTGATCGAGGTGGGAACCGGCTTTCAGCCCGAACTGACGGGCCGGGAGAATATCTTCCTGAATGGCGCAATCCTGGGCATGCGCCGGCACGAGATTGCCAAGCGCTTCGACGAGATTGTGGATTTTTCGGGTGTGGAGAAATTTCTCGATACGCCGGTCAAGCATTATTCGAGCGGCATGTATGTGCGGCTGGCCTTCGCGGTGGCGGCGCATCTGGACACCGACATTCTCCTGGTCGATGAAGTGCTGTCGGTCGGCGATGCCGATTTTCAGAAAAAGTCGCTGGGCAAGATGGACGATGTCGCCAATTCCGGCCGCACGGTCATCTTTGTCAGCCACAATGTCGCGGCGATCGAAACGCTTTGCCGGCAGGGCCTGTTTTTCCGGGGCGGCAAGATGGTCTATTCCGGCCCCATCGCCGACACGCTGGCGGAATATCACAAATCCCTGAAGAGTTATTCTTCGGGTCCCATCCAACCGGTGGCGCTGCCCGGCTGCAAATATATGCGCACCATGGACGTGGTCGACGATACCGGAGAATCCATCCGCGTCATTCCCGTGGGCACGCCGTTGCGGATCAATGTTCAAGCCGAATTCCCGGATCGGATCGATTATCCGGTCTTCATGGCTTATATCGACAATTCGTCTGGCCAGCAGGTTCTCAGCGTGGCCTCTCCCAAAACCGAGCGCGGCATTCCCGGCGTGTTCGGGATGAGCGAAATTTCCTGCGTCATTGAGCATCTGCCTTTGCCACCAGGTGAATATTTTTTGCGCCTGGCGCTTTCGCGGAGCGCCGAACATCTGGAAGAAACGCCGCCCGCGATCATGTTCACGGTGACCAATGCCGATACCTTCAAGGATGGCTGGGGTGCGCGCAGGGGAATTTGCGTCGCTGGATCGCGCTGGAAAGCGGTGAGCGTCTTCGCCGACACGGAAGAAGTGGCCTGAAGGAAGGCCAGCTCGCGCCGGCTGTCTCTGTACTCGCGGGAAATAAGGTCATCGCCGGTGATTCCGAGCAGGACGCCGAGCGCTCTCACATTAACGTCGATACATAAATTAACTGTCTTTAGAGGCTGCCGCTGTACAAATAGGACACGTCGAGCAGAAAGCGCGCATGAAATTTCTCTTCGTCTCCGGCTTCCAGCATTTGCCCCAGGCATTTGGCGGGATCATGGCGAACACCCATGAGATCGCGCTCGAGCTCAAACAGCGTGGCCAGGAAGTGGTGGTCGCGGCGAACATACAGCCCAAGGACTGCATCGGTCTGCGCACGCGCCTGATGGGCAAGATCGTGGGCAAGGATAAGATTCACGACCGGCTCATGGGCTATCCGACCTACCGGCGTTGGGACATACGGCAAGCGCTGCCTGACATCTTGAAAATTGTCCGTCCCGATATCGCCATTGTCCAGCCCCTCCATCAGGTAGCTCTTGGGGAAACGCTGGATCGACTGTCCATTCCCATGATCGTCTATTTCCACGATGTTCTGTTCGACCTGATCGATGGCGATCCTAGCCAATTGAAGCACGCGCTGTTTCTTTCGAATTCGCAGTTCACGGCGCGAGCTTATAAACAGAAATACGGTTTCGACAGCGCCGTCCTGCCGCCCCTGTTTCGCGCTAATCTTTATCGAACCGTAACCGCACCGGCACATGTCACGCTGATCAATCCCCAGATCTTCAAGGGTGGTGATCTGGCCCTCGAACTGGTCGCGCGCTGTCCCGACATCCC
>CAYWWT010000001.1:0-45218 GCA_964461855.1 uncultured Rhizobium sp. | reverse complement strand
TCGCCGAACAGGTGTCGTCAGACTTTCCGGTTTCAAACCAAATTGCGTAATTGAACTCCGTGCCACGATTGGAATTCATGTTCGTGATCGTGTTGTTGTTCACGGTACACAGATGATTGAGAGTGATGGCATCGCCTTCAAAGGTGACGCCACCGCGCCGACAGTTCGTGATGCGGGGATTGTCGCAAACGACAACATTGTTGCAGCGATAGATGTAAACTGCGTCTGCGAACTTTGACATCGCGATGTCCGTGACACCGGCTTCGGTCATGTTCCCGTGGACGCCATCGAAGACGTTGTCCGAAATGATGGAGTTAGAAAGAAGGTCGGTATAGACGCCCATCATTCCGAGATTTGTGAAAGTGTTTCCGACTATCTGCCACCCAGATGAGACGGTCGGGTTGATCGCACGCTCCACGCCCTTGATCTTGCAGAACATGACGCGGATATCGGACGAGTTGATGCCAGAAATTCCCCGCTGCTGGTTCGTAAAGCCAACCGAATTTCCATCCTCATAAGGGTTTGCAAATGGCGTACCGGTCCACTCGCCCTGGCCGTCGATGGTGAGATTGCGGATTTCAACATCCGCGCTGTCTGACACATCGAAAAACGTTCCCAGACTGGCCCAAGTCGGGCCCGTGAGAGTGGCGCCACGACCGTCAATGGTCACGTTGCTCGGGACTGCGAGGTCGCCGCTGATGACGTATTCAACCGGGTCCATCTGCAATGTTCCGCCACCGGCGGCGCCAAGATAATCGAGCGTCTTCTGCAGGGTGTCAGTCGCATCGGGGGAAATTACGCCAAACAAGCGGGGCGTGATGGCACCAGTGAGAACTAATTTCCAACGGCGGCCCTGATCATCGACGCGAACCGTTCCGCCGTTGTCGACAGTTGTGGTGTCCGCAGCGTCATATTGGAATGTGCCGCCGCCGCCATCGCCAAAAACTGAGCGCGCGCCAGTGACGGCCACGGTCCCAGCCGGCGGCGTTGCGGCACCGCTAAAAACCGAAAGAAGCTCGGAAGTCGTTGAGAAGGCGTACGCTACATCGGCGCCGACACTGAAAACCAGCCACTTACCCGCCGCCAGGTCCACCGCAAATGTTCCAGCAGTGTGTGCAATCACAGCGATGTAGGTGACGCCGTTTTCCGTCACCAAGTCTTTGGCGGCGTAAATCGTCCCAGTGGCCCAATCGCCACGGGGGACGCCCGTTCCAGCCATTAACGCCAGGGTTGTGCGGTCTAGGCTGTCCTTGTGGACCGACTGATTGGCGAGCTTGCCGTCATCGCGCTGGATTTCGGCCAGGCGATTGATCGTGGCGTCGGTCGTAGCCTTGATGCCGTCGAACTCGACATCCAAGTCCACGCCCGGCTGCTGCTCATCCGGGTGCGCCGTCGAGAAGTCGGTGAAATCCGTGTGGCGGACATACTTGCCCGGCGGTGACGACATCTTGCCCCTCGACGCATGGGTTGGTGCGGCGCGTCGGCATAGATACCAGATGTTGAACGACGTTGAAAAGCGTGGACAAAATGTCCAACAAGATCGCCCGGAGGGCGAAATTTTTGTCGGGGGAGGGGAATGGGATTTTCGCGCGCGCGCGCGGGGCACCCGCCCAGGGGTACGGCCGGGGGCGGCCGGTACCGCCGGGGGCGGCCGCCTTCCCCCGCCACCAACCGGCCAGGACAGGGACGCCCCCATGTCTCAGCCTAGTTAGGGCTTGAGCATAGCTGCGCTAAGACGTGATGAAAGCTGGGTTATTCCGCTGCGAGTGCTGGACGCTGCGCGTTATCCTGCGCGCTAACGCCCTCAATCACCGGCCCGGCGGGCGGAAGGCTGGCCGCCGCCTGCAACACGGCGGCGCCCTTGCGCACGATCTCTTCCAGTTCGGTCCGGCTGCATTCCGCCAGCGTCTTGCCGCCGCCCAGGCCGGTATCCTTGGCCTTCTGCGCCTTGGTGCGTTCGACCAGGCCGGAATACTCAATGACCTTGGCCGCCATATCGCCGCGCAGCTTCAGCGGCGCATCAGGATCGTTGACGATCTGGCGGATGACGGCCACGGCCTGCACGGTGAGTGTGGTGCCGATGGCTGCGCGTAGCGCAGCATCGACGGCGGCGGAAACGTGGGGAAGTTTCGTCAGTGTCGCGCCAATTTGCGCCGCAGAATTCTCGCTATACCCCGCCGCTATCGCGGATTTCGTAGCGTTACCGCTTGTAGCACCATTAACGAGCGCTTCAACGAAGGCCGCCTGACGCGGCGTTAGACCATCGGCACCTTTGGCCTGGCCAACATCTTCGGCTTCATCATCCTTGCCAACAACAACCATGGGCGCGCCTTCCTTCGCCTTGGGCTGTTTTTTTATGTTGGACATTTTGTCTACATCCTGCGTATATGTTGATCGACAAGACGGCGCGTCCTGCGCTGGTGTCAACAACGGAGAGATAGCATGACGGCAGAAACGCCACAAACCCGCACCTTCTCAGGCAAGCACACGCTCGCCACCTTTTACGGCTGGTTGAACCCCGATCTTCCCCACGCTGAGCGCTACAACCGCGCGCGGCTCCTGTCCGACTATGTGGAGACGGACGAGGAAACCTATTGGGAGTTTTTGGAAATACTCCCGCCCATGCACTTCGAGCGCAACCACTTCGCCATATGCGAAGCGACGAACAATGACGTGCGGCTCGGCTTCTTCCGCGTCAACAAGCGCTATTTCGCGGCCCATATCTCGGATGATGATCCGGCCAACGGCATCGACGCTGTGCATGTGCTGATAGCGAAGCTGGCACCCCACCTTGCGCAACAGGTGCCGGAATGACCGCCCCCGACTTCCAAGCCCTCTACACGGCCTGGGTGCAGGCGGATCGAGCCTGGACGGCTGAGATCGAGAAAGCTTTTCCGAAAGCGTGGCCTGGGGACGTGCGCTACACGCGCAAGGGCCGTGGCGAGCCTGGGACGACGCTCCACGCCGCGCATGCGGCGCTGGACAAGGCGCACATCGCCTTTGTGGCGGCGGGCGGCAATGACTGGCTGCTGGGGCGCTTCGGGCAGCAGGTGGCGTCATGAGCCCGTTTGAGCATGACGGCGTTCCGCTGTCGCTCCGCGACCTCGGCTCGCCTTCCGACTGGCTGGGCGACATGGCGTCCATGCTGGGGCTGGTGGTGATCTGCGTCGGGCTGACTTTCCTGGCCTGGGCGCTGATCGACACGCCGGATCAGTATCAACAACCCTCGCACATTGAGGACCATCGGCAGTAACGCGACGGTTTGGGCGCGGGCGCTTTGGGCTTCTCTCCGTTGAACGAGGGGCCTGCGCTCAAGGGGGAATGGACAGGACGCCATTCCCCCACCGCCCAAAGCGATGCGCTCCTGCATCACGCCAACGGAGAAAATGCCAATGACAAAATCAAGGACCCACGCGCCGGCACAAGCCCGCGTTAGATTCGACATCAATCACATGGACGCCCTGCTGGTGAAAGATTGCGTGGTGCGCGCCATGGCAATCTGCGCGAGGCTGGGCATTCCAGCCAGTGCGACCCATAGGATGGACCTGCATATGGACCTGACGGCTACGCACGCCAACGGAAACCCCATGGACTTCGCGCGCCTGCTGGGCTTCGACGATACCAGCTTCATGCACGACATCAGCGGCATTACCAGCCATCTAGACCGCGACACCGGGAAGCTACGCAATTGCTTCCGTCCGCGCGCCTCGAAGCAGGAGGCTTGAGCCATGAGCCCTGCAACCTATCACGGTGGCGCCTGCCACCTGACCCCCAGCCAACGCATGATGAAGCTGGACGAAGAGGGCGCGGCGTATTGGCTGGAAAACGTCGAACTGGTCAACGGGCGTCACGTCGCCCGCGCCGATGTGGTGGATCACAACGAGCAATGGCTGACGCTACGCGAAGAGACGCGCCATGGTGCGCACGATGCTGCGGCACTGGTCTGGACGGTGGCGACGGCGCATGTCGTCTGCTTCCGGCTGATGGAGGGTTAGGGCGATGCGATATGAAATTCTGCGTCAGGTAGAGCCTCCCACACATCGTCCTTTCCGCATTGTCGAGACACTGGACACCAAGGACGGACCGCGCAGCCGTGTGTGCGATGGCATGTGGGCCACGCTGGAAGAGGCGAAAGAACAAATTCCGGTAATCACGCCGACAATGCTGAAGGCCGCCCAGGACGTTCTGCAATGGTTTGATGATCTAAATCCCTATTCCGACGCGGGGACGGAATTGGCTCCGGTGTTCAAGGCGCTTCGGCTGGCCGTTATTGAGGCAACGAAATGATCCGCGCCCTTATCTTCATCGCCTTCCTGATCGCGCTGGACGGGCTGCTGTGCCTGGTGATTTTCACGGCATAAGCCGTCTTGTTGATCTACAGGCGAAAGGGCAGGCTGCGAGGTCTGCCCTTTTTCTTTGGCCGGGGCAGCACTAAGTTCCGTCCATGGAACCGATCTGGCCACCGCCCCCGATGCATCCGATCCCCGCAACGCCTTCGGCGCCGCAGCGGCCCATGTCGTGGCGAAAGGTGCTGCTGGTATGGGCTGGGATCGCCATGCTGTCCGGCTTGGTGGGATGCACATGGTTCGCGATCATCACGTCCCAAGGCGGCGGCGCCCCGGTCGATTACTGCGATACCGGGCGCTGCAATTAAGCGGCGTTGCGACAGATTTCCCTTTTTTTAAGCGGATCGACGTCATCGTGTCCATGTCGGTGGCGCGAGAAATCTTCAAGCTGATGTCCAAGCCGCCCCATATCACTTGACGCGCAGCCAGGCCGGCGGCGGGGCGCATCGTCCCGTGGCGCTGCTGGGCGGCGGCGGGATCGATGCGATGGCGGCGGGCGTCACCGTCACCGCCACACTACCGCGCTCGCCCCAGACCTTGACCGGTTCGCCTGCGGCGACCCGGCTGTCGTCGCCCCCCAGCGCCCCGGCCTTCACCAGCACATCGAGCAGCAGCTTTTCGAGATTGTCGCGGTCGGGCCTGGGGGTATGAAGCTGGCCCCAGCGTTCGCGCTTGGGCGTCGGAAAGGTCCAAAGGCTATCGACCCGCAGGGCTCGGCCAGCCCACGCCTGGGCCAGGACCTCGACGCCACCGATGTGGGACACCGCCTCTCGCGCGCGGGCTTCCAGAGCCGTCCGAAAAGCCTTGGCTTTGGCGTTGGCCGTCGATACCACCCGGCCCCCGACATGGCGCGCGCGTGGCTGGGGGCGGGGGTGCCCGGCCATGGTCAGAGTTAGGCCCGGTATCGATGGTACGTCAGGCGGTGTGGCCGGTCGCGGCAGGTGACGTGGGGTGGGCCTGGTCATGGGGTTGGGCCAGGGGACCGGGCGCGGGCGGCGGTGATCGCCCTAGCGGTGCATATCCCCCCATAGGGGGTGTATGCACTTGGGGGATTATATAAGGGGGGCACGACCGGGTTGGAAAACTGCTCGTAAGTATATGTTTTTGCTCGATATAAGCGGTCGTGTTTGAACGCGACCGAAACGCGATTTCCACGACCGGGTTGGTTGCGACCGGCTTTGTCGTGAAAAAACAAAGAGCTACGCATCTTTTCGCCCCCCGGTCGTGCCAGTCGTAAGACCCTCTTCACGACCGGCACGACCGAACCTAATCATCCCCTTTTCCAGCTCGTTGCGGGGCACGATGCATTGGTTGACCGGGTGATAGGCGAACAGGTGTTCCCATGACGGCGGGGTAAAATCGCTGCCCTCGGCAATGCGGTACGCCCCCCCGTCCGGCCCAATTGCCTTGGCAAGGGGGCCCAGCGGCACGTCCAGATGGTTGTAGGTCGTGCCGCCCTTGGGATTGCACTGGACCAGGCGGCCATCCTGCACCAGGGCGTCGCACAGGTCCTTGATCTTGGCCTCCGACAGCCCTTGCAGGAGGCGTGGAAGCTGGTGCTTGCGCCCGTTGGGCGGGCGCTTCATGGCGGCCTTGATGGTGAACGGGTGGCCCTTCTCGGCCGCGTATTCGACCGCCTTGACCATCCAGGCTTCAACCTGATCGTGGCTGCTGGCGATCATCTTGGCCTCGTCCCGGGTGACGTCGACCAGCAGGCCGTTGCCCTGCCGCAGCATGGCGCGGGTGTCGAAGGTCATTTCCGGATTGTTGGCCTTCACCACGGCGAAGTTGAACAGGTGCCCGGCCTGGGGTTCCTTGCCCATGCGCTCAAGCCGCTCCCGGAAATCCGGGGCGTGCCAGATGCCCAGCGCCACCCGAAAGGCCCCGATCAGCGCCGTGCTGCCGCGCACCGAATTCCGCATGTCCTCGGGAGTGTAGATTTTCGTGTTGGCGCCTGGCTTGCGGACGTGATGCGTCACCACCAGAGCCGCCCCAAGCTCGCCGCAGACCACCGCCGCCGCGGCCTGGACATATTCGTTAATGACGGTGGCGTTGTTCTCTTCCCCGTGCAGGGTCGTATTGAGGGTATCGATCACGACCATGCGCAGGTCGGGGACGGCGCGCAGTTGAGTGAGCCATTGCCCCCATGCCTGCCCCAGGACCGCCCTGCCGGTGGCGCGCTCGCGCTCCACCAGGGCAAAAGCGCCCCCGATGTTGATGGTGGGGATGATGATTAGCCGCCCCCCGGCGTCCCGCCGACGGTTCTGGGGGTCGATGTCGGTCAGGCGGATGTGCAATTCGTCCCGGTCGTCCTCGGTCGTGAACATGACCACGGTGCCCGCCGCCAGGTCGGTCAGCGGCATGCCGCACCACTGTTCGCCGGCGCCGGGCTGGTGCAGGGCCATCTTCAGCGCCAGGTCCAGCAGCAGGAAGGTCTTTCCCGCTCCGCCTTCGGCGGCCAGCATGTGGGCCTTGCCCGCCAGGATGAGGCCTTCGACCAGGAACTTGCGCTTGGGCTTCTCGCCCGCCGCCCAGGCATCGACGCTCCATTGCGCCAGGGTCGATTGCTGGGCGAAGACGCCGGTTCCGTTGGGCGTCAGATCGATGACGTCGCCCCTGCCAGCAGCGCCCCCCAAAGCCGTCACGGGCACCGGCAGCGGTCCCTTGGTCTTGATGTCGTGCGCCACCAGGGCCTTCCATTCGGCGTCGAAGCGCACCAGAGGCCAGGCCGGCTTCATGTTGGCCGCCATCCAGCCCTGGGCCAGCGCCTTGGCCTCATCCAGCGTCGCCCCGCCCATGCGGGCGGTATGGATGTAATGCCCGGCGACGCGGTTGAATTCCGACCAGCGGTTTTTGTCGTCGTCGCCGCCCTCCGCGATGGTCGTGGTAAGGGCGGCGCGGATGTCCGGCTTGGCGTCGGCATCGCCATGGGCCGCCTTGAAGCCGCTGAAACTCAGCCCCTTGCCGCCCTGACTGAACGAGGCCGGCGTCAGCAGCGGCGCCAGTTTGGCGGGATCGGACAGCTCCACCCCTTCGGCCGTGGGCATGGCCTCGATGGCGCTGAGAATGTCGCTCAGATCATATTCATATTTTGACATATCCGCGATGGCGCAGGGCTTGGCCACGCCATTCTTGCCGTACACGGAGCCGGGCAGGCGGATGACCTGGGTGGAGCGGCCGAAGGCCGGATCGCCCCCCAGCTTCAGCGCCAGCACCTTGCGCGCCGCGGCGATCACCGCCACGCGGTCGCTCGGCTCCGTCAGCCGCCAATAGACATGCAGCTTGGGCGCGCCCGTCTCAGTGGTGCCGCCGGAATGCACCACCATGGTGGGCTGGCCCAGATGCTTGGTGGCGTGCGCCAGGCGGGCGCCGGTGTCGCCCTTGTCGATGTCCACCACGATGGTTGTGAGCAGTCGGACGCGATCCTCGGTGGCCTTGTGATCCCTCAGTGTCGCCAGGTCCATGGCGGCGGGGACGATGAAGCTGGCGGCGCCGTGCTGCGACCAGCGCTGGACATGACCGAAGATGCGGTCGATGTCGAACTGGCCTTCAATACCGGGCACGATGATCGGTTCGATGAAGACGCCTTCCTTGGGCGTGCCTTTCTCGCCGGTGCCGCGCAGCGCGATGCAAGTTTGGCTGTCATCGGCCTGATCGACATAGCCGAACACCATGTCGAGATACGCAGCAAGGTCGGTGCGGTTGGGTGCGGTGGTCATGCCGCGCTCGTTTGGGTGAATTCGGAAAGTATCTGACGAAACCGCGTGATGGTGAGTGCGCCATTTTCTTTCCGATCCAATTCGTATCTGCGCATTACATTGGATGGGCTTTCAACATACGGCCAGCGACCGTAAGAAATTACGATGTGGCCGATAATGTCTCGCAGCGACAGATATATGGTCATGTTTTTTTCTTCTTCTTCGCCAGCCGGTCTTGCTGATGCTTCCAGGCGGTGCGCGCGTCATAGACATCGGCGCTGCAGGGTCCGCAGAACTTTCCTTGCGCGTCGGCGCCGCACACCCAGCAGTCGCGCTTTACCTTGGCGCGCTTGCTGTCCACGCGCGCATAGTCGTTGGCTGTGGTGCCCCTGCCGTAGTTGTGATGAATATAAGCCATAGCCCCAAAGCCTTAATTTAATGAATGATCCACTGGCTCTTGGCGCAGCGCGGCCGATAGCCGTGCAGCAGCTTGCCGGTGGTGCGGTCGATGTTCTTGCCGATGCCGATGCAGTCTTCGACAAACGGCGTCAGGTCCATCGCCACCAGGGCCGAAAAGTCCAGCCGGCACCCGTTGCTGTGCGCGGCGCCCAGGTCCATGTGAAGGTTGCGCGCATGGGCTTCGGTCGGAAGGATGCCGCGATCACGCAGGAAATCCAGAAACCGCGTCACCACGATGCCGATCAGCACAACATCTTCGTCGGTGACGTTGAACTTGACGCGACCGCTGATCGTTTGGGCGTGAGGGGTGAAATCTTCGCTCATTTGCGGTAGTCCACACGCATCTTGGCGTTGGCATTGCACTCCGCCAGCTTGTCGGCGGGTGAATAGCTGGCGCCAAAGTTTGGATTGAAAATTGGACTGGGCGCGCCATTGAGCGTTGCCTTCGCCGGATCGTAGTTCGGAATGGTGTTGGCCAGCACCATAAGCGCGGCGCGCTCATCGCGTTCATCGGGCCGTAGTTGCGCCTCTGCCGGCAGCGGAACAGCGTCAACCCTCAGAATAAGCCCCTTCCAACATTGGCCGTGGAAATCGCAGAAACGGCACCGGCTATCGTCTTCCGCCATGGCAACGCGCGGCAGCTCGAAGGCATTGGCGCTTTCCAGCACCTTGACCGCGCGGTCGGAAATGGTCTGCGCATCGGCCTGGTTGAACAGCACAACCTCGAAATAGTATTTCATGTTGTCGAGGTTGAGCATGGAGAACAGCGTGTGCGTCAGGCCCATGTACGCCATGTTGGTCTGAAGCTGGCCGTAATAGCGCGGGTCAGCCTTCTTCACGCCTTCCTTGGAAAACTTCTTCCACTTCTTGTCTGTGGCTTTCTTGCTTTCCCAGATGACAGGCGCTTCTGCCGTGGCTGGCAGCAGATGGAATAGCGCGTGGGGAACTGCGACAATCGCGCCATCGACTTCGCCTGCCATGCGAAACTGGCCGGTTTGCGGATCGCGCGCCGCCTTCCAACCGATCTGTTCCGGTTTTCCGAACGCGCCCATCTTGGGCGTGCCGTCATTGTTGGTGCGGCATGTGAGGATTTCAAAGCCAAGCAGGCGCAGCCATTCTGCGGTCTTGGCCTCTGTCCAGTGGCCGCTTTCCGCATGGCGCTGCAATTCGCCCTTAGAGACGGTGCTTTCACGATCTTCCTTTGGATGCTTGTGATAGCGAAACGCCAACTCGCGGCCGCATTCGGTTCCGATGTAGCCGGCTCCGATGCGCTTGGCGGCGACATCGCCAGCGCCCGAGCCGCGCCCCGCTTCGTATTCGGTTTTGGCCGCTGCTGCTATGGCGTCGTCCAGCAACGGGCACAGCGCCATGTTGATGGCTTCCGTTGTCGAACTGGCGATACGTTTGCTGAAATCGACCATCAAAATCCCCTTATGAGTGCGTTCATGTCATCGTCGGAAAGGGCGGATGAGTATTCTTCCGCCTTCTTGAATTGATGCTTTGGGCCGTCGCCGCGGATGTGGTTTTCAATCGGCGTGACGGGCTCAAGGTGCTGAGGGTTGAAGCAGTTGCGGTTGCGACACAGGTGATCGACCGTATCGAGCTGATGAACCTCAACGCCGTGGAAGCACGCGAGCGAATAGCGATGCAGATAGAGCCGCCGACCTTTGACCTGGACGACGCCATGGCCCTTGCCATTGTTCCAGCCCAGCCAAAGCCAGCATTGCCCGATGACTTCTCGCCCCCAGACGCGGCACCCATCCGGCGCCGGCACGACGCGGATGCGGTCATGCCACTGGGGCAGCACCCAGTGCGCTTCAAATGGGGAGGCTGGAAGAATGAGAACATCAGGCATTGTGACAGCAATCCGTCATGTCGATCAACTAATGGCGACGCATTTTGAAGCGGAATTTCTTCTGCTTGGCACGGGTGCGGGCATGGCCAACATGGAACTTGCTGCAATCGCCACAGCGATAGGCGTGCATGGACCGTCCATAGCCGCAATCGCGGGTTCGCTTTGCTGCTTTCTCTGCGTCGGCGCGACTATCGAAAACCCCTTTGCCCTCGCATTTCATGGCTGAATGCTCCATTCCTGAGCTGTGGTTCAAGATTTTGCGAGGAAGATGCGTTCGTTGTCGCCAACGGTCTCAAAATGTCGGTATTTCAGTGGCATTCCACTGAACATGGACGCTACCCTACCAGGTGGCGGGAACGGGTGCCCGATCTTCACGCCGGAAGCGGCGTAAAGCTGCGATAGGATACGGGCTGAAAATCCGAGGCTATCCGTCTGCCGCCGGCTAAGGGGAACGTCTAGATAGGCGAAACCTCCCGGCGCCATGAGATCAAATATCGCCTTTGCGAAACTGTTGTCGCTCATGCTGTAGTTCCAGCAGATGTGGTTGAACACCAAATCATATTGTTGGTGCAGCAACTCCGGGGCGTCATCGAGATATCCGACACAGAATTTCAGGACCACGCCTACCGAGGCGCTTCTTGCCTCCGCAATCGCGCGATAATTTTCAGAAATATCAAACCAAGTCACTTCGGCGCCACGCTGCGCGAAAGCGGTTGCGAACTGACCCGGGCCGGCTCCCAGGTCCAGCACACGCTTGCCGTGGAAGCCTCCTATCCAAGTCTCCAGGCTGTCCACTAGGTCAGCATTGACATAACCCCAGGCCGCGTCAGCGTACCGCTGGGCATACTCTGCTGGCACCGGATCGAAACCGCGGGACGGCCGGTTCAGCATGTAGTGCATCTGGTTGAACATGGGTCATTTCCGCCTAGTTGGAGTCCGCGCGCAAGTCCCTGAACGAGGGCTCCTACGATGTGGCGGATGGAATTGGCTTGCGCGGGCAGAACGACCCCTGACAGGTCGCCTCCGCGCCAGCCGGGCAGATGCAGCCCTGCGTGATGATCGCAGAACCCGGAAACGGCGACGCGAACATGCACGGGCCATAGTGGGCGAAACCGCACTTGCCGCATTGCTGGGGGAAATCTCCTGTTGGCATGATCCGCTCGCTTTCTAGAACGGGGTGGTGAGAGGGCGGATCGTCCAGTTGTGGCTAGTGCCCAACTGCTTCTCCGCCCACTTCGCGGCGGCGGCGCCATCCTTGAACGGACCATACTGCTTGCAGGTGTCGTTGAAGGACACAACGTATTGACGCGGCTTCTCTGCTTTCATTTTTCGCTCCTAAAGTTTCTGACCAGCTTTTGAAGCCGCGATTTGAACAACCAGATTATGCCCACTTGCACCACAATAGGCGTCGAACAATTCGGCCAAAAACTCCATTGTGACCGGAACGTCGCGCCATGACATTTTCACGTTCGGCGACTTCGCCAGAGAAAGGTCATCATCATAGTCTTTGTCAGCACCCGGCATTTTCCGCTCGCTTTCAGTGAAGGGTTTCGGGAGGCGCGGGCGGAATAACCGCTTCGCCCAACGCGGTCTGCATCGTCGCCCACATTTCATTACAGGCCAGGCAATGGCACTTCGGCGCGTGTTCGGGATAGCGCCACACGCCGATGGCGATTGCCACTAGCAGGGCCAGTTCGATCAGCAAGGCGGCTTTTCTGATTTTGTCCCACATGGTCAGGGCTCCTATTCCAGATAAACGACAAAAGCATCGTCGCGAATTTCTGTTTTCACAGCGGCCCTTTCGTCGGCGGTCATCTGCTTAAGCGCTTCCACAAAGGCGTCCAGCATCTTGCCGAGCCCGTCCAGCCCGTCGGCGCGTTTCGCTATCCATTCGCGGCGCATGATCCGCTCCGTTATTCGTTAGGTACTTCGTGGGAGATGGAAGATGCGAACCAGCCGAGGGACCGTTCACGACGCTCTAACTCGCCCACCTTGCAGAATGACACCTTCTGTCCGGTGACTTCGTGGACGTAGAATTTGACGCCGTGAAAAGCGAGGTATGTTTTACCTTCCTCGATCAGGTGTTTGTCCATTCCTATCCCTCCCTTAGCGCATCGCATCGACATGGACGCCGCAGCGGCCACAGATTTTGGAATTGCCTTCGCTGGCGACATGACCCGGGCAATCTTCCTCTTTGAACAATTTGCTGGCGAGCGAGCCCAGCATCAGGAAATGCTCTGCTGAAAGTTCGATGCTCATGTCCTCACGTCGCCCGCTTTCCGAAACGGTGTTGTGGACGGTCAGACTTGCCTTGCCGCCAGGAAGTCGCTGCACTTCAAGACAGCTATCGCCTGTCTCCAATATCTCAGCCACTTCCGCGCCGAACTGCTGTTTCTTGAACTCTGCCTTGGGCATTGGTGCACACTCCTCTATCGTCCGGCCATCAGATCAATTTCGGCGTCAACGGCAGCGTCGAAGCCGTCCGCACCGACAGTGCCGCCGTTTGCCAGCACGCGCCGCTCCGCGACCTTCCGCATGATGCTACCGATTTCATGGCTCACATCGCCTTCGACACTTTCGCTGCCGCCGTCACGGTCCCAGTCGGTGACGTCCAGGCAGGCGGCAAGCCGGTCCATGCCGTAGGTGATACCGTCCTGCCAGATGGCTTCGAGGTCGCGATCCTGCGGGCCGGGAAAATCATCCGGGTCGCGCTTATCGAACGCCTCGACGGCATCCAGCAGCGCCAGTGCCTTTTTAATCCGTGCTTCATCGGCCATAGTTGATGCTCCATTCCTACGGTTTGATTTTGCCGGTGACGATGTTGTAGGCGCGCAGCTTGATGCGCTCTAACGCCTTCATGCCCCAGCGGTCGATGATCGCCTTGTTGATCTCAGGCCAGCGCGGATAGTCGGCGCGCTGCATCTGGCTTTTGAGCGCCATAGCATAAGTGAGCGATATGCCCTTCTGCGTGGCTTCCCTCATCCCGGCTTCCTGGACCAAGATTTCAGTGCAGCACACCAGATTGATGCGCCAGCCATCGTCATGCATCTGCGGTTCGGCGTTCATCGCTGCGGCTCCTCAAATGTCCTGGTGGATGACATAGCCACCACGGTTGCCGTTGAAACGCTTTGGCATCGCGCAGGTGTGGAACGCGCCCTTGAAGTGAAGTCCGTCAGCGTGAACCCGGATGATGGTGATGCTGTCGGCGCGGACATAGGTGACGCGAATAAACCGCTCGAAGCGCGGATCATTCTCTTTCCAGATTTGGCCCACCTTCACTTCTGGCTGCGGGTTTTTCTTGGACATGGGGCTCCTCAGATCGGATCGAGTGCGGCTGCAAGGCGCGGGCAGAAGCCCGTAACCTCAAACCACATCAGCAAGGGGATAAGCGGCGGCAACGCGAAGATGCTGAGGTCCAGACCTTCGCCGCGTAGCCAGTAGATGACCGCGAGCGATCCCCATATCGGGGTAATGGCGATGTCAAGTAGGATGCCAAGCGGAAACCAGACGATCGCTAGCATCAGCAGCGGAAGCGCGAGAATGAATATCAGGGTCTTTCGCATCGGGCGCTCGCCTTATGTAAGTGGGGTTGACGGTTCGACGGGGCGCAGCTTTGTCGGCCCCTTGCACGGGCCGTTCTGGCCGTCCGCCCGCTCCACGATCCCGCAGTCTCGACAGCATGTGAGACCAAAGCGTTCATGCCAGTCATGGGAATAGTCGCACCACATGTGATCGGTGGCGCGGGCTTCAGTCCAGCCCATGTCCTCGATCACCATTTCGGCATCTTCCTTCCGTGCGAAGCGCATAGCCTTGTTGGGGTCCGTGGTCTGGCCCAAACCATCATCGGTCTTGCCGTACCAGCATGGCTGCGCGGACACCCGCTGCGAAAACTCTATCAGCCATCCAGTTTCTTCTTTGAATGCCATCTGGCGCTCCGTTATTCCGCAGGCGCAGCCGGGGGTACCGGCAACGCTTGCTGTTCGATGAACTTCTGAGCGCTGACCACATAGTGGACGGCGCGTAGCACCTGGCGGGCAATCTCAGCCCGTGCCCTGGCATCCCTGACGCTGATCTTGCCTTGGCGTAAGTCGCGCAAATCCCCGATGAGATCGTCCGTGAAGGTGAGAAGGTCGAAGCGCGCCGTCATCGGCCCCTGGCTTTTTTCTTCGGCGTTCATCCTGCGGCCCCCAACATCACGACAAGGTGGTTGATGTCGCCCCAGGTGGCGGCGTCCCGGTGATTGAAAACCTCATAATGGCGCCAGCCCAGGCGCGCCTTCGGCGGCGTGAGAAGCCTCGCGCATGGATTGCAGAGGGTGCGCTTGCGCCCCTCAATGTATCGCTGCCAGTGTTCCTGCACCTCGCCACACACGCTGCAGCGAAACGGCTTCGGTTCCGGTGCAGGAGGCGGCAATGTGATTTTCAGCTTTCGCACAGACCGCTCGCTATCGGTTGGAGATTGAGGGGGCGGACATGCCCATTGCCCGGTCAAAGCAGGAATAGGTGAAGCCGCGACAATGCCATGCCGCCGGAAGGATCATTGCGCACATCACCAGGGCGATGACGAAGGCTGCTGCTGCAATAGGACCGCTGTTCATTTTTGATACTCCTTACTTCTGCGGTTCGGCTTTAAGGGCAACAAGCCCCGGCCATATTTTCGACATGACCTTTTCCGGGTCCGAGCCGGATAGGATCAGGCCACCAACTTTGTCGGACCAGACGCGCAAGCCGCCATCTTCGCGGCGCTGCATCTTCAAGGTTACAATCTCGGCCATCATACGCTCGCCTTATGTGAGGGGTTGCAGCACGACGTTGGCCCGCAGCGTTGACGGCGGGTTATCGGCATAGTCCACCGCCCAGGTAACGCGAGTGACGGTGTAAGACAGCTTGCGGATATTGATGACTTCGCCTTCGCGCGGGACTGCATCGCTATCGATGATTGCCAGCGCCTTGTCGGCGTCACCATTGTAAAACTCAATCCGTGCCATGTTGGGGCTCCTTCAATGTCCGGTGAAATAGGAGATAACGAGAACGCCGAGCAGGGTCGCCCACAGCAGCACTTCTGGAAATCTGCCCGGCATGATCGGCTCGCCTATTGCTGCTTCGACAAAAGCAGGTTGTGGGAATTGGCGAGGTACTTCGCCAGCAATTCATTCAGCCCGGTCAGCAACAGCACGGGCACAGGCAAGTCCGCGATCACGCTCCATGTCACCAGAAAGCCATCTCGCGGAAAATGGATATTTGCCGATGGAACGGCCTTCCATGCAGCCCGCTGCCAGATTGTCATATCGCTGCGCATTTCAGGGCTCGCTTTCAGTTTCGATCAGAAGTGAAGGCCAGTAAGGCCATGACGATGACGCCGGCGATGGCCCCGCCAGAGAAAAGCAAGATGTCGCGTAGCCACGTTTCCATTTAATTTCCCTCCGGGTCAGATATCGGATGTGTTGCCGAAACTCCGTGCGTGCAATTCTTCGATGCCGCGCGATTTCACGCTCTCGCTGCGCTCGTAACAGACGATCCGACCGCGCGAGCGCGTAAAACGGCGTCCGCCAATAGTGGTAGAGGCACCACACAATCGACCGGAGGAAATGGCTGCTTTATGTGAAGTCATTGCTGGCCTCCATCACTTTGACGATATGGGATGAGACGGCCGGCGCGAGCATTTCCGCGTGTTCGCGGCAGTACCAGCGGCGTGGCATTTCGTAAGTGCCTGGCGTAGCGAAGCCATAATGGGCGCGGGCACTTCCACAGACGCGACAGCAAACGGAACTACCGCCGCAATCGCTGTTGCCAAAGTACGGAGGTTCCGCCGGGAGATTTTCATTCACGCCGCCAACCGTTGATTGAAGTGGTCTTCCAGGCGCCGCTTGATGGCACGCTCGTTGAACTTCCATGTCAGGCAGCAGGCCGCGCGATAGCGCGTCAGACCCACAGCCGTCATCGGCGTAAGCTGCAGCAGTTCAAGCTGCCTGTCGCTCGGCGGCAGCGACAGCCACCGCTTGGTTTTTGCCGCTTCTTCCAGATTGCCGGCCTCGCGCATGTAATCATCGGCCGTCACCAGGGACAGCACATGATCCGCATTGTCCGCCAAGAGACGGAGAGGCTGGCCCTTGGCTCCGCCCATGGCGATCCAGCGGCCATTGTAGGCCACGCACATCGCCCATGCCTCAAAGGCACATGCGATATAAACAATGCCCTCGAACATGGTTTCCCAGCGATAGGGCGACATATTGAGAAGGTCGATTTCCGCCAGGTGGAAATCCGTCAATTCGGATTTTTCCTTTTGTTCTCCGAATGGTTCATTGCAGACGATGCATGTGCGGGCGAACATAGTGTTTTCGGCGCCGCAGGCTTTGCACGTCTTGGTTTCGACGGCCTCGACCTCTTTGGGAAATTCGGTTCCGCAGATCGGGCATTCCTGGCATTGCGCTGGGACTTCGGCGTCGCAGGCGCCGCATGTCTTCGTGCCCTGACCTTCGAGATA
This sequence comes from uncultured Rhizobium sp., assembly GCA_964461855.1. Lineage (GTDB taxonomy): Bacteria > Pseudomonadota > Alphaproteobacteria > Micropepsales > Micropepsaceae > Rhizomicrobium. The sequence continues at coordinate 28,377 of CAYWWT010000001.1, read as the reverse complement.
AACTTCCTGCTCGACGGAGCCGTGCATCAGGACCGATGTTCCGAAGTCCAGTATCCAACAATCGTCTTTTTTGACGCCGGGATAGCGCTCGGGGTCGACCTTGCGCAGCCCGCGGCCGATCATCTGGATCATGGTGGATTTGTAGGAAGAGGGGCGCAGCAGGATGACGCAGCCGACCGGCTGGCAGTCCCACCCTTCGGTCAGAACCGCGACATTGATGACGACCTGGATTTCGCCACGGTCGAAAGCTGCCAGGGTATCGCGCCTGTCCTTGTCGCCCATTTCGCCAGTGACAACGGCAGCGGTGACGCCGGCGGCGGCGAAAGCATCGCGGACGTGGCCGGCGTGCTGAACAGTGGAGCAGAAGACAACGGTGAGGCGGTCACTGGCGACCTTTTTCCATTCCTCAACAATGCGGTCATTCAAGACCTGATGGTCCATGATCTTTTCGACCTCGGACATATCGAAGTCCTGGGCCGTGCGCCGCACGGCGCCCAGGGCGCTTTGCACGCCAAGGTCCACCACTAGCGTCCGCGGCCGCACCAGGAAGCCGGTTTCGATCAGTTCCTTGATGGTGATTTGGTCGGCGCAGTTGGTGAAGACGCCCTTGAGCGCTTTCTTGTCGCCGCGATTGGGCGTGGCGGAAACGCCGCCGATCACCACATTGGGGTTCACCTTGCGGGCATGGTCGATCACCCGCAAATAGCTATCGCTGGCGATATGGTGGGCTTCATCCACCAGCAGCGCCCCCAGTGGCGGCATGGTTTCGAGATTTTCGCGCCTGGCGAGGGTCTGGATCATGGCGAAGGTGCAACCGTCGCCGGCCCAGCGCTTTCGGTCGGCAATAAAAACATCGGACGGCATCGCCTTATTAAAGGCGAACAGCGTTTTGCGGTTTTGGCCTACCAGCTCATCGCGATGTTGCAGGACGCAGATGGGACCGTCCCATTTCGGCTTGGCGGAGGCGACGGCCGACAACATGACAGTCTTGCCCGCGCCGGTGGGCGCCACGCCGATGGTATTGCCGTGCGCGCGGAGCGCGGCGACAAACCGATCAACAAAGGCGGACTGGCGCGGGCGAAGCTGCATGGCTAAAGCGCCCTGGCAGGAAGGGGGATGGACGGCCGGATGATGACCAGCCCCTCGGTACGCAGCAGCGCCGCGGCGCGCCGCCCTATGCCGTCATTGGCCAACGCCAGGTTGAGCAGCGCCACGCGCGCCTTGTGTTTTTCCTCGGCATCCGGCGCGGACCGATAAGCGCGCGCCGCCATCCAGTAATCTCTGGCTTTCATTCCTAAACCCACCCTTGTTATGCCCGTGTCCTGAGACGGTAATCCTAGAACGTTAGGAGAACAATCCGCTACCGCTGGTGGTTGGCCAGGAAGGCGGGTGCCTTATTTGGGTTGAAACTGCTGCCGCCGGTGCCACCAGGGTTAGAAGGGGACATCGTTTGGGTCGAGCCTGCCAAAGGGGCTTTGGCACCGCCCTGGCCTCCCTGCTGGACCGCCGGCTGCGTCTGGCGGCCGAAGCCGCCGCCCGCCTGCTGGTGGGATGGCGCGGGGCGTGCATTGCCGCCAAAGCCGCCTGCACCAGCGCCGCCACGGGCGGCCGGATTGCTGCTGATGCCGTGATCGCCATTCGACAGTTTGACGAAGTTCTTGTGGCCGCTGCTCTGCTCGTTGGGCGTCAGGAAATCGCCCACGGTGTTCTTGTCGGAATAGCCTTCCTGGCCCTTCTCGACCTTGATGCGGACGGCGACATACTTGCCGTCCAGCATGTTCATCACCTGATCGCAGGTGGCGCCGTTGAGCTGTTCATAGCTGGCCGGGTTCTTGTGATCTACGATGCCGGCGGCCTCGACCATGCGCGTCAGGGACACCATGCCCATATTGCGATAGCCCTCGCTGTTGCCGTCATAGTCGGGATCGCCAACCATCGCCCAGAACTTGCGGCGGGCATGCGGCTGGTTGTCCGCCACCACGAATTCGAGATCGGCATAGCGGCCGCCGGACTGGCTATCCTTCATGCCGCGATGCGTGAGCATCGCCCAGCACAGGAAGCCGTTGGGGATCAGGTCGGTTGGCGACGACACGCCAGACTTTTGTGAAAATTCCATGTCTTTAGTCCCTTCGATTTACAGCTTGGGTGGATCAGGCGGCCTTGGCTTCTGCCGTGGCGTCGTTCGGATTGGCGTTTTGCGCCGGCATCGAGCGCACCAGTTCGCCGGTGCGGGGACCGGCGGCGGTCTTGGCGATGATGTGCGCGAGGTCCGGCGGTTCCAGCATGTCCAGGCGACCGCTGCGGTCCTTGGCCGGATAGCCCCATTGGTTCTGCCCATGGCAAACCAGGGCGCGATATTCGGTGCCTTCCTCGGTCTGGAAGCTGGCCAGGGTGAAGATGTTGTCGAAGATGCCGGGCAGTTCGGCCTTGGCCTTGCCGCCGTCGAGCTGCAGCGAATATGAGACGCGGCGCAGATCGTCGGTTTCCGAGTTGAGGATACACAGGACGATGGTGGACTTGTCCTGGATGTGCTGAATGGTGGTCAGCCAGCGCACCACTTCGCGGCCGTGCAGGCCATAGGCGCCGCGCGTATCGGGCTTGCCGGTCTTTTCGCTGAAGGCTTCAGGCTGGGTCTGGCACCAGGAGAAGGAGTGGCGCACCGCGACGGTCGCGCTGTCCCAGAAGACGTTCTTGTACTTGGCGAAGACCTCCGGGCCGCCGATGGCCTGGCAATAGGTGTCATAAGACGCCTGGCTGTAGGGGTCTTCGGGATTGGTCGCCGCCGGGTCGGGGCCGCACATGACGCAGGCCAGCGCTCGCGCCAGTTCCCAGGGATGTACTTCCAGCTCGGCCGCCTGCTTGCGCACATCGATGATGTCGCCGCCCCAATCGGCCAGGGCCAGCGTCCCGGCTTCCAGATCGACAAAGAGGGTTTCTGCGGCCGGCAGCGTCCGCGCCAGTGTGGTCTTGCCGATACCGCTTGGGCCGGCGATGAACATATTGGCGCGCGGGACGCGGGCAAGGCGTTCGTCAGCGGTGGTGATCTTAAGCATGTGGCATTTCTCCTGGATCAGTCTTCGATGGTGATCTTGGGTTCGGAATATCGCGCGGTGCGGGCCGCCATGATGGCGTCCTTCAGCGGTCCATCGGGGAGGGCCTTGAAATTCTTCTCGGGCACATCGGCCTTGAACTTGAAGATGGTGCGCGCCTCTTCCCACGGGATCGAGCCGGCAATTGCCATGAGCGCGTCGCCGTCATAGGTGACGGTCTTCTTGATTTCCGACTTGAAAATCTTGTCGCCACTGGCAAAGCGAACGGTGCCGTCCGGCTTGCCTTCCTTCTCATAGGCGGCGCGCGCCAGCGGCGTGCCCATGGCGGCAATGTCAGTGTCCAGTTCTTTCAGGCGCTCCACCTTCGGCGCCTGGGTGGCATCGAAGGTGCGGCGCGCGATATCCAGTTCATCGACAAGCGCGGCGCGCGCGGCAAAGAGAGAAGGAAGGTTGGCGTTTTTGAACGACATGTTAGGCGGCCTTTTTCTTGGGGGCTGGCTTCGCCACGGCTTTCACCGGGCGGCGGATATAGGTACTGATGTTGAATTGCTTGCCCTGCAGCTCCGCGAGGGACTGAAGGTCCATCAAGCGGGCGCCCGGGATTTGATTGCGCCACTGCCACTTGTCGATGGCGCTGGTGCTGATTTCGATGATGCCGGCTTTCGCCAGGTCGCGGACCATTTGCTTCTGGCCGCCGAAAAACTTGATGATGCCTGATACGTCGAGGCTGCATCCGGCAATCGCGCTGTTCTTCTTATTGACCATGTTTAATGCGAACCGTCTTGTTGATCGACATGCATGGTGTAATGGACATTTTGTCCGGCGGTCAAGCGCCTTGTTGAAGAAAAATTCTACAGATGTTGATTGATTTGCCTCCCAAAGTTGGGGTATGGACAAAATGTCCAACCATTCCTATCTTGGGGTCTGAGGCTGTGAGTAGGGATTTCAAGGAAAAATGGCTAAAGCAGGCAAGACCGGAGCGCGTAAGCTCGCCCCGGTGCCAAAGGGGAATATTTCCGATGCTGAGGATAACAGCATCGTCCCGCCCAAGATGGCTATCCGCCTGGAATTCGGCAGGCGCTTTCGCAAAGCGATGGCCGACAAGGGGGTTCGCCAAATCGATGTGGCAAACGCAACCGGCATCGGGCGCGACAGTATCAGCGGCTACACGCGGGGCCGCGTGCTGCCAGATAACGACAGGCTCAAGGAAATCTGCGAATACCTGGACACGACGCCGGACAAACTCGTTCCGCATTACGGCGTCGATCAGCAGACCGCCGATCTTATGCCCGCCCTCGAAATTAAACAGGCGGAAGCGGAGGGCATGGTTTGGGTAAGAATAAATCAAATCGTCACGCTGGATCAGGTTTCGCGCATTATGGCGATCCTGCAGAAATCCTAAGCGACTTCATCACTAGCGACGATATCGCCGCTAGGCTGAAAAAGTCTAAGGCCACTATCCGACGATGGAGGGCCCAAGGCTTGCCGGATCACGGCGGTAGCCCAACGCTTTTTCGTCTCAGTGAAGTCACCGAATTTCTCGCCAGTCGCAGGAAAGCCAGATGTCCAGACCCAATCACGGTGCGAAGCTACGCCCCAACAGTGCAGGGGTCTATTATATCTCATGGACAGAAAATGGCCGCTCGCACCGCGCTTCAGCGCGGACAGCAAATCTTCAAGAAGCTCAGAAAGTCTTAGCCGGCTTCCTGCTCGAACAGCAGCGTGTGGCCGAGGCTGGCACACGCATGACGGTCGGGGCGGTGATCGACTATTACGACACCAACCACATCGAGGAAAAAGTCACCGACAAGAAGCGCCAGCGCAGGGCGCTATCCTATGTACGCACCATCATCGGTGAAGACCGCTTCATGGATGAACTGGCCAGCGACGACTTCACCAAGTACCGCCAGACCCGCCGCAAGGCACCCCCAGGAAGTGGTTCGCGCGGCGAGAAGGTAAATGACGCCACCATCCGGCGCGAACTGGTGACGTTCGTGGCGGCGTCCAATTTCGCTGTGAAGAACCGCAAAATAGAAAACCGGCATGTGCCGGTGATCGCCTTGCCAGAACACAATTCCGGCAAGGACCGCTATTTGGAGCGTGAAGAGGCTCAGACGCTCCTGAAGGCCGCCCAGGGGCAGGCGAACCGCCTGACGCCATTGTACCGGCTGATCGCCATCGCCCTGTCCACCGCCAAGCGGCGCCGCGCTATCGAGACGCTGAAGTGGTTCCAAGTGGACCTGAAAAGCCGGGTGATCGACTTTCGCCGGCCGGGCGAGCCCGAGACAAAGAAACGCCGCGGGCTGGCGCCGATATCGGACTGGCTGCTGCCCATCCTGGAACGGGCCTATCGGGAAAAGAAGTCGGAATATGTTCTGGACGACAAGACCGTTCTCACCAGGCCATTCGCCAAGACCGCCAAGCGGGCGAAGCTGGCAGGCGTGACGCCGCACACCCTGCGGCACACCTGGGGCACATGGGCCGCCCAGGGCGGGGCGTCGATGTGGGAGATTGCCGGCGTCATGGGCTGCACGGTACAGACGGCGACGACCAATTACCTCCACCACTCGCCGGCGCACTTGCGCAACGTGGCCGACCGGGTGTCCCCGGAGATTGTGAACATCGCCATCCCGGTTCCGGGGGCGGAAGAGGGCGGAAAGGTCGAAGCGTGAGCAAGAACTATTGCCGGCTGTGCGGACGCCTTTTTGATCAACCAAAAGACCCGTTATCACTCGACTGTGGCGGAGATTGCTGGGGATGCATTAAGGATATCGAAGATCGACTGAAAATCCTTCGTTCAGACGGACTTATTTTTGGGCGGAATACGGAGCGGAACTGAGGTAATTCCGCGCAGAATTGTCGAAATAATGTTCAACAATGCGCGTTTTTGCACGCCGATTTCCTGCTAAAGCCTTGTAGAACATGTTGATCGACAAATTCAACGCAGGCCCTCTCAAGGCTGAAACAGGGGTTCGATTCCCCTTGGGAGCGCCATCACTTTAGATCAGCAAAATCAATGGCATCGAACGTTTTGTCTCTTTGTTGAAACACATGAACAAAGAGCGTTTTGCGCGCTAAATGCGCGGAATAGCCCAAAGGCGTTGCGCACCTTCTGCCACCAATCGCTTCACCGTCTCTTCCCCAACCGGGAATTTGTGAAAGCCATCGGGCGTCTTCACACAGAGAAAATCGCTCACACCATCCCCGTCACGAATGGCGATGAGATAGGCCAGTGTGTCTTTCGCCCCTGGCATCACGGCGTCTCCGGTGGGCCATAGAGCGAGCGCACGAAGGTCTCCCGCGCCGCCGGATGGGAAAGGCCATACATGCCCACTGTCCCAAGACCGAAGCCAAGCGCGGTCGTCTCGGGTGCCGCTACCAGGGCGCCGGCTTCCAGCGTGGGCTGGACGATCATGCTGTACACGTCCTTCATTGCCTTGCGCTCGAAGGTGTTGGTGTTTGGGGAGTTGCGGTCGCTGTTGGCATTCAGGGCGTCGCCAACCAGCGTATCGCCCCCGCCCACAATCGGCCCCAGCAGGGCCGTCAAGGGGTCGCGCTGGTAGCGGGCGCCGGTGACGGCGTTATAGGGCATGTCCATGGCGCCGGTGATACCGGCACGCGAGACGGCGCGCTTCGCCTTGGCGGCGAAATCCATGGGCGGCTGGCCGGCGCGGGCCGGGTCCTGGAACAGGGCATCGCGAATTTCACCAATGCCATACGTCACCATCAGCAGCGGCACCACATTCAACAGTGGCATCAGCGCATAGGCGCGTTCATGAGCATTCAGGCCTGATTTCGGGTTCACCGCGTCTTTCGTCATGGCGCCGATACGGTTCAGCACGTTTTTCTGGAAGGCATAGTTGAAGGACTGAAGGTTGTAGATCAGCCCGCCCAGAGGGTGCTGTGCGAAGTAGGATCGCACCGCGCCGCTTGGCGCCATCACGGTCTGGGAGACGAAGCGGCCCAGGGCGGTGTGATAGGCGTCACCCAGTTCGCCGCCCTGTAAAATGTCGGCCGCCTTCGGCTTGTCGAGCGCCATCACGAACTTGGCGAAATCATCGGCCTTGGTGACGCCAAGCTCCGCCAACATCCGCCGGGCGATGGTGTCGTAATGGCTCTTGTTGGCGACATCGCTGGCCAGGCGTCGAATGAAGGTCTGCCCGATCTGGACGGCCGCCATGCGGTTGGCTTCGGTAAGCTGCGTCAAACCTGTGCGCTTGAAAAACTGCGACTGGATTTTGCGCGAGAAATTTCCGGTTTCCTCTGATCCCACGCGCTGCAGCATGGTGAGATTGTCGATGGCCTCGCCAATGAAACCCAGATCGTGCGCCAATTCGCGCAGATAGGTCGGCCCTGCCGCCTTGCGGACGATGGGAAGCCAGTGCTGCAGGGTGTGAACGTAAGCCCGACCCGCATCCAGCGTGTTTCCGGTGCGCAGGGCGATGTTCATGGGCTCGGACAGCGACGCGAAGACCGCGCGCGGCAGATAGGTGAGGGCTGACCATGTGCGGGCGAAATTGATGGCACCGCGGCCGGAACCGGAGATCGCCCACTTGCCGCCCATGTTTCCGGTCATCGACTTGATGATGCGGACAATATCGGGGACCAGCTTGCCATTGCCTTCATCGATCAAGCGCTGTTTTAGGTCTTTCCACTTGCCGTCCGGATCGGCCGCCCACTCGGCGGCATCGACGCCGCGTGGCGGCCGTGCGCCTTTGTCCCTCAGACCGAAGCGGCGGGACCATTCGGCGCGCTGAACCGCCCGCCCGATATAGGCCGGCAGAATTTCGGCGGGGTTGTGCAGGAAGAAATCGCCCATGATGTCGTCGGCTTTCTTCGACAGCACACGACTTTTGGTGGCGGACGTGTTGCTGCCGCCACGGTCGAAGAAATCGTTGCCGTCATGGTGGACGCCCAGATCGCCCAGCAGCACCCGCTGCAGCCATTCTTCGGAGGCAGCTTTGGCCTCCTTCAGCGGCACGCCGTCCGAGACATAAGCCTTCACAGCGGCCGCCTTGAACTTCTCCGGGTTCGCCATGATGGCGTCGGTATTTTCCACGCGGGGGAGATAGCCGCGCTTCACTTCGCCAATATCCACGCCGGCGGCGCGCTGATAAGCCAGCGCTTCCTTGAGGATGCGGCCGATTTCAGCGGCGGCATCATGGATAGGCGTGCCGCGCTTAATGGCGCCGGGGTTCTGTACCAGCCGGCCGATCTGGTTGAGGGCTTCGCCCTTTTGCTTGTCCGTCATCTTTTCCAGCGGGCCGAAGGCATCTTCGATCTGATTGAGCCACCGCCCCCGGCGCTCGCTGATAGCCTGGAAATAGTCCTTGCCGACCGCACCTTCGCGCCCGCCACGCGGCGCGGCAAAGAACATGTCGGCAATTTCGCGCGCCACCGGAGACTTGAACCGCGACGACATTGAGCGCAGGCGCCCGTCATTGCTGTAGGACGCAATTTCCAACCAGCGGCGCATCGGATAGGTGGCTTTCCAGGCCCTATCGAGCTTGTTGGCACCGCCCATTTCTAGCTTCGGAAACGATGCCGTCATGCTTTCCAGATGCCGCGCCCAGGCTTGCGCCTCTTCCTTCACCCAGCCAAACGCATGAGCCAGGGTACGGCCCAGCTCGCGCCAAGCCTCGGGATCACCGGCGGGGTTGGAAAAAAACTTGTCGCGCAAGGTGCTGGCGGCAGATTTCTCTTCGGCGGTGCCGCCGAACATGTCGGACTGGGCTTTCTCGGACTGATCCGCGAATAGGCCATCCTCCGCGTGATCCTTCTGGGCCTTGCCGGAATAGGTGCGCGGATTTTGCTGGCGCTCTTCCGCGTCACGCCGCGCCTGGCGCGCGCGCATTTCTTCGCGCGTGACTTCCGCGGTGCCAGGGACTTCGGTTTGATCTAGGCCTTCGGAGCGGGCGGCGGGCTCAGCGCCTTCTCGATTGCTGCGATCAGCGCCGCCTGTTTCACGATGGCTTCCGCCAGCGTTGTCTTCCCAGCCGGGGATGTCGTCGGATTGGCGTGCGCGGCTTTCATAGCCGCCAGGTTTTTTTTTCCCCGCGCCAGGTGTTTCTTCCTCTGCGCCGTAATCTGCGCCAGGCTCATAATCTTCGACATCGACATTCTCCCGGTCTGTGCTGTCCAGGCTCTCGACCGCTTCATCGATCACCTTAGCCTTGGCGGCTTCTTCTTCAAAGCGGGCGGTTTCAGATGCCCGGAAATCCGCCAATTTGCGCTCAATTTCCTGAGGGGTGTCGTTTTCCGTCACCCCCGCACGGTTCATTTCCTCGTCCTGGATGCGCTCGGCTTCACGCGTCATTTCGCGGTCAGTGGGCGCTTCGTCGGGGTGATAAACGGCATCGCCGCGCGCCTCGCGGTCCATCAGGTCATAGAGGTCGCGGACATCATCGCCGCCATGCGCGCCGGTTTCCTGGGCGACGCCACTATCATCGTGGCGGCCAAACCAGCCTTCTTCCTGCAAGCGCTCGCGCATCTTGTCCGGCGGCAGGCCTTCCGGATTGACAACCTTGCGCTTGAAGCGCGGGTTTTTGTAATCGCGCATGATCTGGGCGACATCGCCGCGATCATCCCGAATGCCGCCATGGGCGCGGATGGCATCCAGCAGTGTGCCGCGTGTGCCGCTGTTGCGACGGGGCGCAGCGCGCGGCGAAGAGGCGCCAGGAGAAGCCCCACCCTCCGCCGCGCGCGCACCGCCCTTCACCGCAACGGGGCTGAAACCATTCGGTGAGGGGTGTTCTGGTGGCGTTGTCTCCGCGCGACCGCGCTCATGCACGGTGAAACCCTTGCCGCCCGGATGGTTCTCGATCTCAAAAATCTGGTCGGCCGATTTCTTGTGGCCTTCGTTGATGATCCACTTCGCCGCCTGTTTCTGGTCGGCAAAGCGCACCGGGCCGCCCTTGTCGGATGCCACATAGCCGCGGTCATCGACTGGGAAGCGCCCTTCGGCATCCAGGCCGGCGGCGATCGAGCTGGCCTTGGCATCTTCCTTGCGCGCGCCTTCGGCGCGGCGGGAGCGATAGTCCGCCCCCTCGCGGTCCCGCGCTCGCGCCTGGAAATCGCGGATGGCTTCCTCTTCGCTGCGCGGCCGCTGGCGCCCCGGGTGAGGCCCCTCGGGCTGTTCGGGCAGCGGCGAGCGCCCTTGCGGGCCTTCGCCGTCACCCGGGCCTGGGCGTGTCGCGCCGGGAAAATCGGCGTTGTTGTCCTCCGGCGTGGCGCGATAGGTCTGATCCTGCTGGCGGCGCACCGGCTCATTGGGCATGCGCTCGGCTTCCGGATTGCCGGGGCCCTGGGCGCGCTGATGGAAATCCTGGGCCTGGCGCGGATCGACAGCATAGGCGGCGGTCTTGAGCTGACGGGCCGGCACTTCGTAGGGCACAGCCTCGGGGTCCAGCTCGCCCGTGCGCGGGTCGTAGCGGTGGACCTGGGCCATGTCGATATGCTTGCCGCCGACCTCTTTGACGGTGCGCTTCAGCACCCGAACTGGGAAACCGTCATCCAGGGTCACATTGGTGGCATCGACGCCTTCCGGCCGGCCCGCTGGCTGGGTGTCGACAGTGTCGACAGTGCCGGCACGTCCGCGTTGGGCGTCGGCGGCGGTGAACGCCTCGCCAGCCTGGCGCTGGCCCTGGACCTGTTCGGGGGTCTGCGGCAGACGATCCTGGGGCGTCACCAGCCGCGGCGGCGGCTCGGCGGCATTCTGGGTGCCGCCCGCCATCTTGGCCCGGCTGCGGGCGATATCTGCCTCACTCATGCGCGTCGGCTGGGGCTCGGTGACGACCGGCAGGCCGGCGGCGGCGGCGGCGAACTTGTCGATGCCGGCGCGCACGCCCAGATCGCCCGTGTCGGCCTGGCCGGCTGGGGTGACGGGGATCTGATCGGGCAGCGCGGCGCGCGGCGCGCGGCCGGCCTGGCTATCAAATCCGGGATGAATGTCACCGTTTTCGATACCTTCCCGCTCGGCCTGGACCTGGGCGGGTTCTGGCTGGGCCTGTGGCGGCACGCGCTGACTGGCGGCCTCCGCCGGGCGGCGCACGGCCAGCCGGTCGAGCAGTTGGGGGATGCGCGGATCGTCGGGATGGTTGATGCCGTTGGCCCGCATAAAGGCGGCCGCCTCGGGCGACGCGGCGAATTCCTCAACCTCCTGTGGGGTAGGGGGGGTGTCAGGGGGTGGAGGGGTACCACCAGCATCCGACACACCGCCGGTGCGGCCCGCCCGCCAAGACTGAAAGACGCCGGGAAAGGCGTTGGCCACCTTGGCGCCCAGCTTGGTTTCGTGGCTCATCAGGGCCCCGCCGGCGGCGGCGATGGCGACCTTCTTGGGGTCGATCTTGCCTTCCTGAACCTGTTCGGCCACGGCCTCCTGAGCGGCCCCCAGACCGGCGCCAGCCGCCGGGGCACCCACCGGGTGGGAGAAGATGCGTTGAGCCAGCGGCGCCCCTTCCGGGGCCGCCACGCGCGCGCCAAAGCCGGGGCGCATGAACAACAGGTTGGGGGCGATGTCGCCCGCCATGGTGGCATAGGGGTGCTGCGTCGTGTCGGCCTGCACCTGGGGGGCGTCCTGGCCCAAAAAACGCTGAACGCCTTCCGGCAACATGCGGACGATCTTGTCCTGGCCGCTGCGCACCAGCGCGCCGCCGCCATAGGCCCCGGCCAGGCCGGCCAGGAACGAACCGATGCCCTCAACTGCTGGCGCCGCCGGACCCGTCATGGCCGCCAGAGGCGCCAGCACCGGCTGGGCCGCGACCATGCCGGCACCGAAGCCAGCCATGCCGCCAGCCGCTGGGAGCGCACCACGCACCGCAGCGCGACCAAAGGCGCCGCCGGTCGAGCTTTCGACAGGCGGCGTTGGGGCATCCCCGAACATTTCGGCGTCTGACAGCCCCACTGGCTGGCCGCCGGGAGCGGCAGGCGCAGCCCCAAACATTTCAGCGTCCGTCAGCCCGACTGGTTGGGCCGGCGGCTGAAACACCATGTCAGCAAGAGAGGGTGCCATTCAGGTGCCCCGCCCGGGGCCGATCCAGGCCTGGCCATTCCATGTGCGCTCGATCCCATCGACGCCGCGGGCTTTCGTGCCCACCGGCCGGGAGGCGGGCGGCGGGATCGCCGGCTGGGCTGGCGCGGCCGGCGGCGCCATCGTGGGGCGGGCGCCGAAGATGCTGGAAATGGTGCCCGGCTTCTCGAAGGTGCTGCCCGGCGCCACGCCAAGGGTGTTCAGGTAAATTTCGCCCGCCCTCTGCGCATTGCCGCTGACCGCCAGCTCGGCGCCGGCCGCCTGGCGCGCGGCCGCGACTTTGCCGGGGTCGAAAGAACTCTCGAACGTCGGATCGATGCTCACCTTGTTGTTGGCGCCCCGCGCCGCCGCGCCCACCATCGCCGCCGCCGCGCCGACCGCATCATCCAGCGCCTTCCCGGTCACAACCCGGGGCTTGGGCGCGGCGCCCGGCTTGGCGACGCCACCGGAGCCGTTGAACAGCCCAGCCAGGCCAGGCTGCTTGTCACCGGCCAGCATACGCGCGCCGGCTTCGCCGCGCACGGTGTTGGCGGTGGGATTGCCGCGCACCACGCCATCGGTGCCGCCGACCTTGCCATAGCGAGGATCGGTGGGCGCGATATAGACGGTGTTTCCCTCTCCGACATTCAGCGGCGTGTTGAAAAAACGCATGTTCTCGCCAGCGATGGTCGCGGCGTTGCGCGCGTTGGCGGCGCCCTGGTCGATCCTGGCCACGCCGTACTTGGTGGCGCGGTCCTCCTGGGCTTCCTGCGCGGCAATCTGATCGGCCCGCGCCGCCGTGCCAGCATAATCCTTGCCGGGCGTGTGTCCGCCAATGATAAGGCCGGTGCGCCCGCCGGCATCGGTGCCGTCAGCGGCGTAGGCGGTCGAGAACAAGTCCTGAAGGCCATTTCCCATCGCCGCCGCATCGCCGCCGCCGGCCTGTAGCACTTGACCGACGAATGGCGCGATCCGGGCGGCGTGCTGCTGTGGCGTCTCGCCGGCAACTGGGGCGAAGATGCTGGCCACTGTCGCCGGAAGAACATCGTATTGGTCGGCGCGCGTCACCAGCGGGCGGGTTTCAGCGCGGGTCTTATCGGCTGTGGCGCGGCGGCTGTCCGCTTCCGCCTGGTAACTCTGGGTCTGGGCGCCATAAAGATCGCGTTTCGCGCGCGCCTCAGGGTCGCCAAAGATCGCCAGACCAAGATTGCTGACGACCTGGCCCACGCCGGGGTTCTGGTAATAGGTGTTGGGGATGATCGGCATGTTTTTACCTCAACCGATTGGCGGCAAAGCGAGCTGATAGACCCCGCCGGCGCCCGTGCCGGCGAAGGGCGAAATGTACTTCATGCCGTTGGACAGGAAGCCGATGCCGTTGCGCGCGCCGAACTGCTGGATGCTGCTACCGATCCCACCAGCACCGCCGCCCATGCCTGCCAGCGATCCAGCCGCAGAGAAGAGGTCGCCAAGCCCGCCGACAAAGCTGCCGGCGCTCTTGTCCGCCGCCAGCTTCGATTGCAGTGCGCCCTGCTGCACACCTTCCGCCGCCTGCGACCCCGCCGCGATGCGGTCAATCTGGTCGATCTTGTTGGCGTTGTTGGCCACATAGATGTTGTTGCCGGTCTGCATATCGCCATAGGCGTCCAGCCCCGCCTTTGCCGTCGCCTCACTGATGGCTTTCGACTTCGCCGCATCGGCGGTGCGGGCGTTGCGGCTATCGACAGCATAATTCGCGTCGGCGTTGGCCACCGGCGCTGCGCCAAAGGTCATGCCTTCCAGCGGATTGACATAGGCCGCCGTGCGCTTAGCTGTGGCGTCTGCCTGCAGCTTGTTCTGATTGTCCAGGGAGAAGTTCGCCAGCGTGTCCCCGACCGTGGCGTAATTCTGGTCACGATACCCCGCCTGGCGGCCGCGCTCCGCCTCATAGCTTTGCCCGGCCTTGTTAATGTCGCGCTTCTGGGCGCTGGCCACCTGGCCCTGGGCGATGCCCTGCAAGGCGCTTCCGGCGAGGGTCAGCCCGATGGAGACTGGATCGCACATCAGCGCACCCCGTAGCTGGTGGTCGGAGCGCCATACAGCCGCGCACCCGAGGACGATGCCGGATTGCTGTCTGACGCCAGCTTGTTCTGCGCCGCCAAGGCGCTGACATTGGTGAACAGCGCGCTCAAAGGCGAGAAGCTGGGCGGCGCCGCCAGCACGCGCGATGCGGCCAGGGCCGCCGTGGTCGCGGCGTCCGCATCACCAGAGGCGTTCAACTGCCCGATCACCGCAGACTTGTTGGCGGCGACATCAGCACGGGCCTTGTTGGCATAATCGGATGCCGTGGAATTCAGCCCGGTTTCGTTGGTCGCATACTGCTTAGCCAGATCACCAAATTCATCACCAGCAATGGACGAATGGGTCGTTCCGTTCCGCGCCAGCGCATAGGTGATGTATTTCTTGGCGTTGGTGTACTGATCGTCCAACTGCGGCTGCGCATAATCCAGATAGGATTTGCTCAGACCATTGAAATAATTGTCATCGAACTGCCCAAAGGTGTTGTCGATGTTGGCATTGCCGGTTTGAATGCGCTGCGCGCGCGCATTGGAATCTGCCCGCGCTTCGTCCGCCTGCTGTTGCTGCTGCCGGGCAAGGGCCTTGGAGCCGCCGTCACCGCCAAAGATGCACATTACACCGCCTCCGCGTTGGCAAGTTGGGCAAGCAAATCTTCCCGATGCCATTCAAACATCAGGAAATCTTCGCCGTTTTTTCCCCAACCGCGACAAGGGCGCGTGGCATCCTGGCGCGCGCCCATTTCATAAAGCCATTCGTGATTTTTCACATGACTGGCGATGGACCGGCAGTGCGCCCGGTGCATCCCACGCTCCAACAACGCCGGGATGAAGACCTTGCGCACATACTTCGTCATGGAAAAGCGGATTTGATCAAATTCCTTCGTGGCAAACAGCCAGACATCCCAAACTCCGGGCCACGGCTCTACAGCACCGATGACCGCAATCGGCTTTTTCAAACCCATCATGGCCGTAAATGATGTCGGCAACCGCGACACCGCCATGCAGTCATCGACAAGCTGGTTGGGATTTTCCGACCACCGCGTAGCGAAAATTTCTTGCCGATCACGGCACCGCATGTTGCGCGCGATGTAGAGCAGGTCGCCGTCATTGAGCGGAGCGACAGTCATTTTCATGACGGCACCTGTTCGCCCAACGGGATGTAATGCGCCGCGATATTGGCCACCCGGCCATATTCACCGGCCCGGCCGGTGAACCGCAGGGCAAAAACGCTGGTATCTTCGCCAAAAACCGGAACACCTCCCAATCCATAGGTTGACTTGGTGATAGTTGCGATTTCGCTTTGCGCATCAAGGTCGCTGGGATCGGTGAGAAGATAGACCGTGAAGGTGCCATCGCAGGCGATATCGATGCCGGTGAAGTGCTTCAGCGTCGCAATCTGCCGCGCGCCAATGAACGGCAACTGCACGTCAAGGGCCTGCTCGGAATATTTATCGTTATCGTCGCCGCCCAGCAAATAGATGATATCGCCGGCGCGCGCATACAGGCGTTCGTTCAAGACCGCGAAATCCGTGATCGCCAGGCCACTTTCCCAGGTCGTCCATCCGGAAACTTTGGCGCTGGGAAAATAATGGAAAACATAGGTTGTGGTGCCAATTTGCTGCAAATAGCGGCCGTCGATGGGGTCGATAATCGAAACCGCCTTCTGCGCATCGTCACCGGCCGCCGTGATGGCTGCGATGATGAGCGGATCGACGGGCGAGCCGATGTCAGACAATGAAGCCGTGTTGATGACCGAGCGCGACTTAAGGCTGCGCACCCCCGTGTCCGAGAGAAAAAACACATCGCTATCGCCAAAGGCGTTGACGCTGCGCGGCGCCAGGGTGCCGATATTGGGCAGCACCTGGATTTGGGCGTTATTCGCCGGATCAGCATCGAACGACCAAATCTGGGTTGTGGCGCGGGAAAAAACCGCCATGTTGCCCTGAAACAAGCTCAAAGCCGTGAGCGTTTCCGCGCCCTGGACCTCCGACGACATATCGATCACGAAAGACCCCGTGCCGTCATTCCACAGGGTAGGATCATCGATGGCGGAGCCGAATAGATTGGGGCCGGCAATCGCGTAGGTCTTGCCCTTGTGGGTCAGTGAGAAGACGGGTTCCTCGCCGGCAGCGGTAAGGCCGCTGGCAGCGGAGCCAAATACCGTCCCGCCCAGCGTCACCGAATATGTGTCGCCAGCTTCAAACGATCCGCCAAAGACAATGCTGATGATTTTCGGTGCGCCAGCCATGGCGGCCGCACCGCCATCCATATTCGTCGCTGTGATGACACCGATCCCGTACCCGCTGGTCACATTGATCGCAATTCCGTTCACGGATGCGCCGCTGCCGGGGACTGCGGATATCGTTACAACGGCGCCAACCGCACTCGCGGTATATTTTGGCGAACTGGTGAACGAGTTGATGAAGCTCGCAACGGTAGTTGCGGCGCCATTATCATCGCCGGGGCCCAGCGGGGTCGGTCCGATCAGGTCAACACCATTGATCTGAATGGCCGTAATCAGCTTGGAGCCATCAACGCCGTCGAAGGTGATAGTGCCCGTCGCCAGTGTCTCCGCGGTGGCGGCAGATGCAGCTTGAACCAGGGATGCGGTGGCATACTGGTCGCTGGTGCCGCCCGGAACATTCGTCGCCGTGGTTGAATAGGTAAAATCGACCCCCGGCACGCCGTTAATCGTGACGGCCGGGCCCGATGCGGTTGCAGCGTAATTGGGATCGACATCGATGATGCCGGCAAAATGCGTTGCGATATCGCTATAGCTCGTCATGCCGCTGATGACGGCGCCGGAAGCCCAATCCGAAACCAGCACGCCATTGTAAAAGACCCCGAACTTGTCGGCGCCAAATTCCGCGATGGCGAAGATTTTTCCTTTGGCGACGGAAGCGTGAACCAACTTGGTCATCGCTGAGCCGTCCGGATATTGGATACGCTGATAGGACACGCCACTTGGCATGACCGGCGCGACAACGGAACCGATCACATAGAGATTGCCGCCTGCCGTCACCATCCCGAAAGTGTTGGTGGGCAAGTCAAACTTTGAGACGAATGCCTTTGCACTCTCGATTTCACCGCCACGATTGATGTTGGCGTTTTTGGCGGAATAAAGCGCGCCAGGCGGCAGCGCCAGCACATGCTTGCGCCGGTCCAGGCCAAGGCGAAAATCTTCTACAACGAAATAGCTCATCGCTCACCCGCTCGTCGGTGCAGGGGTGATGGTGATGCGCGGCGGCTCACGGCGATTGGAACGCGGATCGCTGCCGCCGCCAGAGACGAAGGTGCTGGTGTCCGCCAGGTTGCGGCGCAAATTGAACAAATGGCGCGCGGCCTTATTTTCCGCCTTCGCCAAATCCTTGGCGGAGACGAAATCACACGCTGCCGTCAACACCAGCAGCGTATCGTCCAGTTCCGCGACATCGGTATCAGCCACCAAGGTGCCCAGCTTGCGCAAGCCCTCAAAGCGCAGCGTCACCATCCCGTCCGTGGCCGGTATTGGCCAGACTTCGATCATGTCGCCGTTGTCGGTGGGATCATTATAGAAATCCCAACGCAATACCGGGTCGCAGCGCTGATCGGTATCGGAGTTGAAGGTGTTGAAATCGGCGGTGCAGATACCTTTCGGTACCGGGGTCCATTGATTGGAATAGAGCGCCGAAACGTTGCGGATATCTTCCAGGTCGAGATTGGCCGGCGGTGCGTAATAGCGCTGTCCTGCCGCCATGGCGACATCGCGGCGAATGAATTTGAAGGGCCAGTTGTGTTCGGCAAAAAGGCGGTCCTGCGCGGAGCGCAAAGCATGGGCATGACCCTCTCGGGTGTTTTTTCCCAAGGCAGGACTTTCCGCGAGTTTCAATTCGCGGCGAAGCGCCTGGATGAGATTGCCTAGCGTGGCTCCGCGCATGGCCGTGTGCTACCTCGCCGCCGGGAAGAGTTGCTTCTTGATGACGGCTTGCAGCGAAGTCATCTTGTCTTCGATGCCGGTCAGATCGACCTCATTCTCCCGTGCGATAGCGCGCAGCTCATCCTTGGACTTGGCAGCATCGATGCTGGCGATCAGCAGCTTGTCGTCTTCGTCCAGATCGAAATTGGTGTCATCGACACCGCCTTCTTCGCCATCCAGGACGGCAGAGCCTTCCGTTTCCACATCGGCGCCGGCGTCGCTGTCTTCATCATCCTTGGGGCCGATGCTCAGATCGTCCAGCGTCACGGGAAGTTTGGAGAACTGGCCCGGAAAAATGCGGTCGATGACATGATGGCCATAGATGCCGATCAGGCGCTCGCGCTCCTGGCCATGGGGCGTCTTGTCCATGTGGGTGCGCTTGATGTTGATGACGGAACCCTCGCCATGAAGGTTGAGCAGCACGGCGATTTCCGCCGGCGAGACGCCGCTCTTGAGGACGGTGTTATTGGTCTGAGTTTCGGAGGCCAGTCGGACCTCACAATTCACGCGCTGCATTTCATTCTCCTGGTTTTCAGTCTTCGGGCGCTTGCGTCAGGAAGGGAGACAAGGGGGCGGCGAAACGCCAGAAACTCCGCCCCCTTGCTCTTTTTCGACGGCGTTAGCCGGCGAACTGATCGGCCCCCAGATAGCCGGGGTCCGGCAGGGCAACGAGCAGGCCATAAGCCTTGCTCGCGTCCGGCGCCGAATTGGGCACATAGGTGCCGCGGACATCGCCAGTGGTCGCCGTGGGCTTGGACTGCACGCCAGCAACGGTCGTACCGGCCGTAGCCGCGGCGCCATCCTGAAACTCCTTCAGGATATGAGCCGCGTTGGGCAGGAAGGCCGGCAGGCCCAGCACATTGCCCCAACCCACCGACACATTCCCGGCGGCAGCGCCGGAAGCCGTGATCGAAGTGATGGTGGAAAACGCCTTTTTGCCGGCGGCGGTGCCCGGCGCCGCCGATGCGCCCGTGATCGTCTCCGACACCGCGTTGCCGTAGGCATCCTTGCCCAGCACTGTGAAGGTGATGCCGCTGTCGTCTGCGGCCGAGAGGATGGTCAGCGCGCGCGGCACGTCCAAAGCCGTGACCAGAAGGCCGGTCAGGGCCCCCGCGGCGGAAACAGCGGCGGCGGCACGGATGCCGGCAGCGGAAAGCGCGAGCGGCGTTCCCAGGTCGAGATAACGCACCGGCCAGGGGCGAACCTGCGACATGCGGGTGCTGCCATCGCTGGAAAGCTGGCCCTGTTCGCCGGGAATGTTGAACTGGAAGATGAACGCCGAACCCACCGGCCAGGCCGCACCCGTCTTGTTGGTGACAGTGACGCTGGTGGCGCCGAAGGAAAGGGTCATGCCAATCGGGGCCTTCACTTCGGCCTGATTGATGACCATGCGGTGATCGACACCGGGGATGAAGTCGCCGCGGGTGAAACCCGTGGGATAGGTGATGGTGAAGGTGCCATCGGCGGCAACGGCGGCGGCGAGAATGCCGGAAACAACTTTGGAGGTCATTGGTAGGCTCTTTCTGCCCCCTTCGGAGGGGCGGTTTGGGACCTAGTGGCGGACGACAGGATCGCCGTCCGCCATGTCGATCAACAGTTACGAAACCTGATACACGCCGTTGGCGTTGAGCTGATCGACGGTGAGGCCGCCGGTCCAGGTCATCGCGCGATAGTAGGTGTACTGGTTGTAAGGACGCGCCGGATTGTGGGTCTTGTTGTCCTCGCCTTCCATGACGCGCAGCGTCAGGTGCTTGGGGTCCAGCATGTAGATGAAATCGGACTGGCCGAGGTCATCCAGGGTCGGGTCATAGGTGAAAGTGCCGACGCCGCGCATGGAAATGTCCGCCATGCCGATGTCGTTCTTGCCGTTATTGACAAAACCCTGCTGGGTGTAGATGCCCTTCTCCGCGACTTCGCCTTCCAGTTTTTCCAGCGCCGCCGAACCGCACAGCACCAGGCTGGGGCGGCCGCGATAGCGACGAAGCTGACGGACCTCTTTGCGCAAGGTCTTGGTGAGCGTCTGGTTGGCGGTCGAAGACACGATTTTGTCGGCCCCCACCAGCGCCCGGTTGCGCCACCAGGCTGACTGCGCACGATCCAGGCCGCCGGTGGTGCCGGCGTTCGGGGTCTGGGTGATAAGCGCCTGCACGCCGGGCACGACCTTGCTGTCCTGGGTGCCATCCAGCCACAGCATGCGATTGAAGCCGTAGGCCCAATCCTTCGCCATGCTGTCGAGCTTGTCGTCCAAAATGCCCGACAACACCGTCAGCTCGCGCTGGCTGTGTTCGACGGTCTTGGCGCCGGTGGTGCTGTCCACCACCGAGATACCGTCCTGCTTCAGTTCGGTGCCCGTGAACTGGATACCGTCATGAATTTCCTTCCAGGCATAGGCGACGCGCTTGATGTTGCCGACATTCTTGTAGCCGACAGTGTCATCATAGGAATAACCCATGAGGGACGGGTCGCGATCACCCTTCACCGGGATGGAGATATTCTCCTTGCCGCCGGGAAAGGTCTTCTGGTTTTTGCGCAGAGCGTCGAGCAGCGGCATATCCTGAACCGCTTGGTCAAGGGCATCGCCCCTGACATAGTAGTCCAGCGCCGCGTTCATGGCGGTCTGAAGCTGATTGGCAGTGATAGGCATGGGACACCTTCTTCAAAAGAAGGCGCGTTATTCCTGAAGCGCCCGGGCTACGGCTTCGCGTAGGGATTTGGGCTGCTGGGACGCGCCGTGGGAGGACGGTGCGCTCGGCACATGCTTCGCGGCCTGCTTCTGGGGAATGACGGCGCCGAAGTCCTTGTTGACTTCGGCATAGGCGGCCTTGACGAGGTTTACGGCCTCTTCACGGTTGCGCGGCTGACCATGTTCCAGAATGAGGGCGCGCGAATAACGTGCGATTGCGCTCTCTTTCTTTGCAAAGTCAGGATCGATTTTCCGCTGTTCCGCATCCCATGCCGTCACGGCGCCCTGAAGTTCTTTCTTCAGCGCGTCCGCATCATCCTTTGCCTTCTTTTCGGCATCCGCCTCGGACCGACGCGCGGTCTGCGCCTCGGTCATCTTCAGTTGCGCGCGGGTCTTGGCCAGCTCTTTGCCGGCCGCCTCCGTGAGTGCGCCACTGTCGATCTGCTCCTGAATGTCGGCGGGCACAGCCTCACCAATCGCCAGGGCAACCTTGTTGCGGAAATCATCGAGCTTCTGGATCACGCGGGGATCGCCCGCCTTCGCCATCGCCATGATGATGAACCCCTCGCCCACTTCTTCGTGGGTGAGCTGGTGCTGCGTCATGAAGCTTTCGATCTTCTCGAACTGCTGAGCCGCCGGTTCCAGTGTCGCCACCTTCGCCTTGATCTCTGCGTTCTCCCCGATCACTTGCTTCCAACGAGGGTGATTGTGGAACGGAAGTTTGGCATCGTCTTCCGGCTTGTGTTCGCCATCGGCTTTCGCCGCGGCGTCATCGCCTTCGACTTTCGATCCATCCTTCACAGGTGCGGGCGAGGCCACCTTTTCGTCCGAGCCCTCGGCCACCGCTGTCTTGATGACATCGGCAAGCGTCGGTTTCGGAGCATCTTGCTTAGCGCCCTGGTCGCCATCCGCGGACGAGGCGGCGGCGTCGAGATTAGCGTCCCCAGAACCGGGCGATGCGGCACCACCTTCGGCGCCCGCGCTGGCCGGCGCGGTGTCGTCGGTGATGGCCTTGTCTGCCCCGGTGTGGTCGGAAGGCGAGCCCCGATCACTCATTTTAGCGCCCCTCTGGCTGTGCGGCGCAACGCGCCGCTTTCGGAACTATATCTTGTTGGTCGCGCCGGTCAACATCCGGCATGTAGATCGACATCTAGCCGGTCTGGGACACCACCGGAGCGCCCACATTGCCCGGCTGGGCGCCGAGCCCGCCGCCCACGCCCGGCGGCGCCGCGGCGTTCTGGCCGCCCTCTGTGCCCTGGGCATTCGGGTCTTCAGCACCCGGCCCGCCTGGCTTTCCAGCCCCCTGTGGGGCCTGACCCAGCGGTTTGGCCGCCATGGCATTGAGGGTCTGGATTGAGGGGGTGCCCGCGATAAAGGCGTCCGTCAGGTCCAGCCGGTCATCCATGCGGGTCAAAAGCTGGGTCGCCAGCCATTGGGGCGACATCCCGGGGATCTGCAGCAGGGTGGGGGCGAGCTGGGTGATGTTCTGGATTTCGACCGCCTTATTGGGGCGGCCGGACGAGCCGGCCTGGATTTCGAGGAAGATTTCGTCCGCGATGTCCTGGCCGTTCAGCTCGGGCCACACGGCGCCCGGGCCGACGATCCGCACCACTTCGTCCTTGCCGATCTCCATCAGCGCCACCTGGCCGGCGGCGCGCATCACTTCCGTCAGGAAGTCGTCCATGTCGTCCATGTTCGACTGCAGCGACGACATGCGGCTGCTTTCCGCGATGCTGCTCTCGGTCGCGGTGGCGTTGCTGGTGCCACCCAGATTGGCCTCCTGGGAGCCGACGACGCGCAACACATCCTGGAAAACATGGTCGGTTTCATAGACCTGGGGGTCTATGGCGGGATGCTGATAGGCCTGCAACAAATCGGCCGCCTTTTGCCCTGGCCCCAAACCTTGCAAGGTGAGGACGGCATTTGCTGGACGGCATTCCAGTTTTCCTTTATCCCCGTCATCGAGGACGCCGCCAACAATCGTCATCGGGCGATTGGCAATACGATGCTCGCGCAACCCTTCCCGGGCGCGGTTATATTCGCGCTGGGCGTGCTTCAACAGATGGATATCAGACAGCGGCCAGCGCTGCTTGTGATGTTCGATATAATTGAACGCCAGCGGAAACCACGGAAAGAAGCGTTCCAGCGTCAGCTTTGGCGCGCATGGCTCTTCGAGAAAGTCGTCATAGCCTTCGCATATCGTGTAGGTCAGCCCTGTGTCGCGGTCATAAACCACCCAGACGCAGACCTTTCCGCCCTTTCGCTGATGCTCGCTAGGCGGCCCCGCAAGCTCCTTCGCGCCACTGGTGGCGTCATAAGTAGTGCAGTTGCCTTTGACATCCACTTTCCAGATCGCTTCGACCTGTTCCGGCGTCAGAAGATATTCCTCAGTGACGCGGCGGCACCCCAGAAAGCCCTGAAGATGGATAAGATTGCGGTCTGGGATGATTGAGGTCGAGGACGGGAAATCGAAAATAATGCCTTCCTGCTTCACCACCTGGGGGCGCCGCTGCAACGCCTCCATCGCCAGGCGCAATTCTTCCTTCTGCGCGTTGGCGTCATTCATCACATCCGTATTGAACAATCCCTTGTCGGTTATGTCCGCAATCATGCGATCAATGATGGCGATCTGCTCCTGCAGGGTGGCCATGCCGCTAAAAACATCCGGCGACGTTTCCATGTCGCGCATCAGCCCCAGCTTGATATAGCCGACACCGGCGGCCATGGTGCGCCGGACAAGCTGCTTCATGCTGGCCTTGAAGGGCGGCGCCTGCTGCGCCAGCACCTTGTTCTTGAAATACAGCTCCATGGTTTTGGAAATCCGCCCCGAGGCGGCGCGGCGCTGCATGCCTTTCTGGATATCGGCCAGCAACGCCCTGGCGGCCACAAGCTCTTCCATGGCCACCGGGTTGGCGGCGGCGGCCGTCGCCTGCGCTTGCGCCTGAGGATCGCCACCCTGGGCGCCTGTGGCAATCTTACCAGCCAGGGACATGGCCTGCATCGCCATTTGCGCGGTCAGAGGGTTTTCGTCCCATAGAACGAAATCCAGCATTTGCTTGCGGCGGGCCACAACGGTCGGGTTCTTGGCATAGACGGCCGCGGTGCGCTGCTGCACATGGCGCTGCACAATGTTGGCCATATAGCGCTCATCGTTATCGATGCTGGTCTGGCCGTGGTACTGCAGCCCCAAAAGGAAATCCTGATCCTTGCGCATGCGCTCGAAATCATCCTTCCAGAATTTGCGCGAGGCTGTCACATCCGCCGAAATCTCGCCCAGAAGGGATTTTCTATCCTCCGAAACTTCGCCCAATTCCCGGCGCACGCCGGAAACCTGCGCGTCGGTTGTCGCATCGCTGCTCGCGGTGTTGGTGGTGTTCTCGATGTCCGAGTATTCGCTGCCAATGTCCGACATAGCCTGTACCCTCAAAATCCGTTCCGCGCCTTCAGGCGCTTTTCCTCGGCCTTGCGCGGACCATCCGCCCATTTGATCCAGGCCAGTGTTCCAGGCTTGGGCTCGACCACGTTGTCATTGGTTGCCTTCGGCGCCTTCACCAGGCGGCCCAAGCCACGCCCGATATGGGCGATGGCATCCACCAGATCGTCATGCCGGCCGCGGTCAAACTTCAGCAGCTCGTCCATGGCGTCGCCCCACCAGGACGCGAAGGTCGGGAACCGCACCATCCCCATGGACATGCGGCCGCGGATGGCCTGGGCGCGCGTGCGCTTGTCCTTGCCGCCGTGGGTGACGGGCTCGACGGTGCAATAGACCTGGCGTTCCTGCATGCGCTTGAACAGGAATGGACCGATGGATTTCATGATGTGGTCATTCTCGCCCCACCACACCAGCGGCTTGTGCAGCTCCATCATGTCGATCATTTTTTCGACGATAACTTCCGTGCCGGCACGCTCCCAGAACATGTCGGGCAGCAGCCAGATATTGTCCTTTTCATCGACGCCGACCATCATCAAGCATGTCTTGTCGTTTTCCTGTTTCTGGCCGACTGCGTGGTCAGATGCGGCGTACATGCGCAAGTTCGACGGCAAGTCTTCCAGCTTGTAGCCGCGTAGCCATTCGCGCTTGAAGAAGACGCCATCTGCCGGCGATGGGCGACCCTGATAATTGGCATTGAAGCCACGGGGGTTGAGGCGCCGCATGGATCGAAGGCGCTTGGCGGACTGCCGGCTCTCCCACAACGCCTCGTCTTTTTGACGGCCAAGAACATCGTTCTTTTCCGCCAAGGCAGTGAAATGCAGAACTTTCCAGTTCCCCGCTTCTTCCTTGGAATAGCAGGGATTGCGCGGATCGGTGAGGCGGCCAACAATGTCGTCTTCATGCCAGCGCGTCATGATGATGATGACAGCGCCCATGTCCGTCATCAGGCGGGACATCATGTCCTGAGTGAACCAATTCCACTGTTTCTCGCGCGTGGTCGGGCTGTCCGCGTCGGCCGCGCCTTTCATGGGATCGTCAATAATCAGCACATCGCCGCCGCGGCCGGTGATGGTGCCGCCCACGCCAGTGAACACCGCGATGCCGCCTTCCAGCGTCTGCAGTCGATCCACCGCCTTGGCGCCCTTGCGCAAATGGCAATCGGGAAAGACCTGGGCATACATGGGCGAGGTAATATATTCGCGGACCTTGCTGCCGCTCTCTTCGGCCAACGTCTCGTTATACGATGCGGTGATGATCGAATTGTAGGGATTGCGCCCCATGTACCAGGCGGTGAAGGCCCAGTTCGCCAACTGCGATTTTCCGTGGCGCGGCGGCATGGTGATGATGAGGCGCGGGATTTCTCCGCGCTCCACAGCCTCCATCGCTTCTGCCAGTAGCTTGTGGAAATGCTGCACATGATAACGCGATTTCGTGATGTCGTCGGGATCGTTGGGGTCCGGCATCATCAACTTGATGAAGGGAATAATCTGCTCGCGCGCGTCCTGCACCGCAAGCATGCGGCGGGCGGCCTTGACCGCAACCTCCGCTGTCACGGTGTTCGGAATGATGTCGCTATCGCGGCGAGCGGATACGGTCATTTGCGCGGCCATTTGTCCACGACAGATTTCACGCCGGCCAGCTTCTCGCGGCAGTCTTGGCCGGCGTCATGGTCCATCGCCTTCCAGGCCGCCCAGGCGTTGTCATCGGCATCCAGCGCCGGCGCGGGCGGCTGGGCCTTGCAGGTAAGCTGCGGCATCGCCGGATAGACGATACTGGTCTGCTGCTCAGGGAGCGGCGGCGGGGACGGCTGGGGCCGCGTGCTGCACGCTCCGACGAAAAGCAAGCTCAGGAGCAGAAGCCCCGCAAGCACGCGCTGAAGGAGCATTTTTGATCTCCGTGATGAGTTGTTCGAGCGACTGGACCCGCGCCGCGGCCTGGGCAGACACCTTGTCCATGGCGGCAGCGGCGTCTGCCGTTGTGAGGTTCACCGCCGTCAACGCGTCCTCGGCGCCATCGGCGCGAGCCTTTTCGTGGATGGCCTGGCATTGTGCCGTGGCCGTCTGGGCCGCTGCCGTGGCGGCATGGGCTTGGGCGACATCGGCCTTGTCCCAAACCCCGCGCCCCCACCAGCCGCCGAAGGCAATAAGGCCCACCAGCAGCACGGCGCCCGCCAGCTTGGCCGCCAACAGATAGGGCGACACTACCGCTTCCGCCTCTTCGATCAGGTTGGTCATTTCGGCGTCTCCACTGTGACCTTGGTGCCAGATGACGGCGGGGACGGCGGCGCATCAGTGCCGCCGCTGGACAGGTCGAAGCCCAGCGTGCCCGGGCCGTGAGCCGCGATGCGGGCCTTGGCCAGGGCGAAGATCACGGCCATCAGGTCGAGAGCCAGCAGGATCGAAATAATGCCGATGGTGTCGCCCGGCGATAGCCAACGAGACGGCGGCATAGTCCCCAGCCACAGCATCAGCACCACCAGGATGTGAAGCCCCGTCAGCACCATGGCCGCGCCGAACAGCGCCCATGTGCTGATGGTGGCCAACTCCGCCAGCGATTTCAGCAAGCGGATCATTGTCCCACCTTCGCGAAGATCGCCGCCTTGATGCCCTGAAACAGCGCATAGGCCACGCCGCCGATAAAGACGGTGATGGTGGCGCTCATGATCCAGTTGGAAATTCGTTCGGAATTGAGACGGCTATGGCGCGTATAAGCGAAATCCTTGCGCGCCGCGTCGCGCCCGGCCGGGGTGGAAAGGTCGTGACCGAACTCTTCGAACATTTCGCGCACGGCCATCTTCACCACGATCTTGATTTCGGTGTCGGTGAGGTTGGAATGCTCGCCCAGGCTGGTCATGAGGCCTCCGCGAGAGCGATACCGGCAGCGAGGTCGGCTTCCCTAAAAAACCAGCCGCCGCTTTCATGCCGGGCTATGGCCTTGCACAGCGCCGCCAGAAGGGCCGGCTGGGTGAAGTCGGCAGGGGTGTTAATCCCGATCCCCACTTCTTTGGAGACGCACTCAGCATAGGCCACGGTGTCGTTCTCGGCAGACGGGGCGAAGCGGGCGATAAACTGTCCGATGCAGGACAGGTGATGGATACGCTGATAATTGAGCAGCACCAGCGCCAGGGCACGGAAGCCCCATTTCGGCGCGGCAAAGACGGCGAAACGCTTTTCCGTCGCCTGCTCCGTGGTCATCTGGGCACGGGGCAAAAGGCCCTGCCAATGATCGCCGGAATTAAGGTTTCCGGGGTTCGCGTTCCGGACGGCACGGGCGGTCATTTTGGCGCCTTCAAATAAGCGGTTCACGTTGTTGGCACCTTTCCATAGGTCTGCCAGGTGCCAGGCGAACCGGCGGTCGTGCAGACCCAGCCCATCTCGGTCGCCGTGGTGTTCATGCGGTTCACATAGTAATCGCCGCGCAAGTTATCGCCCGTGGTCGGGATGGACGACGCGAAGCCACGGTAACGCTGGCCGACATCCTGATTGAGTACGACCGATGGGAACTTCGAGTTGCGGTTCGAGTGATATGGATCGTTGAAGATTTCGACCGGGGTAATAGCGGAAGTGTTGTCGAGACCCCAGGAGCAAGGAACAACGGACGCGCTGGTGGGGTATGCGTCGATGGTGCCGGTGAAGATGAAGTCGTTGTCGTTCCAGCCATCGGAGTTGTAAGCGACATCGCCGCCGGAAACCGCCAAGATTGCGTAAAGCTGCCCTGTCGTGGCGTTCTTGTTTGCCGATGAGATAAAGACGTTGCCTTTCACGACGACCTTTTGGTCGTTGTAGGCCCGGAAAATGCGCACGCCGGCGAAACCGCTGGTCGAACCGTTGTCCTTCAGCGTGTTACCGCCGTGGATGATAACTTCGCCGTGGCACTGATCGACCTCAACACCGGAGTTTGTGTTGTTCATGATGTCGTTCGCGGTCATGGTCGTTAGGTCGCCCGCGAGCTGGCCGGAAATAACTACGCCATAGCCGTTACGCTTAACGATATTCCCGTTAAGCGCCATCACCGTGCCGATGATGCCCATATCGAACCCAAAGACCTTGTTGCCGCTCGCCAAGCCGCCGCCATACATGGCGATGCCCCACGATGCGTTTGTGCCAGCAGTCGCGCCGGTATTATCGCAAAGATTATTGTTCGCCGAACAGGTGTCGTCAGACTTTCCGGTTTCAAACCAAATTGCGTAATTGAA